>JABDMC010000093.1 GCA_013001695.1 Akkermansiaceae bacterium
TTGTGGGAGGCTTGATCCGGGAGCGAGCCCTGATCGACAACGGTTGGTTGACCGAGCGCCTCCACATGGGGGCGCGGAATGCCGTCAGCCGGATCATCCGGCAGGCCCGCGAGTTGGAGAAGAGCGAGCGCAAGGTGAAGCAGGCCGCGAGGGCACTGAGAAAAATGTTCGTTTGATATGACTGACCCTTATTTCGCGCGAGCGTAACTCGTTTTGCAGCGCGAGGGGCGAAAAATTTGGGACCGGTTGCCGGGGGAACTGGCCTGCCAACTGCAAGCTCTTGTGTCACCGGAACTACTCGAAGCCGAGATCCGCACCGAGCCGCAGATTAGGGGCCAGTCATTTCAAACGAACATTCTGCGCAGCGCTTTGCCTCCCTGGAGAATGTCAATTTGATATGACTGATCCGAATGGCGCATGCTGACCCGAATGGCGCAGCGTCTCGACGAAGCGCCGGCGATCCGTATCGTCATGGACGATGTCCTCCCTCCGGGCACCCCGCGCCATGGCATGATACATCGCGCCCGCATACTGAATGCGTCGTTCTCTCGGCATCTCCCAAGACTGGCGGTGCGAAACAAGTTGTCAATATGATATGACTGACCCCTATTTGTGACCTGATCCCTATTTGCTGACCCCTATTTGTGACTGACCCCTATTTGTGACCCGAGGGAGGGCTGACTGGCTGGGCGACCCGGGGCCTTCCCCCCTTCGTCCCGCCGCCGCGAAACTTCGGGAGGCGAAAGAAACCGCCGGTCGCGAGCGATGCACCGTGATCATCGCACCGGAACCACCGGGTTTGCACCCGGGTGCAAACCGCCGGGTTGTCATACAAAGACGCTGCGATCCTTGAAGGACCAACGATCGCGCGATTTGCACGACACGCACCCGTCCGGTGTCGCGATCGATGGCGAATCGTGCCACCTCCGTTCCACGACCAGATCGCTCATGACGTAAACACGTGATACCGGAGACGGACCGGGCTGCTACGGTCGGGCATGAGCCCGGTCCTCCCCACCACTCACCACTACCACCTGAAAGCGATGAGACCGCGACGGACACTTCCCGCCGGCCTCGCCGCCGCAGTGCTCCTGTCCGGCCCGCTGGTCGACGCCGAGCCCGTCACCGTGGTGGAATCCAACAGTCCCGGCGTCGCCGAATGGACCTTCGCATCGCTGCCGGGACCCACGGATACCGATTATGCCGACGCCGCGCAAGGCAATGGCGTGACGATCCGAATCGCGGCGGGTGCCGCGGAAAACGGCTCGCCTCCGCCAGAGATCCTCTTCGACGGACAGGGTCAGACCGGCTCCAACGAGCGGAGCCAGAGCGCCTCCTTCATCTGGCAAGGCAACCAGAGCCCGGCCCGCTACCACGTCGACCTGCAGAGCGTGCAGGACCTCTACTCGATCAATACCTGCTGCTGGCACAGCGGCTCCCGGAACGTGCAGACCTACATCCTTTACTACAGCACCGCGGAAACCGCGCCTGACGCCTCGGCGCTTGCGACCGGCGGCGATGCTCTCGTTGCCAATGGATGGAAGGTGTTGAGTTCCGTCGATTTCCGGCCTCCTGTCGGGGACGTTCAATCGGTCGCCAGCACGAGAAATACCGAGTTGGGGCCGGTGGTCACCGCGCGCCACCTCCTTTTCGATCTCCGGCGGCTCAGCAATGCCGCCTACATGGGCGAGTTCGATATCACGACGAGTCCTCCCCCCTTTCAACTTCTGACCCCGAGAACCCATTCGGTCACCCAGCGGAACGATTTCAATTTCGCCCCGGTCCGGGTCGCGGGGGTCTATCGCGACGGGCCCATCACCGCCGTCGAGGCGAGAATGGTGCCGAGGGCGGGATTCAGCGGGACCCCCACGGGTTGGCAAACCATCGATACGACCCTCGATCCCGACGGGCACTTTGCCGGCGAGCTCATCGCGGAAGGCGGTTGGTATGACTTTGAACTTCGCGTCATGGACGGGGCCGTGGAATTGGCCGCATCCAGCGTGCCCAAGGTCGGGGTGGGGGAGATGTTCGTCACCGCCGGGCAATCGAACTCCTGCAACTTCGGCGAGGTCCAGGTCACTCCCGGGGACGAGCGCGTCTCCGCCTTCGACATGTACACGGGCGGCTGGCGGTTCGGGACCGACCCCCAGCCGGTCGGTCACGGATCGAAGGGTTCCCCCTGGCCCGACCTGGGCACGTTCCTCGCCCAGCAGCTGGACGTCCCCGTCGGGTTTCTCACCGTCGGCCGCGGGAGCAGCTCGGTGATCTCCTGGCTCCCCGGCTATGACGAGAACCATCCCCTCTATGATCCGGACGACGTCAGCTTGCAGGACAACGACAACTACGAGCGTCTCAGCCGGGCCGTCACCCAGTTGGAAAACACCTCCGGATTCCGCTGCGTCCTCTGGCACCAGGGCGAGTCCGATTCAGGTGGGGCTCGTGCCCAAAACTACCAAACCCGACTCGAGCAGGTCATCGCCCAATCGCGAATCGATGCGAATCGGGACTTTCTCTGGGGAGTGGCCCGGGTTGCGGGTGGCGGCAACAGTCGAAATCCCGACATGGTCGCCTCGCAGCAGGCCCTCATCGACGCCGATCCCCTCGTCTTCGAAGGGGCCGACACCGATACCCTCATGCTGGTGTCGCCGACGGATCCCGACCAGGGCCGGGACGAGAACGGCGAACCCTACCGGGAAGCCAACGGAACCCTGGTCCACTTTTCCCGGGTCGGCCTGCGCGCCCATGCCAACCTCTGGCTCGACCGGATCAACGCGGAAAACATCATCAGCATGCAGCCGATCACGATCACTCCCCCCGACCTGTCCCTCCAGTCCGATACGGGGGTCTCCCAGGCGGACGAGATCACGAGCGACAACACCCCGGAGTTCTTCGGTTTCGCCACTCCCGGGAAACTGGTCACGCTTTCCTCCGACGTGGCGGGCCAGATCGGAACGGCCACCGCGGACGCCTCCTCCGGTGAATGGCGGATCACTTCGACCGCCCTCGCCGACGGCCTCCACCAGGTCGCCGCCTCGACCGACGAGGGGACCTCGAGCGCCCTTCCGGTCACCATCGATACCGTCCCGCCCGCGGTCACCATCGAGCAGGGAGCGTCGCAGGCGGATCCGACGTTCGAAACGCCGATCGATTTCGACGTCATGTTCGATGAAGAGGTCGCCGGGTTTTCCGCGGACGATGTCTCCATGTCCGGTACGGCCACCCCGGGCGACGTCTCCGTTTCGGGCGGGCCGGCCGTCTTCGTCGCTTCCGTCGGGACGGTCGGAGGCCTCGGGACGGTCAGCGCCACGATCCCGGCCGGGGGCGCGACCGACCTGGCCGGAAACGGAAATACCGCATCCACCAGTTCGGACAATACCGTCACGGTCAACGACGACGCCATCCAGGAGGTGGTGATCGTCGAGGACACCAGTCCCGGAACCACGGACTGGATCTTCCCCACCCTGCCGGGGCCGTCGGGAACCGACTATGCGGATGTCTCGCAGGGCCATGGAGCCACCGCCACCGCGCCGGTGGGGGTCATCGAACCGGGCAGCGCGCCGCCCGCCGCCCTCCTCGACGGGGAAGCGCAGCAAACCGCGAGCGACCGGGCCCGGAGCGTTTCCTTCCAGTTCAACCCCTCGTCAGCCCCGGCGCGCTATCACGTCGATCTCCAGTCGGTGCAACCCGTCTACGAGATCAACTCCTATTCATGGAACAACGCGAACCGCGCCAAGCAACACTACCAGCTCTATTACAGTGATGCCGAGACCGCGCCCGACGCGGTGACTCCGGTCGACGCCGCCGGCCTCGTCGCCGCCGGGTGGATCCTTCTCTCCACCGTGGACGCGCCGTTTCCCGATGCGAACCGGCAGGTGGTTTCCAGCACCCGCGCCCAAGGCGGCGGGCTCCTCGTCAATGCGCGCCACATCTTGTGGGACATCGATCCCCCGGGGAGGTCCACCTACTTCGGGGAATTCGACGTGATCACGGGCCCCGATCCGAGCCCGCCGGACCTGGCCGCCGGGTCCGACTCCGGCGTTTCCGACACCGATGACATCACCAACGACGCCACGCCGGCCATCACGGGGGTCACCACGCCCGGCGCCGCCGTCACCCTCGCCTCGGACCTTGCGGGTGACATCGGCAGCACCACCGCCGACGCCTTCGGCGTATGGACCATCACCCCGGCGACCGAACTCGTCGATGGCGTCCACCAGATTTCCTCCAACTACGACCCGGCCACCCTGCCCGTCACGATCGACACCCTCGCGCCATCCCTCGCCGTCAACCAGGCCGCCGAGCAGGTCGACCCCGCCGCCTCGCTGCCCCTTCGCTTTGATGCGGTCTTCAGCGAGCGGGTCGTCGGATTCGAGGCCGCGGATGTTTCGGTTTCCGGATCCGCCGGTCCCGGTTCGGTCTCCATTAGCCGCGGGCCCGCCGACTACCTCGTGCGGGTCAATTCGGTTGCCAACGACGGGGATGTCACCGTCTCCGTTCCGGGATTGGTGGCCACCGATATCGCCGGAAACGCCAACACTCCCGGAACCGGCAACGACGCCACGGTCTCGGTCGCAATCCCCGCCAACCCGGCGTATGACAACGAAAATGCGGCCTTCGACGCCCTCGGCGCCCTCACTGCTCCGCAAATGTACGACGCCACCGGCCTGGTCCCGATCAACTCGGTGACCGCGGGGAGCCTGCAGCGGATCTACTACGATGCCCTCGACTACCAGGGGCAGCCCACCAAGGTCTTCGCCTGGATCGGGATTCCTGCTGGCGCCACGGCCGCCAACCCGGTGCCGGGAATTGTCCTTGTTCACGGGGGCGGGGGCACCGCCTTCCGCGATTGGGTGCAGCAGTGGTATGACCGCGGATACGCCGCCATCTCCATCGCGGTGGAAGGCCAGACCGACGTGAACGACCCGCAGGGTGGCTGGGTGGAGCACCAGTGGCCCGGACCTTCCCGGGTGGGCATCTACCAGGATTCGGATGTCGAACCCTTCGAGGATCAATGGATGTACCACGCGGTGGCGGACACGGTCCTTGCCAATTCGCTGATGCGGGCGCGTGCCGCGATCGATCCGGCGAACGTGGGCGTGATGGGGATTTCCTGGGGCGGCGTCATTACGAGCACGGTCATGGGTGTCGACAACCGCTTCGCCTTCGCCATCCCCATGTACGGCTGCGGGGATCTCGCCGATGCGCGCAATGTCTACGGCACCGTCTTGACCGACAACCAGATTTACCGCCAGGTGCTCGACCCCATGGTGCGCCTCCACCGGGCGACGATGCCGTCGTTCTGGTTCTCGTGGAACGAGGACTTCCACTTCCCTCTCGACAGCCAGGCGGCGTGCTATCACCGGGCCGCCGGGCCTCACATGATGTCCGCGGTTCCGAATTTGCTGCATGGCCACATTTTCAACCGCCCGGAACCCTTTGCGTTTGCCGACAGCATCGTGAACACGGGCAGCCCGTGGCTCACCCAGCGATCCCTCGAACTTGAGAACGGCATTGCCGAGGTCGTCTTCGAATCGACCAGGACGCTCGACAGCGCCGTGCTCACCTACACGACGGGGAATGGGCATGTCGGCGACCTTTCATGGCCGGAAGTCGCGGCGACGCTGGTGCAGAATCCCGACGGCAGCTACACCGCAAGTGCCGCCCTTCCCGCAAACGCCACCGCCTGGTACATCAACGTGCTCAGCGGGGGCGAGTATGCCAGTTCCGACTACCAGGAGATCAATAAACTGACCCTCCACCCCACCGCCGGTCTCTACCTGTTCCATTCCCTCGAGGACACCGTGACTTCCGCCACCGCGAAAGTCGAATTCACGGGGCCCACCCATGCGGACGTCATCAGGATCGAGTTCATCGACGAATCCCACCCGGGCGCCTTCACGCACCTGCGGGCCCTGCCGTGGATGGTCGAGAACCCGGCCCCCGCCCGCGGGTCCATCGACCTGCAGTTCGACAATTCCGTCGCCGGCCTGACCGACGGGCAGAGCGCGACCGCCACCCTGCGGGTGACCTCGGAGGAGCTCGACGGGACCGTCACGACGGCGGATCTGCCGGTCGGCATCACCGCCCTGGCGCCGCGGGACGTGATCTACACGGTGACCTCGAACTGGTCGTCGAAGTTCGTGACCGCGGTCGACGACGTCATCATCCGCAACGACGCCACCGTGACTCTCGACCAGGACCAACTCGCGGACTCGCTGGTGGTCAACGACGAGAACAGCCCGGTGACCGCCGCGCTGCAGATCGCCCAGGACTTCGACCTGACCCTTGCCACCACCCTGCGGATCGGGACGGGCACCGGCGCCGGCACGGTAGCGCAATCGGCCGGCGCGGTCTCCACCCCGGCCCTCGCCATCAATTCCAGCGGGACGGGCGATCTCTCGCGCTACCACCTGGCGGGCGGCGACCTCCGGGTGGAGGACGACTTGTCGGTGCTGCCCGGCGGGGAGCTCGTCATCGACGGGGGCGTGCTCACGACCGGCGCCACGGTCAGCTTCACGAGCGGCGGCCGGATCGAGGTGCGCTCGGGCCGGTTCGACCTGAACGAAGTCACGGACCCGGCCACGAGTCTCCTGCAGTTCTGGAACGGAACGCTCGTGGAGGTCAGGGGTGGAACCTTCAACCAGTACGGGCAAATCAGGCTCGGACAGACGTCCCCGGCCGAGTTTCGCATCGTGGGCGACGCGGGGACGATCAACCTGAGCCGCATCACCCAGTCGGGCGCCTTCTTCCAGGGCGTCTTCAACTTCGTCTTCGACCAGACCGGGGTCAGCACCGTCCATTCCGATCATTGGCTGGTGTTCGAGGGCGGGCGAATCGAGGTGGATGGCGCCGGTTACGCGGGCGGCCCGGCCACCTTCACGCTCTTCGATTCGCCCAACTTCGTCAGCACGGCCGACCCGGCGAAGCTCAACACGACCGGCTTCAATCTCCGGGGGCTGGAGGCCGCCTTCGTCCAGGACCAGGCCGCGGACCTGATCCAGCTCGTCCTGCAGGACCACGTGGCCGGCACGGTGATCTACGACGTGACCTCGAACTGGTCCTCGCAGGAGGTCTTCAGCAACGACGACGTCATCATCAACACCGATGCCGTCGTGACGCTCGACGAGAACGCCGCCGGGGCCACCCTCGTCATCGGCAACCAGTCCGGATTGACCGGCGAACTGCTCGTCGGGGGCGACTTCTCCATCGACATTTCCGGCGCGCTCACCCTGGGCGCCGGCGGAGGGTCGGGCACGGTGACCCAGTTCGACGGAAGCGTGGGTGCCGCGAGCCTCGCCGTCAACGCGGGAGGGCTTTTTGCCGTCTCGGGCGGAACCGTTGCCACGGAAACGGGACCGGACACGGTCGGAACCGACGGTCCCGGTGAATTCCGCGTCGTTGGCGACGACGCCGTCATCCAGCTGAGCCAACTCAGCCAACCAGGCGGAAGCCAGGGGACGTTCCGCTTCGTGCTCGGCGCCTCGGGGATCAGCCCGGTCCATTCGGCGGTCTCGATGGACCTGGAAGGGGCCCTCATCGCGGTGGACGGGTCCGCCTACACCGGGGGATCGGGAGTCTTCACCCTCTTTGACTCGCCCTCGCTGGTGACGGGGCCGGACGGCGCCAACATCACCATCTCGGGATTCGACGCCCAGGGTCTCGAAGCCACCGCGGTGGTGATCAATGGCAACCGCGTGGAGTTGATCGTGGACGGCCTGCTCGTCAACGGCGTGCCGCGATCCTGGATGGCGATGCACGGGCTGCCGGAAACCGACGAGGCCGCCCTCGCCGACGCCGACGGCGACGGCGCCGCGAACTGGGAGGAATACTTCTCCGGGACCGACCCGAATGACCCCGGCTCGTTCCTGCGCATCACGAACGCCTCTCTCGACGGCGACCAGTTGACCGTTTTCTGGTCGGCCGTGGCCGGGAAGACCTACAAGGTGCAGTACAAGGAGGATCTGCGGGATACGCTGTGGACGGAGGTGGCCACCGGGGTTCCCGGCGTCGAGCCGGAAGCCAGCCATACCTTCACGATCACCGGCCCACTCGGGTTCTTCCGCATCGGGGTCGAGTGAGCCACGACCTCGTGACCCTCCACCACCGCCACCTGCCCTTCGAAAGGAATAGAATGCACACCACGGTTTTGCAGTCGTTGTCCCGATTTGCACCCCCACCATCCGCCTCAGGCGGACCGGGCCCCGGAGACTCCAGGAAACCCGGGGTGAAAGAGCGATTTCTTAGCAATTAGTCGTCTTGCCGTTGGGCCGCGGAGTCACCGGGAAACTCCTTGTGCGCCAACCCCCGCTCGACCTCAACCCATCCGCTGCGCTTGCGCGGCGGCAGAATGGCCAGGGGCCGGCGGAGACGGGGAGGTCTCCGCCGGCGGTCATGTGCAATGGCTACGGATTACTCGCAAGGTGGAAGGGCCATGGTGACGGCGTAGAACTCGACCTGGTCATCGATGGCGAGGTCGATGGTGACGGGATTGCCGTCGCCTTCCAGCGGGCCGCCGAGGTTCGGCCAGTCGAGGATGCGCAGGTCGAGGTTGTTGCGCAGGCGCGGACGATAGAGCACCCCGGTCACGGTATCGAAGGTGACCCGGACGACGTTCCCCGGAAGTTCGTCGACCTCCAGGCCGATGTCGGGCGTGCTGGCGGGATCGCCAGGATCGGATCCGAGGAGCACCTCGAGTTGATCGGAGTACTCGTCCCCGTCGCCGTCGGGCACGACGTCCGGATCGAGCGGGTCGCCGCCGGAGCCCGCCTGGGCCTCGGCCGCGTCGCTGTAGCCGTCGCCGTCGGAATCCTTCACGTAGGGGTTGGTGCAGTAGATGAACAACTCGTCGTTGTCGGAGAGGCCGTCGTTGTCGTCGTCGTTGTCGAGGGCGTCGATGGTGCCGTCGTTGTCATTGTCGGTGGTGAAGGACAGGAGGACGGTGTCATCGACCGGCCGCGATTCGATGCCGCCCGCCGAGCGGTACTGGACATTGAGGATGGCGAGGTCGCCGTCCCCGAGTCCGGTGAGTTGGAAGGGCACGACCTGCGGAGGCGGCGGGAGCGGGATCCACGGGTCCGCGGCATTGAAGGCGCTCTGGCTGAGGCGGTACTCGACGGCGTCGTCGCCGGGAAGGAGCTTCACGGCGACCTTGGTGCGATCCGATCTCCCGGCGCCACTGTTGATGAGGATGGAGCCGAAGGGCTCGGCCGGGTCACCGGAGGCCACCGCGCTGATGATGCGCGAGAAGGGCGTGAAGGTGTTCCCGCCCGCGCCGAGGGCCCGCAGCCGGTAGAAGTAGACCTGCCCGTCGACGAGGCCCATGTCGTAGTGGTCGGTGACGACCCCCGTGGTCATGTCGATGGTGGCCACCCGGTTGGCGGGGAGGGTCAGGCCGGCCGGGAGGGTGTTCCGGTAGACTTCCATCGCCGAGTAGGAGGGGTCGTCGGGGAAGTGCAGCAAGAGCGCGAACGGGAGGAGGTTCCGGACGTCGCCGTGGGAGTCGGAGGTCGTGATGAGGGCCACTTCCGAGAGTCCCGGGAAGAGGTCGTCATCGGGGCACAGCGGGCAGCGCCCGGCGTTGACTTCCGAGCCGTCGGCTTCCCCGCCGTCGTCGGTGTCCGGATCGAAGGGGTGGCAGCCGAACCGGAATTCGTCCTTGTGCGGCAGGCCGTCGTTGTCGGGGTCCTCGCCGGCATCCGGAACGTTCGGATTGGTGCCGTAGTAGATTTCCCACGTGTCGGGGAGTTGGTCATTGTCGGTATCCCCCTGGCCGTTGCCGGATTCGATCCGGCGGTAGACTTGGAAGGCTTTTTCGAAGGTGCGCTCGAGGCGGGCCCCGAAGTTGTCTTGCCCCGAGATGCGGATGTTGACGAGGTAGGTGCCGTCGCCCTCCGGCGGGGTGGTGGGCATCTCGGCGCGGTTCGCGAAGAGGTTGTTGCTGCCGATGGGCGTCCGCGTGTAGCGGATCCCGTAGCGGCCGTCGCGATCGAGCCCGTCGGAGTGGACGCCGTCATCGAACATGATGAGCGGTTTCGGGCAGGCCGGGGTGCCGTCCGGCATGATCACCTCGAGGGTGGCTTTCAGGCCCCGGATCGGACCCCTCGAGTCGCGGGCGGCGAGGCTGATGTCGACCGGCATGCCGAGTTCGAAGATCTCGCGGGCATCCTCGCGCTGGGGGAATTGTCCGCCATTGCGCACCGGGGAGAGGACGCAGTGGAAGTCGAGGTCGTTGCCCGGCTTCCCGGAGAATCCCGCGAAGACCTCGAGGTTCACCCCGTCGGTCTCGTCGAGGGTGGCCTCGTAGATCCCCTTGATGGGGGGATTGGCGGGCAGGAAATGGAAGACGACATGATGATCGGACTCGTTGCGCACCTGGGTGTAGGTGCTGATGTCCACCCCGTTGGGATCACGCACCGTGACGGCGACCTTCGATTCCGGCGACCACCCGACGTAGAGGATGGCGTCGTCGACATCGTTGTAGGGGTTGATGAGGTCGATCTGGATGGAGTTGTTGGCGGGGAGGGTGTCGCGGTGCAGCTCGATGCGCTGGAGCCGCTTCGCCTTCTCGAGCCCGGCCAGGAAGCTCAACGTCAGTTGGTTGCGCATCTCGGCGAAGGCGCTGGCGGGATCGACATCGGGCGGCGGGGTGGGGCCCATTTCGAGGACCGGCACGAAGAGGTAGTTGCCTCCCGTGGCGCCGGCGATGAGCTGGCAGAGGTCGGTTTCGGCCTCCTCGCCGAAGGCGCGGGTGTTGACGGTGGTGTTCTCGCCGATCAGGCGGCCCGAGGCCTGCCCGCAGGCGTCGGGGTCCTTGTCCCAGTAGCGCGACTCGTTCTCCTTTCCGTCGGTGAGGAGGAGGATGGTGTCGAAGGCCGCCGCATCGAAGTTGGCGTCGAGGGCGTCCTGGGCGATCCAGAGCCCGTCCCCGATGGAGGTCAGGTTGGCGCTGCCCTGCGCCTCGACCTGGTTTTTCAGGAAGGTGCGGTTGGCGGGGGTGGCATCCAGCATGACATTCGCGCCCGCGAGGTTGACGGCGTCGTTGTTGCACTCCGACCCGTCGCCGGTGAAGGTCACCACGGTGGCCTTGTCGCCGTCGTTGACGGCATCGAGGTAGAACTGCGCGGACTGCTTGGCGGCGTCGAGCTTGGCGCTGGTCGGGAAGGTCATGCTCCCCGAGATGTCGAGGACCACGGCATGGTGGAAGGTGATGTTGCCGTAGAGGACCGAGAGTTGCTCGAGGGTCGTGATCGGATTCGGTTCGCCGGGGCACAGCGTGACGCGGAGGTCGTAGAGGCCGTTGGCGGCCTGCACCGGCGCCGAGACGAGGAGTTCATAGAGTCCGCCGGAGTAGGCGGAATCGAGGATGGGGGCGTTGATGCCGCCGATTTCGACCCCGAAATCCTCGGGCCGCAGGCCGCCGATGGAGGGGGTGCCGGGACCGGAGGGCGCGAGGCCGGGGACGCCGGTCACCGAGACCGAGACCACGATGTTCCCGGGGTCATTGGCGGGGCCGGGATAGGCCTGCGCCGAGAAGGTCGGCTGCAGGATGTCGAGGACGGGCGTCCCGAAGTCGAGGTCGTAGTCGAAGTTGGCGCCGTTCTCCAAGCCGATGGCGATTCCGCACACCCGCTCGATGGGCTGGAAGGCGGACCCGAAGAAGGCCGCGGTGAATTCCGGGCCGGAGCCCTTGCGGATCTCGACCACCTTGCCGGTGCTGTCGACCGCCACCACCGCCCACGCGATGGGGCTTTGGCCGTCCTTGACCTCGCCGCGGAAGCCGATCGCGGTGCAGCGGCTCGTGTTGTCGACCCTGCCCTCGATGTAGCGGGTGGCCCATTCCTTCACGCTGGAACTGCCGCTGGAGGGCATGAACCCGGTGTCGATGGTGGGAACGCTCGAGAGGATCGCCTGGGTCTGCTCGTCGACGTAGGCGTAGGGATCGGGGTCGGCAAGCCCGGAGACGTCGTAGTCCCGGGTGTAATTGCAGACCGAGAAGTTGCAGAAGATGCTCGGCAGGGTGCGGCCCTTCGCCCCGAGGACCTGCTCGAGGGCGAGCTTCGACGACGCCGAACCGCTGTTGCCGTTGGCGGCCACCTGGTCCCAGAAGTCCACCATGAAATCCACCCCGTAATGCGGCTCGGAGGTGGTGGAACCGGCCTGTTCCATCAGGTAGTTCCAGAACAGGCAGGCGTTGTATTCGCGATCGAAGAGATTGACGTTCGGGGCATCGATGAAGTTCCGGGCGGATCCCTCGTAGTAGGGATAGCCGGTGTTGTCGTCGATGTCGGCGTAGGCCTTGTCCATGATGGCGTCGGCAGTACCCTCCGAGACCCATTTTCCGAAGGTGCTGCCGATGTAGCCGCTGTTGCAGTCGTTGACGTCGCACTTGTAGTTCCGCTGCACGGTGTGGAATCGCTCGTGCAGGAAGACGACCTTCGAGTCGTTCACCGGCCAGGCCCGGATGCTCGGGGCGTCGAGGACCACGCAGGCCGGTTCGGCGAACCACCAGTCGTCCTTCACGATGAACTCGTAATCGGGGATGGTGCTGAGGTAGGGCGCGCGGAAGTTCATGACGTTCACGAGCCGGTCGTAGGACGTCTTGGCGAAGTCCTCGAGGTTGTCGACGTCGGTCGTGGAGACCCGGTCGGAGTCGCCGGCCTCGTCGGTGTAGCTGATCTGGTAATCGACCCCGGAATCGCTGAAGTTGCGTGTTTCCAGGGGTGAGGGCCGTCCGACATCGGCCGGGGCCGCGATCGAGGTGGCGAGCCACGCCAGGGTCACGAGGCCCGGGGCGGAGCGAAGGAGGTGGCTGGCGGACATCCCGCGGGACGCTCGCCGCGTTGCCTGCCAGCCGGCGGGCATGGTTGTGGTTTTCATTGGTGTTTGTGGTTGCTGTTGCTTCACGCCAGGTCCCTCGTCAGGCGACGGCCGGCGGAATGCCGGGTCGGGCCGAACGAGACACGCGTCCGGAAAATTCGTCTCCAGCAGTCGTTCCCTTGCTGCAGGTAGCCATGGGCCGAGTAGATGGTTTGCGGATGGCGGGACGCGGTGCGAAACGCGTCCCAGGAAAAACCCAGGGAGAAGGCTTTCATGCTAGATCCTCTCCTTGTCGAGGGTCAAGGCAATCCCGGTGGCGGCCGCGCGTTCGTCGACGCGGCTCTCACGTTCAACGGCTTGCCGATTCGGCGCGGCGTGGCTCGCGCATCGCACGGATCCGGCGAATCTCCGAACCTGGTGATGATTTGGCATTGTTGAGCAGCATTTGCGCGCACGACGGAGCTCACGAAGTTTCGCGGTCCATCAAGGTTTTCATTCTGTTTTGAACTCGCCCGCGAGTTTGCGGGCTGCCTTCCAGTCGGGTCCCCACGCGGGATTCGGGACGTGGCGCACCTATCCGGCGGTGCGGTTGGGGCGAACGGCGGGACCGGGCATCGATCCCGTTGATACCGCTTTCGACGAACCCGTTCGCGCACGCGGTTCGAATGTTTAGAAGTCTTGACCGTCCCCTTGGCCTTCACCTGTTGCGAGCACCCATCTGCCATCGTTGGGCCAGCCAATCGTTGGTGAATTGAGGGACCGCGTATTTATCCCGTTACAGCGCAAGGCCGACGGCGAGTTCCTGCGGGCAGTGCCGCAGTGAGGCCTGATAGGGGCGCCGAAGGCGGTCCTGGGCGCCGAAGGCGGTCCTGGGCGCCGAAGGCGGCTGATGCTGGTATTGCAGCGCCGATGGGGTCGCGGCAGGCGGGGCGCCCGCCGTACGATGGCGATTTCGGCCACCGGGTGGGCGTGGGTGGTGGGGTTTCGGCAGGCGGGGCGCCCGCCCTACAATTTGCGGGAGGAACTGCCGGACCATCGCGTTGTTCCCCGACATCACGAGTCACCGCCCCGGATGTCCTCGGGCCGTTCCGCGCTCATTTGGCGGATGGTCTCGCCGGCCCGCGAGAGAACGCGGGGATCCCTAGGTTCTCCGGAATATCGCGGATGTTTACAGAGGAGCCGGCCCTCCTTTGATCTGCCGACGACAAGCGATTCAGCATCGGCCGTGAAAACGCAATGCCGGGGAGTGGTTCATGAAAAGGATGCATGAACGCGGGTTTCCAGCCGTCGAATTGCGGACCCACAGCCACAAGAACATGACCACGTTAATTCGAACTCTCTCCATACCCGCCGTCGCAGCCCTCGTCGGTCTTCTCTGCCTCAACGCGGTGCACGCCGCACCGACGAAGCGCGAAAAATCCTACCATCGCTCCGCAAACAGCGAAACCGGGAAGGAGCGATCTCCGGTGCGCACCGCGCCGCGGAACTCGGTGGATCTCCGGATCGCGGCGGTCGCATCGAGGGACCCCTCTTACCAGCGTGGCGAGCTCGTCGTTCCGATGGTGGTGACCGTGCAGAATGACGGCACGGCGCATGCCGGCGCTTTCCGGGTGGGTCTCGAACGGGTCATCCCCGGGGCGCGTCCGGGCTCGCAGGGAGTTTCTTTTCTCGTGAACGGTCAACCGGCCCAGCTCCGCGGCGTGCGCGCCAAGGGCGTCGCCCGCGTCATCGGCGAGGTGCGCATCAAGGATCCCAAGTATTCGCTCGCGGGTCGCGTGATCCATGTTCGGGCCAAGGCCGATTCGATCAACGAGGTCCGGGAGTCGAACGAGACCAACAACTTCAGCGCCTACGTGAAGGTGACCGTCCCCCGGCGCGCGGCACCCCAACGCGTGGCGAAGGCCACACCCCAGAGAACGTCCCCTCCGGTCCGGACCAATCCGCCGAGCCGGCGCGATCCCGGCGCAGGCGTTCCGCAGCGCACCAACCCGACCGCTTCCGGTCCGAAGGGCTCCGTCCCCTCCGGCCTCGCCGGAACCCCGGAGGGTCAACCGGGCGCAGGGCATGATCTTCCCACCGACCTCGGCGGGGTCGGCGAGGGCACCCCCGGCGCGGGACACGATCTGCCCTCCGGGCTGGCCACCTTCTCCCTCCTTCCGGTTTACGCGGGGGACGATGGCGGGGCCTACTACATGACCCGGGACGGGAACGACATCTACTTCTTCGGGGAGCATCCCGGCACCGAGAACTACGCCTGCGTGTTCCGGGGCACCATCAGCGGCCGGAACGTCGAGGGCAACTGGTGGGATCTCCCCAAGGGGGGCCGCACCGGAACCGGCACCTTGAAGTTCCGCATCGATCAAAACGGCCGGCGCCTCACGCGTCTCGCCGCGTCGGGCGAATTCTCGGTGGGCCACTGGGACGCCATCGACCTCGGTGATTTCAACCTCCCGGGTCGCCGTGATCCCGGCTTCTACTCGATGAGCGCCGGCGATCTCGATGGCGCGTGGCGCAGCGGCAACGACAGCCTCTACCTGCGCGAGATCGGCGCCGATGTGGTGGGCTTCCGCGAGAGCGGTTTCGCCCCCGGCGGCCAACCGGTCAGCGCCCACGTCTTCTTCGCGACGCGCATCGCGGGCGGCGGCTCGATCCAGGGGAAATGGATCGACGTCCCGAAAGGCACCGGAAGCAACTCGGGCTTCTACACCTACACGGTGGCGGACCCCTTCCACCTCAAGCGCGCCGGGGGCTCCACCTGGACCCGCGACGTCATCGACACGAATCGCTTCGCGCAGGAGATCGAGAACCGCTTCGGTGGCAACTGCGTGGGCCTGGGATACGCCATCAGCCAGGACGGCCAGGTCGTGGAGAGCGGAGGGGTCGGAAACCGCATGCTCGCTCCCGACGGTGGTCCGCTGCCCTTCACGGCGGACACCCAGAAGGGCGTGCAGAGCACCTCCAAGACCATCACGGCGGCCGCGATCCTGCACCTCCTGCAGGAAAAGGGGCTCAACCTCAACTCCAGGATCGAACCCTACCTTCCCGCCTACTGGAAACGGGGGAACGGCGTGGAATTGCTCAGCATGAAGGACCTTCTCCGGCATGAGTCGGGTCTGACGGGCCAGGGCAGCGATGCCGACGAGTATCAGAACCTCAAGAAGGCCATCGAGGTGGGAGTGGCTGATGGCTTCAGCTTCATCAGTCCCACCTTCGCATACGACAACGTCAACTTTGCCCTCTTCCGCATCATCATTCCCTATCTCGAAAATCCCGCCGACATGGCGAACTTCGAGAGCCATGGGATCAAGGGTGAGAACCTCAACAAGCGGTGCTCGGAGCGCTACGTGAAGTATGTGCGGGACCACGTCCTGAAGCCCGCGGGGATTGCGAACCCGACGACCTACTACACCAGCAACAACATCGCCTACTCCTACAACTTCGCAGACCAATCCGTGGCCGGTTACCCCCACCAGACCAATCAGTTCTACGAATGCGGCGCGGGAAGCTGGGTTCTCTCCGCCAAGGAGTACGTGAAGTTTCTCGCCGCCCTCGAGAACGGCCTCATCCTCAACTCCCAGGTGCTGGGCATCATGAAGTCCGAAAGCCTGGGGACCTTCACCGTCAGTTCCGCCGTGGGGACCGCCTATCGGCACGGGGGGGCCATCGGTGGCGGCGCGGACGGCTCCTACGGCCAGGGGCGCGGGGCGCGCGCGATCTACATCATGTTCCCCAACAACGTGCAGGCCATGATCCAGATCAACTCCGCCAACAACATCGACCCCGCCGAGACGCCGACGGGACGGTTGACGGGCCTGCGCGACGCTTTCAACGCTTCGCTCCATTGATCGTCCAGGCAGGGTTTCCGGCCCGGCAAGAACCCGGCCCTTCGCGAGAACCCGGTGGCCGGGTGGCGGAGGGCCGGGAGGCGGGGCAAGAGGTGTCCGTGATGCCTGGAACGTGCCCGAGCGACGAAGGCGGTCCCGGGCGACGAAGGCGGTGTCGGTATTGCAGCGCCGATGGGGTCGCGGCAGGCGGGGCGCCCGCCCTACAATTTGCGGGATGAACTGCCGATCCATCGCGTTGTTCCCCGACATCAAAATTCACCGCCCCGGATGTCCTCGAGCCGTTCCGTGATCATTTGGCGGACGGCCTCGCCGGCCCGCAGGGCACCGGCCCGATATTGCGGGTAATCGCGGGCGACGGATCGGAGGGCCTCGGCATAGCCGGCCGGATCGGAGGCGCGGGGGGAGCCCGCGAGGTCCAGCCAGTTCGCCATGGCAAACCCGTGGGTGACGACCACGGGGGTGCCGCTGAGGGCCCCCTCGATGATCAGTCCGGAACCCCGCATTCCGTAGGACTCCTGCTCATAGGGCAGGAGGAGGACATGGGAGCGGTGGATCGCCTTCCGGAAATCGCCGGTGGAGAGGATGGGGTCGAGGAATTCCAGCTGCACGCCGCTCTCCGGGGCGGGATCCGGCAAGGACGCCACGAATCGCCGCGCCTCCTCCCGGCGCTTTCGGGGTGAACTGCTGCCGGAGGGCAACTGGAGGAGGATGCGCATGCGGGCGGATGCCGGGCGGCACCCGCGATCAAGGAGGGCCCGCACGATCGGCGCGATCTGGCCGGCCCCCTGTTCGCGGCGCTTGCTCCCAAGCATGCCGATCACGAAGCACTCCGCCGGGTCGGACTTTTCCTCCCTTGGCGCGGAGGGATCGATCACCATCGGCAGCGGCCATTGCCGCACCGACGCGTAGGGATAGGAGGCCGTCATGAAGGCGAGCATCTCGACGGTTTCCGCATAGACATGGATGCCGGGGGAATCGCTCAGCGCGGCGAGGGCCTCGTGCGCCGGGGTGAAATCCGGATCGCCCGACGAGGGTTCGCTCCAGATGTGGCGGAGGTGCAGCTCCGGCCGCGACGCGGGCGGAAGGGCGCGATACGCGTCGGCCATCGCCTGGGAAAGCTGCGAATGGGAACTGTGGACGATCACGACATCCTGCGCCCCCAGTCCGGCCCGGGCGATGAGCTCCAGCACGATGCCCACGTTGCGCGCGGGCCACCCCTGGCGGTATCGCCGGCTCTTCCTGACGCTGCGAAAGATGCGGCCGGCGAGGGTGCGGTCATCCGGCCAGCGCCAGACCGTCACCCCGTCGCCAAACTCCAGCCCGTCTTCCGCCCGGCGGTGCACCGCGATGAACTTCCGGGCGGCGGGAAGGGCGTTGAGCAGCGACCGTGACGTCGAATAGTAGTGCCCCGACGAGTTCCGGCAGTTTGGGTCGATAACGAGGATCTTTCTCAATGACGGATCACGCGGTCAGGGCTGCGGCGAGGGCGGGGCGGACGGGGCCTTCCCCGCGGTTGCGGTTTCCGCGTGCCGGTCCGCCGGGAGAACGTCATCCCGCCCGCCCGCCGCCGCGCACCGGTCGGGAACCTCACGACTGAGCCTTGATTGGAAGTCCATGTTGGCGCGGTAGCGCCCCGGCGCCTTCAGGAGGGCCCGCAGGAACCCCCACTCGGCTTCGACTTCCAGCACGCGGGGGTCGCCCTCGTCCTTGCCCTTGAGCATCCGGAGCACGTGCCGCCTCCTCCTCCAGATGCGCCGGGAGGATTTCAAGATGGCCAGCGGCCACGGGATCACCTTCGGGGCCTTCTTTTGGGACCGCTCCGCCGGGGGCGGCAGCCGGTAGCGGGCGAGGTCGAGCGCCGCCGCGCCGAAGCCGCGGTGGAGCCGGCGGAGGTACGGCCAGTTCAGCCTCTCCGGCGGGATGTGGTGCCGGATCCGGATCGCCGGATCGAGCCAGATTTTCCAGCCGAGGGCCCGCACCATCATGCAGAGTTCCGAGTCCTCGCCGGAGGCGAAGTTCCCTTCGCCGCGGCGGCCGACGAGGACCGGCTCGCCGAAGCGGAGAAGCGCGGCCCGCAGGGCCTCGGCGCGGAAGGAGGCGCCCGCACCCCACACGTATCCGCGCGTCCAGGTGACATCGCCGGCGCCGTCACCCTGGTGGCCGATCGCGTACCCGGCGCCATTCTCGTGGACCCAGGCCGGGGGGTCGGAATCGAAGAGCGGAATGGCGGAGGTTCCGAGGACGCCCGCCTCGGGGTGGGCATCCATCACCCTCCCGACGGCATCCAGCCAGTGTTCCGGCACGAGGTTGTCGTCGTCGATGAAACTGATGATCTCGTGCGAGGCATGCGCGAGGCCGGCGAGGCGGGCGTGAACGAGGCCCAGCTTCGGTTCGCGAATGACCCGGAGGGGGACTGCGGCCTTGCGGGGCCACGCCGCTTCCGCGGCCTCCGCGCTGCCGTCGGTCGAGCCGTTGTCGACCAGCAGCACCTCCCATGGCCGCCGATCCTCGTTGCGGAGGGCAGCCACGGCCCGCAGGGCGGCCGGCAACCGCCTGGCTCCATTGTGGGTGCAGATCACGATCGACAGGCCCATGCGGGTCGCGATGGCGGGATCCGCCCCGGGGCTCCGGATCTTGTCATCGATGCACCCGATGACGTCCTCGATCTCGTAGATCCACATCTTCAGGGCCTGCACGTGCTCCGGGTGGTGCGCCTCGAGGTACGGCAGGATCGTGGTCTGCACCTCCTCGTAGATGCCGTCCGCGAGCGGCTTGTCGTATCCGGCGAGGTGGTCGGGAACCTCCTCGCTGCGGATCAGGCCGGGGTTCTCGAGGTTGCCGTCGCGGGCCATCGTCCACAGCAGCCAGAGGAGATGTTTCCGGTGCCACTTCAGGTTCGCGAGGCTGGATCCGTACCCGTCACCGACCACCCGCTGGTGGCACGCGTAGGAATCGCGAAGCATCTCGAGGTTGTTGTAGGACTCGAAAAGCCACGGAAAGTCGTATCCGCGTGCGATGGGCAGGATCGAGACCACGGATTCCGGCGTGATCAACATCCTGTGCCCGTCGCGGTGCTTCAGGAGGTGGGTCGGAATGGCCATGCTGTGGGCGTTGTGCATGTCCTCGAGGAACAGCTCCGCCGCCTTGCCGCGGAAGCACTCCGTTTCCACCAGGCAGCAGTGGCTTTCACCGAAATCGATCTCCTGCTGCTCCGGGCGGCAGGACTCCAGCGGGGCCGACATGGGCGCCTCGCGGGTGGTCTGCATCCTCCGGACCTTGCCCTTCCGCGTCTTGCTCAGGCGGGACCCGCTGAAATGCACGTTGCCTCCCTGCATGACGATGAGCGGGGACACCACCGCGGCCTCCTCCGCCTCCGCGGTGCGGAGCAGCGCCTCCAGCCACCCCTCGCTGAACAGCATGTTGTTGTCCAGGAAGACCGTGTAGCGGGTCGGAATCATGTCCAGCACCAGGAGTCGCGCCGTCTGCCTCGAGACAAACTCGTCCACGCGCAGATGGAAGAAGTGCTCGCGACTGGCGGCACACTCTTCGAGGTAGTGGCGCGCGGCCGGGGGCGAGTTGATATCGACGTAGATGACGAGGAAGCGGGTCCCGGTCTTCTCGTAGAGACTCTCCAGGTTCACCCGGGTGGTTGCGAATCCGTGCCGCGCAATGCACAGGACCGAGACCGGAATCCGGGCGGCATCAACCGAGGCGAGCTTCGCCCGGAGTGCTCCGAGCGGCTCTTCCATCCTGGATTCCAGATCGCTGCTGGTGGTGGGCATGGGAGAAGTCCGTGCCACGGGCCGCACGGATGTCGAGAGTCAAAGACAATACGGCCTCGATGACATCAAGGAAATTGCCCGGCGCGGCGCGCCGTTGCCGGTGGTGCCGGCCGCCGGGGCCAACCGGTTCATGCGCTTGACCCGGGGGAACGGACGCTTGTAGGTTTCGCCGGGTTCCGGCCTGCGGCAGGAAGGACCATCAATCGGGCCGTAGATCCGGGCCGTGCCGGACATCATGCCTGATCCCCTCCGCATCGCATGCTATTGCATCAATTTGCCCGCATCGACGGATCGGCGGGCGGCGTTGGAGAAACGCGCCGCGGCCCAGGGCCTGGCGGTGCGATTCGTGGAGGGGGTCGAAGGGACCGAAGCCGACCCGGCGACCTTCGGGGTGAAGATCTCCGAAGGCACCTGGGCCTACCGGGGCTACCGGCTGCCGCCCGGGCAATTCGGAATCCTCCTGAGCCACCGGCGCGCCCTCGATGCCTTTCTTGCCGATGCGTCGGCCAGCCATGCCGTCATTCTCGAGGATGACGCGATTCCCTGCGACGGCCTGGTGGAGCGGCTGCACTCCCTGGTGCGCCTGGTCGATGGCTGGGACGTGATCCGCATCGAGAGCCGCCACCGGCTGAATCCCTGGCTGACTCGCGCCGAGCTGCCCACCGGTGAAAAGGTGGTGGTGTCGTGGAAGGGCGATACCGGCGCGACCGCAAACCTCTACACCCGGGAAGGGGCCCGGAAGGTGCGGGCCACGCTCGATCACCTCGTCCTGCCGTACGATGTGCACCTTGCCACCGCCCGGTGCTGGAACCTGCGGGTGGCGGAGGTGCAGCCCCCGCTCGTGAGGGAAGACCAGGTGCCATCGACCAACACCCGCGGTCCCGATCCCAACCGGAGGCACCGCCGCCGGACGATCTTCCGCTTGATCGGTCAAAGCAGCTGGGCGCTCTACCGCCGCGCCCGGGCCCTCGTCACCTACCTGGGGCTCCGCATCGGGAAGGACCCCGGCCATCCCCCGGCGGCGGTCGGATAGCCCGCCGGTGGGCGGTCAGTCCGTGGTGAACGGCGAGGCCGGGAGGCCTTCCTTGTTGTAGAGGTTGATGCCGACCGGGTTGGATTCGTAGCCGAAGCGGACGTTTTGCGGGTCCTTCACGTCGTCGTGCCAGACGAGGACGGTCTCGCCGTCGATGCGGGCGTTGGCCCAGTGCCACGTGCCGGCGGCGTCCTGGATGGCAAAGCGCTCGAGGTCCTGGCCGGTGGTTTCCTCCACCGGGGCGAGGCCTTCCTTCCTTCCGGTCATGAGTCCCGAGCCGACGTGCTCGAAGTGGATGCGGATCTTGTTCCCGTCCTTCTCCATGCTCTTGTAAAGCGGGCCGGAGACGACGAGGTCCTTGCCGTAATCTTTGGCGAGCGCCCAGCGGGCGAGCCGCTTGCCGACGTCCTGCTTGTTGCGCGGGTGGATGTCGTTGTCCTGGCCGACGTCGATGGTGACCGCCATGCCGGTGCGGGGGAGTCGCAGGGCGCGCCGTTGCCCTTCGCGGACGGGTCCCCAGTCGCCGCCGGCGGGGTCATCCGTGGGCTTCTTGAAATTCGCGAGTTGCACCCAGTAGAAGGAGAGGTCGTCGTTCTCGAAGACGGTGCGCCAGCCCTTCACGAGGGCCTCCTTCAGGTACTCGTAGCGCAGGCCGTCCTTGGCGTTCGATTCGCCCTGGTACCAGATTGCGCCCCGCACGCTGAGGGGCGTGAGGGCCGCGACCATGCCGTTGTAGATGCGGGTGGCGCCGCCCTTCGGCTTGGGGTTGCCGGAGGCGATGGACTCGACGTAATCCTTGAGCACGGGCACCTGCTCGAAGCCGACCGGCGGGGTCCACGGTTCGATGCGGGTTCCGCCCCAGTTCGTCCCGACGAGACCGATGGGGACGTCGAGGGCCTTCTGCAGTTCGCGGCCGAAGTAGTAGCCGACCGCGGAGAATCCCGGGATCGTCTGGGGCGAGCAGACCTGCCACTCGCCGCGCGCCTCGTCCTGCGGCTTCGCGTCCTGGACGCGTCCCGGCACGTTGAAGAGACGGATCTGGGGATGATCCGCGGCGGCGATTTCCTCGGCGGGGTTCATCGATTGCTTCACGGACCACTCCATGTTCGATTGCCCCGAGCAGATCCAGACTTCGCCGAGGAGGACGTCCTTCACCTTGATGGTGTTCTTGCCCTTCACGGTGAGGGTGTGCTTCTTCTTGCCGCCGTCCATGGCCTCGAGGTCGACCCGCCACTTGCCCTCCTTGCCGGCGGTGGTGCGGCCCGATTTGCCGCCGAGGGTGACGGAGACTTCCTCGCCGGGATCGGCCCACCCCCAGATGCGGATCGGCCGGCCCTGCTGGAGGACCATGTGGTCGCCGAAAAGGTTCGAGAGGCGGACCTCGGCGCCGGCGCCTGCCATGGCGAGGAGGCTGAGGGTGAGGGCGGTGAGGAACGGACGGAAGCGGATCGTGGAATCGGTCATGGTGGGTGCGTTTGAGAAGGGGCTCATGGGAGGGGAAAAGCGGGGAGCGGTCAAACCATGATTGCCGGGGCGGGGGCGCCGGGCGCCGCGGGGGGAGCGGTTCGGGCCGTGGTCCCCGCGGGAGGCCCTGCGATTCGGGCCGTCCGGCGGGTTTTTCTTCCGGCGCGCCTCCCCGGGGGATATGAGGACGGCCGGGAATGGGAATCGAGAAGAGAAAGACGAAGGCCCTGTGTTTCGACCTCGGCAACACCCTCATCGAGTTCGGACCGCGCCAGGTCGCGCACCAGTACGAGGAGTTGCGGCGGACCCTCGTGGAGATCTTCGGGCATTGCGATGACGAGCGGCTGAAGAAGGTCCGCGACCGCCAGATCGTGGCGCCGTATTACAACGGCTATCGTGAGAATGACCTGACGCATTGCGGCACGGAACTGATTCGCGAGATCTACGAGGTCGAGCCCGAGGACCATCACGTCGCGGAACTGGCGGAAGCCCGTTACCGGGCCTTCCTTGACGGCATGGAGGTCGCGGAAGGGGTGCTGGCCCTGCTGCGACGGCTCTCGGAGCATTACCGCCTGGCGCTCCTGTCGAACTACCCGTGTGGCCGGTCCATCCGCGACGGCTTGGCGAAGCTCGGCTTGGCGGAGTTTTTCGAGGTGATCGTGATCTCGGGGGAGGTGGGATTCGTGAAGCCGCACCGCCGGCCGTACGAGATCATGCTGGAAGGGCTGCAGCTCGATGCCGAGGAGTGCGTCTACATCGGGGACAACTGGCTGGCCGACGTGCAGGGCGCGAAGGGCATCGGCATGAGCGCCATCTACATCACGCAGCACGTTTCCTACGAGCAGTTCGAGCCCCAGGACGGCGACCACGAACCGGACGCCCGCATCGAGCACATCGATCACCTCGATCACCATTTCGGAGGAGGGGGCGGATCGTAAGACGTTGATAAAAAAGGCTTTGCGGAGGCGGAGACGGGGGCCTCGGGATCGATTGCACTCGCTCCCCGCACGGATCCCTGTCGTAGTGTCGGCCGCATGACGGTGGGCCGCCTCCTTCGCAACCTGGTTCTGGCGGGCACGCCGGTGATCGGCGCGGCCGGGCACGCCGCGGCGCCGAGCTTGACCCTCGACCTGGCGGCGCCGGGGAGCGCGAACGTGACGCGCATCTACGGGCGCGGACCGGAGAACGGGGGAGCGGCGGGGGTGCCGGTCAGCGGGGGACGCGATTGCGACGGCGACGGTCATCCCGAGATCGCGTTCGCGCAGTTTCTCAGCAGTCCGTTCGGGCGGTTTCTCGCCGGGGAGGTGTCGGTCGTCTTCGGGGACGGCACGATCGGGTACACCGCGGACGCCGCCGTGAGGCAGGCGGATATTCTCCTCATCGCCGGCGAGCAAGATTTCGAGAACACCGGGTCGGAGGTATGGATCGACGATGTCACCGGCGACGGCTTGGGGGATCTCCTCATCGGGCGGCAGAACCACACGCTCGACCGGCCCCTTCCCGCCGCGGACCGGCCCGGAGCGGGGGCGCTGACGATCCTGGTCGGTGATCCGGGTTGGAGGACGCACGCGGCGACGCTCGCGCATCTCGATCTGGCGGCCCCCCCGGCCGGGCTGAAGCTCATCACCTTCGTGGGGCCGGGGTCCTACGACCGCTTGGGGATCTGGATGCGCACCGGCGACATCACGGGCGACGGCATTGCGGACGTGGTGGTCGGGGCCGACGAGGTCGACGCCGATGGGGCCCCGGTTTCGCAGAACCAGGGGGCGGCCTTCGTGATTCGGGGGGGACCGCACCTCCTGGAGGCCCCGGCCATCGTGGACCTAGCCGATTTCGGTCAGGCCGCCTTTCCGGATGCCCTGAAAGGACACGTGGCCTGGATCGATCCGCCTCCCGGGTCGAGCGACGACCACTTCGGCGGCACCGTGCAGGTCGGGGATCTCGACGGGAACCGGCGTGCCGAGGTGATCGTGGCGGCCACCATCAACCGGGCCGGGGCGAGCTACAATCTTCCGGGCGCCCCGGGCGGGACCGGGGAGCACCGGGGCGGCTCCACCGACGGGACGGTTTTCATCGTGTGGGACGAGAACTTCCCCCCGGGGATGTGGCCGGAGGATCACCGCTTTGCCGCCAGCGACCCGCCGCTCGGGGATGCCACCGTGATCGACGGGGACGCCTCGGCGCAGTCCTTCGGCGAGGAGATCATCGCGGGGCTCGACTTCAGCGGCGACGGGTTTCCGGACCTGATGGTCGGAGACCTCGTGGCGGACCCCTTCGGGCGATTCGATGCCGGGCGCGGATACATCTTCTACAATGCGGGCAACCTGCGGGGCCTCGACTTCGATGCCGGATCGCCGCCGGCGGGCGTGAACATCACCAACATCTACGGGCCGTTGAGCGGGGCGATCAGCTCCGACTCGGTCCTGCACGGGGATTTCAACGGCGACGGGATCGGGGACCTCGGGGTCGGCAATCCGCACGACAGCTTCTTCGGACGGACCGAGGCAGGAAGCATCCACGTCCTCTACGGGCAGGCGGGAGGGTGGCCGGCGGCCGTCGATTTGAACGCGAATTTTCTGCCCGGGCCGGCGCTGATGCGGATCGCGCTGGTGCGGGGGGCGCGCGGCCGGAGCGGCGATGATTCGGGTGACACGCTTTGCTACAGCGCCGCGGCGGGGGACATCAACTCCGACGGGAGGCCGGACCTGGTTGTGAACGAGATGGCCGGGAACGGATCGCCGGTGTCCCCGGATGATGTCGGCAACATGATCGTGATCGATGCGGCCTCGCTTCTGGGGGCCTTCGAGGCGCCGCTGGACGTCTCGCCACCGGGGCCGGTCGACTTCGGGTCGGTCGATGTTGCGGCGGGGGCGGCGGTGCGGAATGTCACCCTGACGAACCAGGGCAGCGGGGCGGTGCAGATCACGAACGTGTTCCTGGCGGGGCCCCGGGCCGCGGATTATTCGATCACGGCCGACAGCGGCGAGACGACCCTCGCGGCGGGCGCCTCCCGGGTGGTGACGGTGACCTTCGACCCCCAGCTGGTGGCGCGGAGCGGCGCCGCGCTCCGGGTCTACACGAATGCCGACCCGCATCCGGTGGGCGTCGGGTTGCGCGGCCGGGGGGTGGACGGATCGCTGGTGGCGCCGGAGATCGACATCTACCTGCTCGGCAGCGACGCGGTGGTGGAATTGCCGAGCCAGTTCGGAACGAACTACACCCTGGCGCGCGACGCGGATCCGTCGGGTTGGCAGCCGCTCTTCACGGTGCCGGGGAATGGGCAGAGGTTGTTTTTGACCGACCGGATGGCCACGGAGTTGCGGGCCGGGGCGATCTATCGCGTGGCGGCCGGGAGGGAGTGAGGGGGCGGGATTCCGGGGCGGCGGTTTTCGTCGCCCCTGCCGGGGCGGAAATGGTGGCGCGGCCCGTCGAAGGCAGGGGCCGGGCAGTTTCCGATTGCACTGGGGGCCATCCGCTCAGAGCCTCGGGGCCCATGAAAGGCCCGCTGTTTTCCCTGATCCTCGCGCTGTTCGTGTCGTTCCATCTGCCGGCGCCGGGCCGGCCGAACGTGGTGTTCATCCTGACCGATGACCAGCGCGCGGACGCCCTCGGTTGCATGGGGCACCCGCACCTGAAGACCCCCCACATCGACCGGCTCGCGGCGGAAGGGGTGCTCTTCAAGAACCACTTCTGCACGACCTCCCTGTGCTCCCCGAGCCGGGCGTCGATCCTCGGCGGCCTCTACGCCCACGAGCACGGGGTGACCAACAACTTCACCGACTACCCGAAGGATCTTCCGACCTTTCCGCGCCGGTTGCAGGAGGAGGGGTATGCCACGGCCTACATCGGGAAGTGGCACATGGGCGAAAAGGACGACAGCCGGCGCCCGGGATTCGATCATTTCGTGACGCACCGCGGGCAGGGGAAGTACTTCGACACCGAGTTCCGGGAGAACGACGGCGAGCGGAAGGTGGTTCCCGGCTACTACACCACCGTGGTGACCGACATGGCGATCGACTGGATGAAGGGGCAGGAAGCCGAGGACGGGGAGAAGCCGTTTCTCCTCATGCTCGGGCACAAGGCGCCGCACAGTTTTTACTTTCCGGAGGCGAAGTATGCGCACGCCTTCGACGGGGTGCGGGTTCCGTATCCGGAGACGGCCTTCCAGCTCGACGACAAGCCGGTGTGGATCAGGCAGCGCCTCGGCACGTGGCACGGGATCTACGGTCCGCTCTTCGACTGGCGGAAGGTGTTTCCCGACACCTCCGCGGCGGGGATGCTGGACTTCGAGAGGATGGTGCGGGCCTACTGGGGCACGCTTCTTTCGGTGGACGACTCGGTGGGACGCATCTACGACCACCTGTGGCGGGCCGGGAAGCTCGACAACACCCTGTTTGTCTTCACCAGCGACAACGGCCTGCTGGAAGGGGAGCACGGGATGGTCGACAAGCGCACCGGCCACGAGCCGTCGCTGCGGATCCCGCTGGTGGTCCGCTTCCCGCCGCTGGTTTCGCCGAAGATGCCGAAGGTGATCGAAAGCCAGACGCTCACGCTCGACTTCGCGGCCTCGATTCTCGAGATCTGCGGGGCGGAGCCGCTTCCGCGGACGCAGGGGCGCTCATGGAAGAAGCTCATCACGGTGGGCGATCCGGATTGGCGGACGAGCTGGTACTACGAGTACAACTACGAGGTGCAGTTTCCCTACACGCCGAACGTGCGGGCCTTGCGGACGGACAAGTGGAAGTACATCCGGTATCCCCACGGCGACGGGTCCCCCGACAGGCACCTCGCGGAACTTTACGACCTCCAGAACGATCCCGGGGAGCGGCGCAACCTCATCAAGGAGGAGAAATACGCCGGGCTCGTGAGGGAGCTGCGCGCCGAGCTCGACCGCAGGATCGCGGAGGCGCATCCCGGCGGGAAGGACACCATGCCGATGGACGAGGGCATCAAGGGAGAGCTGCCCGACAAGGCGATCCGCTGATCGGCAGCGCCAGGGTGGCATGACCGGGCGGTCACGCGACGTCAGGGAGCCTTTCCGAGGGCCGCGCCGTATTCGTTGGTGGGGTCGCGGTACATGGAGTGGATGTGGTTGAGCGGATCGCCGCCGAGATCCTGGCCGGCGTACTCGATGATGAGGGACGGTGACTGGATCCGGTAGGAGATGTCGCTGCGGGGGGCGGTCGGGCCGAACCACGCGAAGACCATCTGGTCGACCTCGCCGAGAAGCTGCTTCATGCGGCGGTTCGCGGCGGGCTTGGGAAGGTCGCCGACATATTGCCGCAGGAGGGCGGTGAGGTGCTTGCGCTGTTGCTCGTCGAAGGACCGGCACGAGAGCCCGGTGGGTTCCGGGACGAAGCCGTCCTTGCCGGCCCCGGCGATCATGTGCCCGCGCCTGGGAGCGACGATGGCCTTCTTCTTCTGGTCGTCGTTGAGCGAGTTGACGAGGCGGTAGGCGGCCCCGGCCTCGCCCTGCATCGGGACCACGGCGTCCTCGCCGAGCGTGAACTTCGACGGCTGGGTGCCGATGAAGCTGGGGGACATGCACATCGCCTGGCCGTGGAAGGCGAGATTGAGGGCGAGGTGATGGCCGTCGAATTGCATGGCCCACGGGGTTGTGGCGGATGGTTTGCCGAAGACCGCGAGCCAGTAATCTTCCGCCCCGAATCCCGGGCGGCGCTGGCCGTTGCGGAGGAGGCGATCGTCGGCGAGCGGGATGTTGCGGGCCTTGGCGTATCCCTGCGCGCTGAGGACCGCGGCGAGGAAATCACAGGCCCGCTGCAGTTGGGTTTCGTTCAGATCGCCGAGGCGCACGCCTCCCTGCGGGCCACGGGGAGGGACGTTGGTCCACTTGGCCTTCTCGGGGCTGTCGTAGGGGAGGGCGGCCTGCTTGCGAAGATCGGGGCCCAGGGAATCGAGGAAGGCGGTGGCCGCCGCGGCCATGGCCGCCGGGGTGTGCTTTTCGGGAGCGGCGGGCGCGTAGGTGGAAAGAACCTTGCTCGGCAGGGACGGGAAAGCGCCGTGGGAGTCGGCGGTGCCCGGGAGGGCGGAGAGCGGGAACAAGGCGGCAGCGAGAACAGGAAGGGGCAGTTTCATGGCGTCAGGGAATGGAGCTTCGACCGGGAAGATAAGCACAGAGATCCGGAAATTGGAGGAAGATCTCGCCGGATGGGGGCGCGGGGTCGCAACGGGGGCGGGGACCGTGGCACGACCGTCCCGGTCGTGGTGGGCACCGGCCGCCCCCGGGGGCGGGCATTTCGCCGCGGCGCGGCCCGGAAAAGGATCATGACCGGGACCCATCCTTCGCGCGAGGCTTCGGGGGGCAGGCAGGTCATGGCACGTGCGGGGACGCCGGTTTGGGCGCGCGTTTCCCGGAACAGGCGCGTTGACGGATCGGGAGGGAGACGGTCAGACTTCGTGCAGATGAGAGAATTCCGTCTCATGATTGCCGCCTTCGTCACGGCCGTCCTGGCGGGCGCGGCGGCGGAGGGGGAGGAGCGCGCCGGAGGACTCGGCAGGGTGCAGAGTTTTGCCTACGTGCTGCAGGCCGAGCACCTGGGCAAGACTCGCGGGGAAGCGATCGCGG
>JABDMC010000108.1 GCA_013001695.1 Akkermansiaceae bacterium
ACACAAGGGCCACCCTCGACGCCTCGCTGGCAACGCTCTACCCTGGCGCGGTCGAACTGATCCCCGTCATCCCGTAGTCTCACCGTGCCCGCCACCGCATCCATTCGCGACTTCCTCGCCGACGGCACCTGGCAAACGCGCTTTGACGAGCACGTCCTCGCGCTCGGGCAAAAGGATGCCCGGAAGCGCCGCGTGCACGACCTGGCCCTCGACGACCAGGCGGACGGCGGCCACCTGCTCACCGCCCGCGTGCACGACGAGGAACTCGGCCCGTGCGACGTGGAGGTCTCGCTGTGGCCGGAGTCCGCCACCCTCGACTTCGAGACCGACTGCCCCTGCCCCTACGCGCACTTCTGCCCGCACGCCGCGGCGGTCCTGTTCGCGGCGGCGAAGCCGTCGGCCCTCGACCGCCTGATGAAAGGCGGCTCGGTGCAGGTGCCGGTGCAGGCGGCCCGGGCGGCGGCTCCCGCCCCGACGGCCGTCGTGGATGCGCCGCCGCCGGAATTCCAGATCGAGGTGCGCCGCGAACCGGCCTCCTCCCGGCCGGTGCAACTTCTCCTCCAGGCGCTGCGCAGCCCGGATCGCGATTCGTGGATCGTGGCGCGGCCCACGGTGCGCTACGGCGATCACGTGGTGCCCCTCGCCACCACCGGGGATTCGGGGGTCACCGTCGAGACGGCCGGCGGGCCGGCGGAGCTGCAACGGGACCGTCCGGCGGAGTTTCGTGCCGCGGAGGACCTCGCCAAGGTGGGCCTCACCCACCTCGCGGCCCAGCCGAGCTACCGGTTCCTGCTCGGGATCGGGGAGCCCGGAAAGCGGGGGGGGCTTTCCAGCGCGGACGCCTTCTTCCCGGAGCCGAGTCTCGGCACCCCGGACGTCTACTGGCCGTGGTTCCGCGCCAAGGCGGCGCGCAGGCTGGAGGCCGCGGGGTGGTCGGTCACCATCGACGACGAGATCGACCATCCCCTCTACGAGGTCGACACCGCCGACTTCGACGCGGCCCTCACCCTGCAACCCGGCGGCTGGTTCGCCCTCTCGGTCGGCTTCGAAGTCGACGGCGAACGGCTCGACCTGCTCCCGATCCTCGTCGAGCTCCTCGAGGGCGACACCCTCGACCAGTTGCGGGGACTGCCCCCCGAGGAACGGCACCTCGTCTACCTGCCGAACGGCGGCGCCCTGCACCTCCCGGCCGGACGCCTGCGGCGCATCCTCCGCCACCTCGCGTCCCTCGTGGATCCCCGCAAGCCGCACCTGCATCCGATCGATGCGGCCCGCCTCGCGGCCGATCCCGGGTTGGAGGTCAGCGCCCCGGCCGATCTCACCCGGCTGGCGCAAGCCCTCGGCGGGAAGGCCGGCGCCCCGCCGCCGCCGCCGCCCGCCGGCCTGCAGGCCACCCTGCGCCCCTACCAGCTGACGGGGTTCCAGTGGCTGCAGTTCCTGGCCCGGCACCAGCTGCACGGGATCCTCGCGGACGACATGGGTCTCGGCAAAACCCTGCAGACCCTCGCCTTTCTCCTCGACCGGCGCGAGTCGGGGGCGAACGGCGGGAAGCCGTCGCTGGTGGTGGCGCCGACCTCGGTGGTCCCGAACTGGCGCGCGGAGGCACGGAAGTTCACCCCGGCGCTGCGGGTCCTCGTCCTGCAGGGGCCGAAGCGGAAGAAGGACTTCCCGGCGATCCCGCACGCCGATCTCGTCATCACGTCCTACGCGCTCCTGCAGCGCGACGCCGACCAGCTTGCCGGCCACGACTTCGACACCGTCATTCTCGACGAGGCGCAGCACATCAAGAATCCCACCGCGAAGGTGGCCCGCGCCGCGTGCCGTCTGCAGGCGGCCCAGCGGCTGTGCCTGTCGGGCACGCCCGTGGAAAACCACCTCGGCGACTTGTGGTCGCTGATGCGGTTCCTCATTCCCGGCTTCCTCGGGTCCCTCGACCACTTCCGGACCCGGTTCCAGCATCCCATCGAGAAGGACGAGGACGAGGAGTGCCGCGCCGCGTTGCAACAGCGCCTGGGGCCCCTGATATTGCGGCGCAACAAGGACGAGGTCGCCACCGAGCTTCCCCCGAAGACCATCCTCGTGCATCCCGTCGAGCTGACCACCGCGCAGAAGGACCTCTACGAAACGGTGCGCGCCACCATGGACAAGTCGGTGCGCGCCGCGATCGCCGCCCGCGGCGTGGAGCAGTCCCAGATCGTCCTGCTCGACGCCCTCCTGAAGCTCCGGCAGATCTGCTGCCACCCGGCCCTGCTCCGCGATGACAGCGCCCGCGAGTTGCTGGCCGCCGGCGATCCCTCCGCGAAGCTCACCTATCTCATGGAGTTGCTCGGGACGCTCGTGGAGGAGGGCCGCCGCATCCTGCTCTTCTCGCAGTTCACCTCGATGTTGACGCTCATCGAGCGCGAGCTTTCGGATCGCGGAACCAGGTTTCTCAAGCTGACCGGTTCGTCGAAGGACCGCGGCGCGCTGGTCGGGCAATTCCAGTCGGGCGAGGTGCCCCTCTTCCTGATCTCCCTGAAGGCCGGCGGCACGGGGCTCAACCTCACCGCGGCGGACACCGTGATTCATTACGATCCGTGGTGGAACCCGGCCACCGAGAACCAGGCCACCGACCGCGCCTACCGCATCGGCCAGGAAAAGCCGGTCTTTGTGCACAAGCTCCTCTGCAGCGGCACCGTGGAGGACCGCATCCACAAGTTGCAGGACAGCAAATCCCGGCTTGCCGCCACGATCCTCGACGCGGCCTCGAAAACGACTCCGGATCCCGAGACGCTCCAGTCCCTCCTGGCGCCGCTGGATTGATCGATTCGAGCCGGTCCCAGCCCCGATCTCGGGGCATCCCCCCATGGGGCCGCCCTCGTTCCCTCATCAGAGGGTTGCAATTTCGACCGGAGCGATTACATCCCACCGCCCCCATGCACGCTCCCGAGACATTGCTGGAGATCCTCGAAGGCCTCGATGGCGCCGCCACCGTGGAGGAGGTCGTCCCCGGCTTCCCGGTCATCAAGATCAAGACCCCGCAGGCCACTGCGGAGATCGCGCTCCATGGGGCCCAGGTCCTCGGCTGGCAACCCGAGGGCGCGGAGCCGGTCCTCTTCACCAGCCTGAAGGCGGTCTTCGAGGAAGGCACCGCGATCCGCGGCGGCATCCCGATTTGCTGGCCGTGGTTTGGCGCGCATCCCGATGACGCATCGATGCCGTCGCACGGCTTTGCACGGACCCGTTTCTGGGAACTGACGAGCGCCGGCATGGAGGGACAGGATGCGGTCCTGGTCTTCAAGCTGCCGGTGACCGACGAGACCCGCGCCATGTTTCCGCACGAGTTCGAGCTGACCGCCACGATCCAGGTCGGGATGCAGCTCGGGGTGGCCCTCAAGACGCGCAACCTCGGGGAGAAGTCGTTCCGCATCGGCGGCGCCCTGCACACCTACTTCCGCGTCGGCGACATCACGCGGACGCAGGTCGACGGCGTGAAGGGGGCCACCTTCGTCGACATGCTCGCCGGGCCGGACGAGCAGGAGATGACCGAGCAACTGAAGATCGACGGGGAGATCGATGTCATCTACCAGTCGATGTCGTCGTTGCTGCTGCGGGATCTGTCGATGCACCGCGCCATCTTCGTGGACAAGTTCGGCTCGCGGTCGACGGTCGTCTGGAATCCGTGGAAGGAGAAGTCCAAGGAGCTGAAGGACCTTCCCAACAACGCCTACAAGGAGTTCGTGTGCGTCGAGGTCGCGAATGCCGGCAAGGACCGGCCCACGGTGCGGCCGAACATGTCCCACACCCTGCGGGCCACCATCGGCATGCGGCCCCTCGCGTAGGGCGCGGGGAGGAGGCGGGCCGGCATCGTGGTTCCGCGTTGCTTTTCAGCCCGGGGTCCCGGGGCGGCGCCCCCGCTTGCGTTTCTCCACCGGCCGTGGCCATTGTGCGCCGGTGTCCGCGACTGCCCAAACCCGCCTCCAAACCGACGGCCGGTTCTTCCGGCTCGGCGGGCGGCGCCTCTTCCTGAAGGCGGTCACCTACGGGCCCTTCCCTCCGGAGGAACGGCTCGACGCCGCCACGGAGTTTCCCCGGATTGCGGCGGCGGGCTTCAACGCCATCCGCACCTACGAACCGCCTTCCGGTGATTTGCTCGACGTCGCGCACGCCCACGGGCTCACCGTCCTCGCGGGTCTTCCGTGGGAGTGGACCCGCGACTTCCTCTACCATCCGCGCTTCCTCGCGGAGGGGGAGACCACCCTCACGCGGTTCCTGAAGCGGCAGCGGAACCACCCGGCCCTCGGGGCGGTGTTCGTGGCGAACGAGATTCCTTCCGACCTGGTGCGCTGGATGGGACCCCGCGAGGTGCGGCTCGCCCTCGAGGAGTTGATCGATTCGTGCCGGCGGGCGGCTCCGGAGGTGGCGCTCGCCTACGCCAGTTTCCCGAGCACCGAGTACCTCGAACCGCGCAACGCGGACTTCACGGCCTTCAATGTCTATCTCGAGCATCGCGAGGAGTTCCGCAACTACCTCCCGCGGCTGCAGAACATCGCCGGGGACCGCCCGGTGCTGCTCAGCGAGTTCGGGCTCGATACCATTCGCAACGACGAGGAACAGCAGGCCGAGACCCTGCGGTGGCACCTCGAAGAGACCCTCGCCGCCGGAATCGCGGGAACCACCGTCTACGCCTGGTCGGACCGATGGGCCACGGGCGGCATCCCCGTCGATGACTGGGCCTTCGGCCTCACCCGCCGCGACGGCAGCGCCAAGCCGGCCCTCACCGCCCTCTCCGCAACCCTCCCCCGGATCGAGACGCACCGGGACGCCCTGCCCCTCGCGAACCCGCCGCGCATCTCGGTGGTGGTCTGCACCTTCAACGGCGCGGAGCGGCTGAAGGCGTGCCTGGCGGCCTGCCTCGCCATCGATTTTCCGGACTTCGAGGTCCTGGTCATCGACGACGGGTCGACCGACCGGACCCGGGCCGTCGTCGCGGAGTGCACGGGCGCGCGCTACATCCACCAGGATCACGCCGGGTTGTCGGCGGCGCGCAATCGCGGCGCGCGGGAGGCTTCCGGCGAGATCATCGCCTATACCGACGACGACTGCGAACCGGACCGCGACTGGCTCTTCTGGCTGGCGCGCGCCTTCGCGGACCCGGCGACCGCCGCCGCGGGGGGACCCAATCTCCCGCCGGTCCCGGATGGGTGCCAGGAAGCGGTGGTGGCGGCGGCCCCCGGGGCCCCCTCGCACGTCCTGTTGGATGACACCAACGCGGAGCACCTTCCCGGGTGCAACCTGGCGCTGCGGCGCGCGTCCCTCGAGCAGGCCGGGGGATTCCGTGAACAGTTCACCACGGCGGGCGACGACGTCGACCTGTGCTGGCGGTTCCTGGACCGCGGCTGGCGCCTCACCTTCGCGCCGTGCGCCTTCGTGTGGCACCGGCGCCGCCCGACGCTCCCCCGCTTCCTCCTCCAGCAGCTGCGCTACGGGCGGGCCGAGGCCCTGCTCTACGAAGCCCACCCGGAGCGCTTTTCTCCCGGCGGAATCCACTGGGAGGGGTGCGTTTACACCGGCGCCCCGGTGGCCGTCGATGCGCGGAGCGTCATCTACCACGGTCCGCTCGGGGACGCGCCCTACCAGGGGATCGCCCCGGCAAGCCTGCCGCGACGGTCGCTGCATCCGGATTTCGAGGGGACCGCGAGCCGCCTTTTGCTGGGCATGGCCGCCTCGCTGCAACCGATGTGCCGGGCCCTTGGCCGCTGGAAGCACGGGGGCCCGGCCCCGATGTTCCGGCGAACCGGCCCGGAGACGAAGGTCTATCGCGACGACCTCCGCCAGACGATGCAGCTGGAATTCGAGGCCGAGACGCCGGAAGCCCGCCGCTACCTCCTCGACGTTCTCCAGGAAAACGGCTGGAAGCCGGCCGGATCGACGGTCCGCTGGGACCTCGAGCGCTCCCCGTTCCGCATCCTGACCGCCACCGAGCGCGTCGGTCCGCGTTACTATCACATCCTGGCCCGCATCCAGTACCCGCCCGGACAGCGCGACGACATCCTCGAGGCCATGGATCTCGCCGCGGCCGACGCCGGACTCGATCGCCTCGACTAGCATCCCCCGCTCCGCCCGACGGCTCCCGATCAATCTTTCCCGCGCCATGCGCCTCTCCGATTTCGACTACGATCTGCCTCCCGGGTTGATTGCGAACCACCCGCTTCCGGACCGGACCGCGTCCCGCATGCTGGTGGTGGACCGCGCCACGGGAGACCTGTCACACCGCGGCATCGCCGACCTCCCCGCCTACCGGCAGGACGGTGACCTCTTCGTCATGAATGACACGCGGGTCGTGCCGGCGCGCTTCCACTCGAACGACGGGCGCATCGAACTGCTCCGGATCGACGCCGTCGGTGCGCACACGTGGCGCTGCATGGTCCGGCCCGGAAAGCGCATGAAGGCCGGGCGCACCGTCCAGGTCGGGGCAAGCACCGGCACCGTGACGGCCATCGATGCCGACGGATACCGGATCATCGATTGGGACCAGCCGGTCGACGAGGCGGCCCATGGTCACCTCGCCCTCCCGCCGTATATCGAGCGCGAGGAGGAACCGGCCGACCGCGAACGTTACCAGACGGTCTACGCGCGGGAGGAAGGGGCCGTGGCGGCGCCCACCGCCGGCCTGCACTTCACCCCGGACCTGCTGAAGCAGCTTCCGCACGCCTTCCTCACCCTGCACGTCGGTCCCGGGACGTTCCGGCCGGTGCAGGTCGACGATCCCGCCGAGCATCGCATGCACGAGGAGGTTTTCCGGATCGGTGCCGGGACTGCGGAGGCCATCAACCGCGCCACCCGCGTCATCGCGGTGGGGACCACGACGGTGCGGGTCCTGGAAAGCGTCGCCGCCGCATCCGGGGCGACCGGCAGGCCGGAGCTGCAAGCCGTGAGCGGATCCACCGACATCTTCATTCACCCGCCGTACGACTTCAGGCTCACCAACGCCCTCCTCACCAACTTCCACCTCCCGAAGAGCACGCTGCTGATGCTCGTCTCGGCCTTTGCGGGAACGGAACTCATCCGCAAGGCCTATGCCGAGGCCATTCGCGAGCGCTACCGGTTCTTTTCCTACGGCGATTGCATGCTGATCCTCTGACGGGGCCGGCGGTTTCGTTACAAAGGGGACGATGCGGTTTCTCCTGCTGTTGTCCCTGCTCGCCGCCGCCTCGCCCGCCGCGGAGCGTCCGCAGCCCGCCGGGAGGTCGACGCCTTCGGGGTTCCGGTGAAGTGATGTCCGCCCCGGAACGCAGCGGCCCCGCGCCCTTGACGGCCGGCCATGGACCATGGATGTTGCATGCCTGGTGCCGAGGGTCGTTTCCATCCTTCTCCGCTGCCTGGGAATCAACCGTCCAAGGCCGAGGACCGCCGTGGGTCGTTGTCTCCGGGGGTCGGAACGGGCCCTGACCATCCTCGGCCTCGTCTATATCGGCCTCCACCTGTTTCCCCAGGTTCTGTTTGCGCATAGCCTCACGGTCGAGGGCATCACGGTGCACTCGCGGACGCCCTTGCCGGAAGCGGCGGCCGCCTCGATCCGGAAGGCCACCGTCCTCCTCCGGGAATCCGAAGTGGGCGATGAACTCGGCAAGGAAGACGTCTTCATCTGTGGTTCGCCCTGGATGTTGCGCGTCTTCAACCCGCGCGGTTCCTCCGGGTTCGGAATTTCGACACCCCTCACGAATCACGTCTTCATTGCCGGGGCCGATTTCGAAAGCGATACCGCCCGGCGATTCGGCGCGGACTACAACACGCGGTCCTTGTCGGGGGTGATCGCGCACGAAGTCACCCACGGGTTGATCCGCAGGCGCCTCGGGACGATCCGGGGCGAGCGCCTGCCGACGTGGATGAACGAGGGGTTCTGCGAGCACGTGGCGCGGGACGGGAGCTTTCCCGAGGAGGAAGGGCGGCGGCTGTTTGTGTCCGGCGAGGGGCACCCGTCATCCTCCTACCGCTACTTCGTCTACCGGCAGCTGGTTCAGTACCTCTTGGACGAGCGGCAACTCGGCTTTTCCGGCCTGGTCGATGGCTCCCATGATTACGACGCGCTGGTGACCGAAGTCCGCGCCCATCTGCAGGGGAATGCGGGCGGCTAGTTTGCGATTGCATTGGGTCGCCGGGACTCTAGGTTTCTGCCGCCAGGGGCTGCGGAGTAGTGGCTGGTGAAACCCGCCAGGTCCGAAAGGAAGCAACGGTAGCCAGTCCCCTATTGCCGCGGCCTCCTGGCACTTTTTTCCCGGCGCCCCGGGACCGCCACGGCGCTATTTGTCGTCGCCGAAGAGGGCCGGGACCTTGTCGGCCCCTTCGAGAATGAGGCGGTTCTCCCATCCCCGCTCCTCGGCGATCGCGATGGCCAGCGGCGGCGGCGCAAGGGCCGCGGGGCCTTCCGGCTGATGGGCCCGCACCGTGCCGGTGGGATCGAGGCGGTTCGATGCAAAGCGCGTGTATCCCGCCCCGAGATCGATGCTGTCGGAGGCGCGCACTTCAAAGTGGAGGTGGGCGGGAAAGTGCCCCCCGGCGGTGCCGACCGTCCCGATGCGGTCCCCGCGCGAGACCACCGCGCCGAGGGGAACGTCGATCCGGTGCAGGTGGGCGTACATGGAATGGAGGAAATCGCCGGCGGGCATCCGGTGGCCGAGGATGATGACCTTTCCCCAGCCCGCGGCGACATCGCCGGCAAAGAGGACCCGCCCGTTGGCGGCGGCGTACACCGGATCGCCGAGGTCGGTGTCCATCCCCCCGATGCCGTTGAGATCGTCCCCGGTGTGGTTGCCCCCGCGCCGCTCGTTGGGGGACCCGAACGGCTGCGCGTTGTAAACGAGGGCCCCGAACTCGGATCCGAGCGGCTGGTCAAACCGGGGCGCCGGCGGAAGTTGAAACCGCTCCGGGGCGTCGAGGAGGCGGAACCGCACGTCGAACCCCGGAATGCGCCCGGGGCTGTCCGCGGTGGCCCCGACCGGGTAGCCGTCGGGCGCGTCGGCGGTCTGCCAGTTCCGCAGGGAATGAACCTTCGCGATCGGCGGAAGGGGATCGTGGCGGAGGGCCAGCCCGACCATGGCCCCGCCGAGCAGGAGAAGCCCGAGCACCGACAGGTTGTAATGGCGCCGAAGCATGGCCCGGAAACTCCCGTTAGAAGTCGAGGTAGATCTCGGTGCGCCGGTTGGCGCGCCGTCCGCTGGGGTCGTCCTCGCCGGTCTCGGTGACGTTGGGACGCCGCGGCTTGCTCTTGCCGAGGGCGATCGTCTTGATCTGCTGCGGGTCGACCCCGCTGTCGACGAGGAACTGCTTCACGGCGGCGGCGCGCTCCGCGGAGAGCCCGCGGTTGTAGTCTTCGGAGCCGATGGCGTCGGTGTGGCCCGAGAGCCGCAATTGCTTGTTGGGGTCCGTCTGGAGGAGGAGGGTCACGATCTCGAGCTGGCGGGCGGTGCGGGGCGTGATGCCGGCCTCGTCGAAGTCGAAGTAGAGGATGAGCGTGTCGCCGCCCTCGGGGTTGCGCACCAGGGGGGTGAAATAAACGTCGCCGCCGGCCACCCGCTCGGCGTAGTCGGCGAGGAGGGTGTCGAGGTTGATCTCGGTGACACGCCACGGCTTGGCGGCATCCTCCCGCTGCACGGTGACGCCGAACTGCGCGGCGTTCGACCCGTCGGCGGCCTGCACGTTGGCGAGGAACCCGGCCGTGGTCTCCCGGTTGAACATGGCCCGCAGCGGCCGGCGGTCCCGGAGGTGATACTTCCCTTCCTCGAAAATGATGCACAACCCGGCGAGCTTGGCGTCCGACACGGCCTCCGAATCGACGAAGGACTTGGCGTCGTCGAACTTCTGCTCGAGGGCCGCCTGGAGGAAGGCGTCGGTGATCCCGAGGGCATCGACGAGGGTGGCGCGCGGGACCGGCTCGCCGGGCAGCGCTTCGCGCGGGAGGGCCATCCGCTTCACGGCCCACTTCCCGTTTTCCCGGCGCTCGAGGTCGAAGTAGATGCGGTTCTTCTCCTCGCCGGCGAGGTTGAGCGCCCACCGCCCGAGGCGGTTGATCTCGAGTTCCCCGATCTCGGTCACGGGTTGCCGGGTGTTGAGCTTGAGGCGCGCGCCGGTGGCGAGCTTCCGCAGCCGTTCGATCTGTTCCGGCTTCAGGGCGTCGCGGCCGATGATCTGCGCCGCTTCCCGCACTTTGCCGGATTCGAGTTGCCGCCCGATCTGGTGGACGAGCTGCCCGGGATCCGCGCCGGTGACGCCCACCCCGAGGGTGGCGAGGATCTCCTCGGCGGTCTCGTCGGTGGCGGGTGTTCCGGTGCCGTCGGACGGCGTGAAGTCCTCCTTCTCCCCGGGCGGCTTCACTTCTTCCGGGGTGTCGACCGGGCGGGTCTCCTCCTTCGGTTCGCCCGCGGCCGGGGGCTCGTCGGGGGCACAGCCTTTCCCCATCACGAGGAACAACGCCCCGGAGAGGACCACCACCAGCACCATGAAGATCCAGCCGAAATTGCTGCGCGGCTCGTGGTCATCCATCATGGCGGGGGCACTACGGGGGTTCTCCGGGGGGCGGTCCGGTCCCAAAACCTGCCTGAAATCGGGGGGAGGTCAATCCGATCTATTCGCCATCACCGTTCCGGCGCTCCACCGGGGGAAAGGCCACCAGCCATTGCTCGATGCCGCGCAGGACGCCCACCGTGGTCGGTTGGCCGCCACCCGCGGAGGCGATCAGGCGGGCGTAGAAGTCGCCGGTCGAGGAGACCGACACGTTGTTGACCATCGTGATGATGTCCCCGCGCCGGATGCCGCGTTCCTCGGCAAGGCTCCCCGCAATGACGCCCCGCACCACCACCCCGCGGTAGCCCCGCATCAATTCCATCTGCGAGAGGGCGCCGACCCGAATGCCGATGCGCGAGGCCACCTCCTGGTCACTCGGGCTGCGCCCCTCGGGGTCCTCGCGCAGGTCGTTCTCGGCTTCCTCGGCATCGATGATGGTGGCCGCGAGCCGGCGCGTCTGGCCGTTTCGCCACACCGTCAGCTCGACCCTCTTGCCGACTTTCGTGCGCTGGATCATGCTGAACAGGTGGGCCCGGCTCTCGACGTCGATCCCGTCGTAGCCGAGGATGACATCGTAGGCCTCCAGGCCGGCGGCGCTGGCCGGCCCGCCCGGGGTGACGCGGGCCACCACGGCGCCCTTCTTGTTGCGGTAGCCGGTCGCCTCGCTCCACCGCTGCGTCATGGGCCATGCCTCCACGCCGAGGTAGCCGCGGATCGGGCGGCCGCGCTCCACGATCTGGAGGAAGGTCTCCTGGACGTCGTTGGCGGGGATGGAAAATCCCACCCCGTGGAAGCCGCGGTTCCGCGTGTCGGGCGAATAGATGGCGACGTTGATGCCGATGATCTCGCCGAGGAGGTTCACGAGCGGACCGCCGGAGTTCCCGGGATTGATGGCGGCGTCGGTCTGGAACAGGTCGCGCTGGGTGTCCGAGATGGAGCGTTCCTTCGCGGAGATGATCCCCTGCGTGATGGTTTCCCCGAGGCCGAAGGGATTGCCGATCGCGAAGACCAGCTGCCCGGTCTGCACGCGGTGCGAGTCGCCGAAGCTCAGCGGGACGAAGTCACGGTCGGCCTCGATGCGGATCACGGCGATGTCGAGCCCGCGATCCTCGCCGATCAGGCGGGCCGGATAGCTCTGGCCGTCGTTCAGGGTGACGCGGATCTTGGTCTTGTCGGCGATGACGTGGTGATTGGTGATGACGTGCCCCTCCTCGGTGACGATGACGCCGGATCCGATGCCGTTGACGGGGTAGCGGCGCTCCCATTCCTGGCCGAAGAGGTTGCGGAGGCGCTCGCGCTTCACGCCGACGGTGTCGATGCTGACCACCGAGGGCACCACCGCGCGGGAGAGGCGGGCGTACTCGTTGTCCAGCCGCCGGAGGACCTCGACGTCATCGATGGCGAGGGGGGCGTCCTGCCGCAGGGTGAAGCGCTCCGGCTTGAACTCGATGGAATTGTTGCTCTTCCCGAGGCCGAAGATGTCGAGGAGTCCCTCGCCACCCTGCACGCGGCGGAATACGAACACCACCGCGAACGCAAGGGCGAATACGAACAGGAGGGCGAGAAAGCGCCGGAAGCCGTCGTTCATCAGGGTGAGGGAACGTTGTCGCACCATGAACGCGGATACCATTCCGGGAAAGCGGAAAGTCCGGCCGGATGTGGACGAAATCACGGGCGGCCCTGCAAATCCCGGAAGGCCGCGCCGATCATGGCGGCGGTGGAGGTGGCCGTCAGGGATTGCACCGAGTCGCGCCCGGTGGCGAGGGCGAGCTCGGAGGCCCGGCCGGCGAGCCAGGCGCCGCAGCGGGCGGCGTCGAAGGGGGCGAGTCCCTGGGCCATGAGGGCGGCGAGGAGACCGGTCAGGACATCGCCCTGCCCGCCGGTGGCCATGCCGGGGGTTCCGGTCGGGTTGTAGTGGAGGGCCTCGCCGGGGGCGGTGACGATGGTGCGCGCCCCCTTGAACAGGAGGACCGGCCGGTGGTCCCGGACGAAGCGCCGCGCGGTGGCGGCGCGATTCGCGTCATCGTGGTCCGGGAGGAGGCGATCCATCTCGCCGGGATGGGGCGTGACAAGGACGTTGGAACCGAGCCGGTCGACGGCGTCCGCCGCGGCGACAAGATTCAGGCCGTCGGCGTCGAGCACGACCGGTCCCGCGAAGTTGTCGAGCAGGCCGAGAAGCTTGAGACGGCGCTTCTTCTTCACGCTCCCGAGGCCGGGGCCCATGGCGAGGACGTCGAGCGGGTGATCCCGCACATCGGCGTAGGACTCGACCGGCCGCACCATCAGTTCCGGCGGCGGACCGTGGGAGACCACGAGCGGATACAGGTCTTCCGGAATGAAGAGCGTCACGAGGCCGGCGCCGCCGCGCAGGGCGCCGCAGGCCGTGAGGATCGCGGCGCCGAGAAACCCGCGCGAGCCGCCCACGATTCCGACCCGCCCGGCGTCGCCCTTGTGCATGTCGAAGGAGCGCGGCGGCAGGAGGGGCGCGAGTTCGCCGGGAACGATGAGGCGGTCGCCGTCCGGCGGAATGGGAAGTTCCGCGAGGGGAATCACGACGAGCCGCCCGACATGATGGGTGGCGTCGTCGGCCACGAGGCCGGCCTTCGGCACGCCGACGGTGAGGGTCAGGTCCGCGGTGACGGCCCCGGCGTGCGGCTCCCCGCGGTCGCCGTCGAGACCGGATGGGAGGTCCATGGCGGCCACCACCGCGCCCGCGGTGGCGCGCAGGGCGTTCATTTCGGCGGCCATGGCGGCCAGCGGGTCCCGAAGCGGACCGCTGGCCCCGATGCCGACGAGACCGTCGAGCAGGAGGAGGGGCCCGGCGGGCGGCCCGGGAATATAGGGATCGCGGAAAACCGGCAGGTCGCCGAGTTCCCGGAGCTTCCGGGCCGGGAGCGCTCCCAGTTCGAGGGGGTCGAAGGGACACCGCACCGCGATCTCCCAGCCGGCGGCCGCCAGGACCCGGAGCGCCACGAGGGCGTCCCCGCCGTTGTTGCCCCGGCCGAGGTAGGCGACGGCCCGCCCCGGGCCGGGCACCAGGCGCCGGAGGGCCTCCCCGATGCCGCGCCCCGCCTGATCCATGAGGGCCTCCGCCGTGGCGCCCTTCCGGAACGCGGCTTCCTCGAGACCGCGCATCGCGCTGCAGGACACCAGACCCATGCCCGGAGTCTCCCCCAGCGCATCCCCGGTGGCCAAGCACTATCGGGACCGTCCCGCGGGCCGGGGAACGCGCCCGGGCGAAAACGAACCGGGGCCGCCGGTATCCCGGCGGCCCCGCAAGAAACCAGAAAATCGATGGATGCCGGCTAGCGGGCGTGGCCGCGGCGGCGGGCGTCCTGGTAACGCGCGATGCCCTCCGCAATGCCGCGCGCCATCCCGTCGCGGAACGAGCCCTTCTTCATGCGCGCCCGTTCGCGGTAATTGCTGACGAATCCGCACTCCACGAGGATGGCCGGATTCTTCGCCCGCCGGATCACGTAGTAGCGGGCCTGCTTCACGCCGCGGTTCACGGTGTTGGCCCGCCGCATCATGCCGGCGTGCACATAGTTGGCCAACGGCCGGCTCCGCGAATTGTAGTAAAAGGTCTCCAGGCCGCTGACGTCCCGCTTCCACGTGTAGTTGTAGTGGATGCTGACGAAGATGGAATTGCTGTGGCGGTTGCCGATGCTGGCGCGCATCGGGAGCGAGATGAAGGTGTCGCTGCGGCGCGTCATCACGGTGCGGTAGCCGGCGGCCTTGAGGTAATTCTCGAGCCGCATGGCGGTGTCGAGCGCGAGGTGTTTCTCGTAGACCTTGCCGTAGTGGCCGCCGATGTCATGACCGCCGTGCCCGGGGTCAATCACCACGGTGCGAAACGTCCCGGCATGCCCGGCGGCGGTGGCGGCCAGCAGAATGAACCAGCCGGAAAGCAACCTTCGGAGGGAAGACGATGCAAATAGATTGACCATGATTAACAATGTGCTAATTTAGACGGTACGATTCTTTTAACGAATTTGGGGGGCGTCCGCAATGTAATTCAGGGCGATTCGGGGTGATTTGAAATTTTCCGGTCCTTGCGTATTCAGCGATAAGCGAACTTCGGGCGCTCGGAGAGCTTGCGGACCGTGCCGCGGCGGGCGCGCGCCGCGGCGGGATCGTAGGGGACGCCGCCCCCGACCTGCACTTCGCCATTGGCGAAGGTGACGAGGCGGGGTTCGCCGGTGGCGCCGCGCTTGAACTGCTCGCTGCCCAGGAATTTCCCCTCGGGATTGACCACGGCGTGCGTGAAAACGGTGGGGGACACGAGGTAAAGGAAGTGGAGGTTGTTGGCGCCGTCGACGGTGGCATGCGGCTGGCGGAAGGTGAGCACCTCGCCGACCGAATAGGTCTGGAGGATGCGCCCCCGCTTGAGATCTTCCACCTGCACGTAGAGGTGGGTCTTCCCCTTTCTCGAAAAGGTCAGGAGGCGGTATTCCCGCGGGTTGGAGACTCCCCCGACCCCGATGCGCTGGCTGTAGAGCGTCCGCGCCTTGGTGACGTTGAAGCTGAGGCGGTTCGACGAGAACACGTTCTGGCCGTCGCCGGGGATGCGCACCACCGCGTAACCGGCGTATCGCCCGTAGCTGGACAGCGGGTAGAGCGAGGAGAGATTGACCGTCTGGCTGACGGAGCGGCCGGCGGGCACGTTCACCGCCTTGAAGCCGGCGCCGCGCTGGAGGGACGTCAGGGGCGTGCCGCGCTGGTTCTTGATGACGAAGTCGAGCCAGCTCTGGCCCTTGTCGGAGTGAAGGTAGATGTCCCGGCCGGAGCGGTTCGTGATGGTGAGGGACGCCAGGACCGCCTCGTGGGCCACGAACTGGTCACGCTCGAGCCTGAGGCTGACTTGCACCTGCCCGTGCAGCCCGGCCGCGGAAGCGGCGAGTCCGAGAATCAGCAGCAATGGAAAAATATTCCTTCCCCGGGGCATGGCGTGCGCAGGCACGTGGAGAGTCCAGCGCAAAAGCCGGTCGCACGCCAAGAAAAAGAGACGGATTCCTCTCAAGGTGCGGTGCGCAATTCCCGGTTTTCCACGGGTTTCCGGACAATCTCGCGGAGGACGCGGAACCCGAGGTCGGGACGGCGGACCTCCCGGGAGGGCAGCCAGAGGCGGGCCCGGAGGCCGTTGGCGGGCGCCCGGTAGGATCCCCCGCAGGCCAGCGGCTTCTTCGGATTCATCGGGAATGCCGGGTTGCGGGACGGATCGCGGACCCACTCCGCGACGTTGCCGGCCAGCCCCCGGACGCCGGCCGCGGTGCGGTCGTTCCCGGAGGCATCGACCGCCCCCCACCCCGAACCGGGGAGGGCCGGCCCCTGCGCCGCGGCGGCCCATTCCTTCTCGGTGGGCAGGCGTCCACCCCGCCAGTCGGCGTAGGCGTAGGCGTCCCACCAATCGACGTTGACCACCGGGCAGTTCAAATCCATCGGAAGCCCCTCCCAGGTGGTTCCCTTCCGGGCGGCGGTGTAGAGCGCCTCCCAGTCGGCCGGCCGGTGACCGTCCTTGGTGGCGGGCTGGTCCGGGTGGTCGTAGGCATCGCGATGGTCCGGCTCGATGATCTCGAGGGCGCCGAGAAACTCGGCGTACTCGGCGATGGTCACTTCCTCGGCATCGATGAAAAACGGCACCCCGGTGGGCGAGGCGGAGGCATCAATGGCCACCATGCCGTCGAGCGGGCGCGCCACCGGGGCCTTGTGACGCCCGGCAAGGAACAACCCGCCGCCGGCCACCACCAGCAAGCCGAGCAGCACGCCCGCGACCACGGGCAGGCTGCCGGGGCCCTTTCGCCGGCTTCCCGCATCCCGGAGGGGTTGGGAGGCCACGGCCCGGCCGTGTTCGAGGGAGCCGATCAACCGCGTGGCCGAGGCCGCGACCTCGGCCCAGGAGGGGGCGTCGTCGCCGTCGGATGCGAGCTGTTGGAGGAGGGTCGCGGCACGGGTGGCGCCCGGCAGGCCCTCCTCGAGACAATCCAGCAGGAGCTCGGCGAGGAGGTGCCGGTCGTGTCTCGTCACGAGGGCATCGGGCTCGTCGGCGACGGCGAGGTTGACGAGGCGCAGGACGTTCTGGGGACCGAGGACGAGGTGCCGCGGCTCGATGGGCAGGGTGGCGGCACCCTGCTCCTCGAGGTGAGCCATGGCCTCCGCCGCCTGCCGCAGGATCTCGAGAAGAACCGGCGGCGCAAAGCGCGTCCCGGCATCACTCAGGGCTTCGAGGCTGTCGCCGGGGAGTTTCTCCCGGGTGTAGAAGACGTGCTCTCCTTCCCGCACCGCCTCGTAGACCGACCCGATGCCGGGGTAGTGCACCGCGGCCTTGGCACGCACATCCGCAACGAAGGCCTCCACCGTGGCGGGATCGGACGCCGCGGCGGGCCGGAGTTGCTCGAGGATGACTTCGCGGCGCACCGTAATCTGCTCGGCGCGGTAGGTGCGGGTCCGGGCGCCGCGGGTGAGAAGGTCGCCGACGCGGTAGTCGCCCCACTGGGGACGGGAGTCGGGGTCATCACCGGAGGGGGGCATGGCAGGTCGGCGCGGGTGGGGAACGGTCGGGTGAACAGGTTGCCGCCCCGGCCTCCCCGGACGGCCCCCCGGCAGGATGGCCGGAATCCGCGGCTTCAGCGGGGAAGCGGCGGCAGGAGCGGGTTCTCGTCATTCAAGCCGGGTGGAATGAACTCCTTCGGCAGAAAGAGGGGATCCTTCTCGGGAGCATCCAACTGGCGGGCGAGGACGCGCGGCCAGGCCTGGTGGTCGAGAAGCTCCCCGCGGTAGCTGAGTTCCACGATGTGCCCGAAGAACTCGCGCTGGCCGAAGAGCTGCCGGTCCTGCGCCGACGCCGCCGGGATGAAGTAGGAGGCCCGAAGAATCTCCTCATGGGCGCCGGCCCAGTCGACCGGCTTGCTCGGCCAGTTGGTCACCGGCGTGTTCTCCGGGGCGGCGGGGACGATCTCGCCGTCGAGCTTGTCGAAGAAGCGGACCACCACTTCCACGTCATCCGGCCGCAACTCCTGCCCGGGCGCCGCCATGATGGGAATCTCGATGATCACCATCTCCCCGTCCTTGACGCGGGTGTCGTTGAACTGGCGCACGCGTCCGATCGCGAGCTTGCCCTGCATGGCGCGGGGGGCGGCGAAGCCGGTGCTGATCTTGCGGGCCGCGAGTTGATACAGCGACCCCGCCCCCGTCGTCCCGAGTTCAAAGACCTTCTGGTAGTAGTCCGAGGCGCGGTCGTAGATGCCCATCGCTTCAAACACGGTGCCGAACTGGTAGAGGACATTCGGCTCGCCGGGGGCCCGCTGCGCGGCCTCCTCGAGCTTGACGATCGCGAGGCGCATGTCATCCGCGACGCGGGCCTGCCGGGCTTCGGCCACGAGGCGTTCCACGATGGGGTCCGCAATCGGGGGGGTCGCCAGGGCCGCCGGGGCGGGCG
>JABDMC010000137.1 GCA_013001695.1 Akkermansiaceae bacterium
CGAAAAGCCGTCGTGACCGCCGCCAGCCCGACGGAGTTTCACCTCCCGCTGCAAACCCTCGTGGACCCCGAGGGAACCGCCAAGGCCGCGCTGGAGATCATCCTCGACGACCTCTTCTCGGCCGGGATCGAGTCGGCGGCGATCGTCATCCACCCGGGGACCCGCGACTCCTACCTCCGCGCCGCCGGCTGCCACGCCGACCGCCTGGAGCTCATCGAGCAGACGGCGCCGCGGGGGTACGGCCATGCCGTCTGGATGGCCCGCGAATATACCGGAGCAGACCCGTTCGTGCTGCTCGTCGGCGATCACGTTTTCCGGAGCGACAAGAAGGCGTCGTGCGTGACCCAGTTGCTGGAGGTTGTTGCGGGCCATGACGGATGCGTCTCCGGGGTGCAGGCCACCCACGAGAGTCAGCTGCATCTTTACGGGACGATCGGCGGGACGCGCGTCCCGGCATCTCCCTCGGTGCTGGAGGTCACCAGCATCGTGGAAAAGCCGACCCCCACCCTCGCGGAACAGGAGCTGATGATCCCCGGACTGCGGGCCGGCAACTACTATTGCTTCTTCGGGATGCACGCCCTGACGGCGGCCGTGATGGATGACCTCGACCGGCGGGTGGCCGCCCTGCCGGACGGGGAGTCGGCCGGACTGAGCCCGACGCTGGCGGGTCTCGCCAGGGCCGGCAGGTATCTGGCCGTGGAGATTGCCGGGCAGCGGTTCAACATCGGCGAACGCTACGGCCTGTTGCGGGCCCAATTGTCGCTGGCGCTCGCCGGTCCGCACCGCGACGAAGTGCTCACCTCCCTCATCGAGATCACGGCGAACTCCCGCCCGTGAGTTGATCCCCAGCCCCTCCCCGCCGCCCGCGTGAACCAGCCCTCTCCCCCCTCATCGCCCGCCGCGCAGGATCCCGCCGCGGGCTCGCGCCTCGTGGAGATCATCACCACGACGGAGGCCTCGCGGCGGGACGAGGACCTTGCCGCGGCCTGCGCGGAGCTTTCCGGCGAGGCGCTCCTCGGCGAGTGCGCCGCGCTCGACGCCTTTCGCCGCGAGGCCGACAACCTCTACGAGCGCGTCCGGGCCCTGTTCTTCCTGTATGCCATCCACCGGTTCCACCTCCCCCCGAAGTTGCCGGCCGGGCGCATCGGGCGGATTCCCTTCGCGGCCTACGAGCACCTCCTGAAGCGCCGGTTTGCGGAGGCGATCGACGGGTTCCTGGCGGCCATGGCTGCCGACGGCCCGGGCGACGCCCTGTCCTCGGCCCTCGCCGCGGCCTATCACCAGCTCGCCTTCCAGACGCTCGCCGACCAGGTGCGCAAGTCGGTGCGCACCGTCCGCGGCAACCAGTGGATGTTCCGCATGGGCCATCCCGCCGACCATCCCCTGCGGATGCGAAGCGAGATGATGCAGCCCGCGGCGGACGGGTCGATGCCGGTGCTGCGCGAGCGCACCCCGGTCCGCATGGACCTGTCGCACAGCGGGTGGTCGGACATCTTCTTCCTCGGCATGGACTACCCGGAGGGGGCCCGGGTGCTGAACGTCTCGATCGACCTCGGCGTGCACGGGCGCGATCGCGAAACGCGGCCCCCGGTGGAGGCCTACCTGCGCGTCATCGATGAACCGGTCATCGTGCTGACCTCGGTTGACCTGAAGGCCACGGCGCGCATCGACAACCTCGGGGAGGTCTTCGACTTCGCGAAGGATTACCTCGGGCTGTTGAAGGCCGCGGTGATCGCGGCCGGCATCGTGCCACCGGGAATCGAGGGGTCGGGGAAGCGGCTCGAGAGCCTTCTCGAGCGCCTCGTCGGGCCGGGGAAGGGGATCGAGCTGGTCTCGGCGGTAAACGACATCCCCAAAGGCTCGCGGCTCGCGGTGTCCACCAACCTCCTCGCCGGTTTGATCGGCGTCCTGATGCGGGCCACCGGGCAGACGCGTTCGCTGACGGGTCCGCTCGAGGAAAACGAGCGGCGGCTCGTCCTGGCACGTGCCATCCTCGGGGAATGGATCGGCGGGTCGGGGGGCGGCTGGCAGGACAGCGGCGGGGTGTGGCCGGGAATCAAGCTCATCACCGGCGAGGCCGCGGCGGACGGCGATCCCGAGTGGGGCGTCTCGCGCGGGCGCCTCATGCCGGTGCACCACGTTTACGGCGAGGACGAAATCCCGGAGAGCGCGCGGCGGGCGCTGCAGGAATCCCTCGTGCTGGTGCACGGCGGGATGGCGCA
>JABDMC010000171.1 GCA_013001695.1 Akkermansiaceae bacterium
CCCCACTTCCAGCCGCCCGTGATCGGGTAGGCGAAGCCCACGAGGAGCGCCGCGAAGATCATGAAGCTCGAAAGCTTCACGCGCTCCGCGACCGCACCCGAAACGATGGTGGCCGCGGTGGCCGCGAACATCGCCTGGAAAATGAAGTCCGCCCAGCCGGTCTGGCAGAGGCCCGTGCCGCCGTAGGAGAGATCGGCGTTGTCGGCGGGCGTGCCTCCGATCGGCGATCCGAAGGCGAAGATATTCGAGATCGTCCAGTCGCCCGGATACATCGCGTTGAATCCCCACACCGCGTAGAGCAGGATGCCCGCGCAGATGATGTAAACATTCTTGAAGAGGATGTTGACGGTGTTCTTCCGCTGGGTGAGCCCCGATTCGAGACATGAGAACCCGAGGTGCATGATGAACACGAGGAACGCGCAGAGAAGAATCCACAGGTTGCTCAGCGCGAAGAACGGCGATGTCTCGTAGCGGTCGTAGTAGCCTTCCGCCGCGGCGAGCTGCCCGGGGGAAAGCTGGGCCTTGTCCCCGCCGAACTGGATGAACTTGTAGATGGCCGCCCCGATGAGGTCGACGGCCCCCTCGTCGTAGTCGCCGTGCTCGGCGTCAAGCATCTCGGCGCTGACCGCATACTCGGCGGCGGCCGGGTCAATCAGCTCGGCCTGCACGGTGGCGGGATGAAGGAAGGCAACGGCCAGGAACACCCCCAGGAGGAGCTTCCGGGCCAGGACGGTAACGTGACGAATTCGCATGGTTCGGTGGGATGAGTTGATTTGCTTCGCGCTGCCCGGAGCAAGTGGTGTGCCAGATTTCGGGCGCCGTCCTCCGGGGGCCGGAGGGGACGGGGATGGGGAGGGACGGACCGGGAAAGTTGGCACGCAGTCTGCTTTTTCCCCCGCCCGCGCCCGGCGCGGGACGACCCACCATCCCAATGAACGCAATACGCTCAAAAATCACGATATTCGGCCTCCTGAGCCTCCTGATCGGCACCATTCCGGCCTGGGCGCAGGAGGAGGAAGCAACCCTGAACTCCGGCGATACCGCCTGGATGCTGGTGGCAGCGGTCCTGGTGCTGCTGATGACCCTGCCGGGCCTGGCCCTCTTTTACGGCGGTCTGGTGCGGGCCAAGAACGTCCTCTCGATCCTGATCCAGTGTTTCGTCATCGCGGCGGTGATGTCGATCATCTGGGTCGTCTACGGCTACTCCTTTGCGGCCGGGGAGGGGAACAAGTTCTTCGGCGATGCCAGCATGCTCATGCTGAAACACATGGGCGCCGACACGGTCAACGGGTCGATCCCGGAGAGCGTCTTCGTCACGTTTCAGATGACCTTCATCATCATCACCCCGGCGCTCATCGTGGGGGCCTTCGCGGAGCGCATGAAGTTCAGCGCGGTCCTGATCTTCACGATCCTCTGGGTCACGTTCTCCTACCTGCCCATCTGGCACATGGCCTGGGGCGGGGGACTCTTCGCCGACTGGGACGTCATCGATTTCGCGGGCGGCACCGTGGTGCACATCAACGCCGGCATCGCCGGGCTGGTGGCCTGCATCATGCTCGGCAAGCGGAAGGGCTTTCCCGGGCCGAACCTCGCGCCGCACAACGTGGCCTACACCGTGATCGGGGCTTCCCTGCTGTGGGTCGGCTGGTTCGGGTTCAATGCCGGGAGCGAGCTCGCGGCCGACGGCGTGGCGGGCTTCGCGATGATCACCACCCAGATTGCGACCGCCGCGGCGGTCCTCGGGTGGATCGCGCTGGAATGGATGATCTCCAAGAAGCCCACCGCGGTGGGTGCCGCCACGGGCGCGGTGGCCGGACTGGTGGCCATCACCCCGGCCTCCGGATCCACCACGGTCACCGGGGCGCTCGTCATCGGGCTGGCCTCCGGGGTCGTCTGCTACTTCTGCGCGACCTCCCTGAAGCGGGCCCTCGGTTACGATGACAGCCTCGACGTCTTCGGGGTGCACGGCATCGGCGGCATCGTCGGCGCCATCCTGACCGGCGTCTTCCTCCGGGAAGTGCCGGAAGGCGGCATCGGGCCCCAGGTCATCGCCCAGTTCAAGAGCGTCGTCCTGACCATCGTCTGGAGCGGGGTGGTGGCCTTCGTGGCCCTCCTCATCGCCAAAGTGACCGTGGGCCTCCGGGTTTCGGAAGACGACGAGAACAGCGGCCTGGACCTCACCTACCACGGGGAGGAGGCCTACAATACCGAAGGCTGAAGATAATAATTACGCAATTACGGGGCCCTGAGGCGATCTGCTTCAGGGCCCTAAATATTTTAGATTAGTTGATTTTAATCTTGTTATGAAGGGTGGAAGTGTGGTTATCTCCGCGCCGTTATGAGACATCCCTTGACCCTGTTGGCGACTGGCGCGGCTGTGATGGCCGGGTTGGCGAGTGCGGAAATTGAAGGCGAGCTGCATGCTGGCTGGAATTCCGAGTATATTTTCCGGGGCGCCGACCAAGGCGGAGACTCCATGACCGAAGCGGGAATCGATTTCGGAACGGACCTTGGCCAGGGCTTCGGGCTGAACGCGGGCATCTGGTATGCGAGCGTGAATGGAAAAGTGAATGCCTTTGATGAGGTCGACTACTATGGCGGCATCAACAAGGACCTCGATCTCGGTGTTCTCGAGGGAAACCTTGAGATCGGCTACATCTACTACGACTTCCCGACGGACGGGGCATCGCCCGGAACTTCGTTGCTTGAGGAGGTTTACTTCGCGGCATCGACCACGGTGCAGGGCATCGACCTCGGCCTGACCTACTTCTGGGACATCGAGGGAGACAACGACGGCTACACCGAGGCGACCGCCGACTGGTCCACGGAGATGTGCGAATCGACCGATCTGAACATCGGGCTCGTGCTTTCCTACGACTGGGAGACGTCCGATTTGCACCACCTCGGCGCATCGGTCAGCCTGGACTACGCGCTGAACGATGTCTTGACGATTTCGCCGTATATCGCGGTGACCTTGGCCGAAGACGGTGTGGAGAACGGTGCCGGGGCCGCCCCGCTGACCTCTCCGCCGACCACGACGCAGGACGACGAGTTCTGGGGTGGGATCATCCTGACCGCAGGCTTCTAAGGCCTGACCGGACAACAAACATCTCATGATCGGGGCCGGATGAAAATCCGGCCCCCTTTCATTTTGGGGGGAGGCCCGCGGGAATGCCGGGCGGGCGGGGGCCCTATTTCGCGCGGGGATGGGCGGCGTCGTAGGTGTCGCGGAGCCGTTCCCGGGTGACGTGGGTGTAGATCTGCGTGGTGGAGAGCGAGGAGTGGCCGAGGAGGGCCTGCACGCTGCGGAGGTCGGCCCCGGCGTCGAGGAGGTGGGTCGCGAAGGAATGCCGGAGCTTGTGGGGAGTGACGTTGAAGGGAATGCCCGATGCCGCGAGGTACTTCTTGAGGACGGAGTTGATGGAGCGGGTCGAGAGCCGCTTCCGGAGCTTGGAGAGGAAGAGGGGGCCCGCCGTGATCCTGGCGGCGCCGCGGTACTTCTCGAGGGCCTTCATGGCGTGGCTGCCCACCGGAACCATGCGCTCCTTGGACCCCTTGCCGATGACCCGCACCGTGTCGCCGAGGGCGTCGATGTCGGGGACGTCGAGGGAGGCCAGTTCCGAGAGACGGAGACCGGTGGAATAAAAAAGTTCGAGGATGGCGGCGTCGCGGTGCGGGAGCCACTCGGGAGCCTGCTTCTCGAGGGGGAGCTCGAGCGGCAGGGCGAGGAGCTGCTCGACCTGGGCGATGGTGAGGACCACCGGGAGCTGCCGTTCGAGCTTGGGAAGCTGGATCTCGGCGAGGGGGCTCTTCTCGAGGCCGTGCCGGAAGACGAGGAACTTGTAGAAGGATCGCAGCGCGGAGAAGTGCAGGCGGATCGTGGACCGCGCCAGGCCCCGCTTCATGCAGTCGAACAGGTAGGCGCGGAAATCGTCGGCGGTGCAGGCCCGCCACGACCGGAAGCGGTCCTCCATCCACCCCCGGAAAGCCGTGAGGGCCCGTTCATAGTTCGCGAGGGTGCGCGGCGAGACGTTCTTCTCCACGGAGAGGAATTCAAAAAATTCCTCCGGGGCGTCGGGCGGGGTGTCGGAACCGGGGCTCACAACGGGAGGCGGGGTCAGGAGCAGTCCGGGCAGGTCCCGAAGAACTCCAATTCGTGGTAGAGGTTCTGGAATCCCGATTTGGCGCGGATCTCGTCCTCGAGATCGTGCACCGGGCAGGGGGCGTCGACGGGGGCGATGGACCCGCATTCCGTGCAGATGAGGTAATCGCGATGCTGGCCGGGGACCACGAGGGCGAAGTAGGCCGCCCGTTCGTGGAGGCCGAGGCGCCGCACGAGTCCCTTGTCGGTGAGGCGATGCAGGAGCCGGTAGATGGTGGCCTTGTCGCACTGGGTGACGAGCCGCGGGGAAGCGGCCAGCTCGGCGAGCGTCATGGGGCGCGCGGCGTCCAGCAGGGTCGCGAGGAGCTCCTCGAGGGCCTTGGTGCGGCGCAGTCCCGCCGCCCGGCAGCGGTCAATCGCGGAGCCCAAGGTCATCATCCGCTTCAATTTACACGGGATCGCCCCCGACGGCACCCTTTTCCGGGGCCGCGTGGCGAGTTTTCCCGCGGACTCGTGATTCCGGGCCGGGTGGTTGCGGGACCCGGGCCGCGGCGGGATCGATGGCGGCCGGCGGGTCCCCACGCCCGCCCCGGGATGCCCGCCCCGGGCCCGGGACTCACGGTTCGAGGGAGAGGCAGATCACCTCGGAATCATTGCGGACGAAGCAGCATTTCCGGGCGTAGGCGGGGTGCGACCAGACGATCTCGCGCTGCCGCAGGTCGATCCCGTCCGGCGCGATGACGTGGGCGCGGTCCACTTCCACGTAGCCCTTCGCGGAGAGCCGCGCGATGACCAGGTCGCCCCTCTCGGTGAAGAGGAAAAAGCGGTCCTCGTGCGGGGTGACGAAGACGGTCCCCCAGCGGGTCGGGCGTTCGAGGCCGATCGGCTCCAGCGATTCCCAGAGGCGCTTGCCGGTGGCTGCCTCCATGCAGCGGAACTCGCCGTAGCTGCAGGCCGCATAGAGGTGGCCGTCGTGCAGGACCGCGGTGTTCATGATCCCGTGGAGGTGCGTGGTCTTCTTTTCGCTGGCGTGCCCGGTGCGGTAGACGACTTCCGGCGTGGTGTGATCGGGTTGCAGCTTCAGCATCATGGATCCGTTGTAGAAGGACGAGAGGAAGAGGTGCTCGTCGCCCACCGGCTGGGGCGTCGGGATGGTGAGCCCGGACCGGATCTTCCACGGGATGGTCCACACGGATTCCCCGGTGGCGGGGTCGAGGGCGTTCACCGACTCCGGGTGCCAGACGATGAGAAGGCGGCGGCCGGCGTGCTCGATGATGCGGGGCGGGCAGTAGCCGGGGTCCCTGGCGCTCAGGGCCCGCCACACTTCCTTGCCGGTTCTCTTGTCGAAGGCCATCGCGGTGGAGCCGTCCCCGGCCGCAAGGCAGATGAGAAGGCCGCCCTCGACGAGCGGGGAAGCCGCGAATCCCCAGACCTGGGTCTCCACCCCGCAGAGCTCGTTGAAGTCGTGCGACCAGATCTCGGCGCCGTCCCCGGCCGAACGGCAGAAGAGGTTGCCCTCGGCCCCGAGCGTGTAGACCCGGTCGCCGTCCACGGTGGGCGTGGCGCGGGGGCCCGCCGCATAGGAGATGCCGTAGGTGCAGTCGTAGGCCTGCTCCCAGACGACCTTCCCGGTGGCGGCGTCGAGGCACAGGAGACGCTCGTTGCCGGGGACCTTTCCGGTCTTGAAGGGATTGGCCGGGGCCTTCGACGGGTCGGAGACCTCCCGGTCGATCACGTAGACCCTGCCGTCCGCGACGGCGGGACCGGCATAGCCGCGGTGGATCGGGGTCCTCCAGAGGACCTTCGGGCCGCCCTCCGGGAACTTCTCGACGATGCCGGCTTCGCGCCAGATGCCGTCGCGCCCGGGGCCGAACCACTGCGGCCAATCGTCGGCGTCGAGGACGGGAGGGGCAAGGGCCGCCAGAACGAGGAGCGGGAAGGTCTTCATGTGCATCGCCTGCATACCGGTTGAACTCACCCGCGGGAAGGGAGTTCTGGAGAATCTCGCCCGCCCGGAGATTCCGGTCCGGGAGCGGAATGTCCCTTCTCACCGTGGTGATCCCGCGTTACGGTCGGCCCGTCATGGACAAGCCGGGCCTGCAGATCCACCCCGACGACGATCTCGTCGTGGCGCTGCGCGATCTTCGCAAGGGGGAGGAGGTCCACGTCAACGGCCAGTCGATCCGCCTTGTGGACGACGTGGGGCGCAAGCACCAGTTCGCCAGGCGCGACGTGGCGAGAGGGGACACGGTGCGCATGTACGGCGTGACGGTCGGACGCGCGACCCGCGCCGTGGCGCGAGGCGGCGCGGTGCGGCGCGACAACCTCGAGCATGCCAGCGCGTCGTATGAAAGCCGGGCGGGGGCCTTCACCTGGGAACCGCCGGACGTCTCGCCGTGGGCGGACCGCACCTTCGACGGCTTCGTGCGGGCCGACAAGTCGGTGGGGACCGCCAATCACTGGGTGGTGGTGCCGATGGTCTTCTGCGAGAACCGGAATCTCGAGGTTCTGCGGGAAGCGATGCTGGAAGCCCTCGGGTACTCGCAGTGCGGGCCCTACGAGGACCTCGTGCGGCGCCTCGCGGAGGGATACCGCGCCGGGACCCCGTCCGCGGAATTGCTGGAACTCGATGCCGCGGAGGGCCCGCCCCAGGGAGAGCCGCGCCTCTTCCCGCACGTCGACGGGGTGAAGTTCCTGCTCCACAACCTCGGTTGCGGCGGCATGCGCGTCGATTCGACGAATCTCTGCCACCTTCTCGCGGGGTACATCAATCATCCCAACGTGGCGGGCGCCACGATCCTGAGCCTCGGGTGCCAGAATGCCGAGGTGCAGGTCCTCCGGGACGAGCTGCACCGCCGCAACCCGCGCTTCGAGAAGCCGCTCCTCGTCTTCGAGCAGCAGAGCTACCCGAACGAGCGGGCCATGATGAGCGAGGTCGTGAAGCGGACCTTCGTGGGGCTTGCGGCCGCGAACGAGGCCCGGCGCCGGGCGGCCCCCTTGTCAAAGCTGACGGTCGGGGTGGAATGCGGCGCCTCGGACGGATTCTCCGGGATCTCGGCCAACCCGGTGATCGGGCAGGCCTCGGACCTCCTCGTGGCGCTCGGGGGATCCGCCATCCTCTCGGAGTTCCCGGAGTTGTGCGGCGTCGAGCAGGAACTCGTCGACCGGTGCCGCGACAAGGAAACCGCGGACCGCTTCGTGGCCCTCATGCGGGCCTACGAGGCGCAGGCCCGCGCGGTGGGCGGCAGCTTCGACATGAACCCGTCGCCCGGAAACATCCGCGACGGGCTGATCACGGATGCCATCAAGTCGGCCGGGGCGGCCCGCAAGGGCGGAACGTCCCCGGTGGTGGCCGCCCTGGACTACCCGCAGGCCGTGACGGAGCCCGGCCTGAACCTCCTGTGCACTCCCGGCGGCGACATCGAGTCGACCACCGCCCTGGCCGGCGCCGGGGCCAACTTGATCCTGTTCTCGACCGGCCTGGGAACGCCCACCGGCAACCCGGTCGCGCCGGTGATCAAGGTGAGTTCCAACCGCGCCACCGCGGAACGCCTTCCCGACATGATCGATTTCGATGCCGGCGCGGTGGTCACCGGCGAGGCGGGGATCCCGGAACTCGGAGGATCCCTGCTCGACCTCGTGATCGAGACCGCCAGCGGGAGATACACCCCCAAGGCGGTGCGGCTGGGGCAGGACGATTTCATCCCATGGAAGCGCGGGGTGAGCTTGTGACCCGTGG
>JABDMC010000172.1 GCA_013001695.1 Akkermansiaceae bacterium
CCGCCACTTGTCCCCGGGCGCGGGCCCGGAGTTTCCGTCTGGCCGCAAGGTGATGACGGCCATGCGAAAGAAAGGGGTCGGGCGTCACTTTTTGACATCGTGGAGCCCTGATGAGTCGTCCCCATTCGCCGCAGTTCGTTTCTCGCGCGTGAAACCCCGGGGCTCCCGTCTTCGCTGCGGTTCGCCGGGGCAGGACATTCCGGTGCCCCGTTGGGGCGCAACGTTCGAAACAAATTCGAATCGCAAACATTCCGATGCTCCGCACCGTGCGGGCCGTCATGCGGGTCTCGAAGCGCATGCAATGTCCTTGCGGAGGCGACCGACCTGATCGTAGATTGCACCTGCAGAAAGTGAGTTCGGAATCCACTTCCCAGCCCGAGGCTCAGCCGGAGGCCCAGCCCGTGGACAAGGCGGGCCGGCGCGAGGCTGTGGCGCGCTGGAAGGCGATCGTGGCCGAGTACCAGAAGCCGAACGTCTGGCGGGCCAGTTGGCAGATCGTGAACACGATCGGCGGGTATGCGGTCCTCTGGTACCTGATGTATCTCAGTCTTTCGGTATCGTGGTGGCTGGTGGTGGGTCTGGCGATCCTGGCCGGAGGATTCGTCATCCGGGTCTTCATCATTTTTCACGACTGCGGGCACGGGTCGTTCTTCAAGTCCCGCCTCGCGAACGACATCTGGGGGTTCATCACCGGGGTCCTGACCTTCACCCCGTACTACCACTGGAGGTGGGAGCATTCCGTTCATCACGCCACGACGGGTCATCTCGAACGGCGCGGAGTCGGGGACGTCTGGACCCTGACGGTGGAAGAGTATCTCGCATCCTCCCGCTGGAAGAAGTTCTCGTATCGCCTGGCGCGCAACCCGTTCGTTCTCTTCCTGATCGCGCCGCTCCTCATTTTCCTGATCTTCCAACGCTTCCCATCGGCCAAGGCCAAACGGCGCGAGAAGGCCTCGGTCTGGATCATGAACGGCGCCATTCTGATCCTGGCATTGGGGCTCGTGAATATCTACGGCTTCTTTCCCTGGCTGATCATTCAATTGATCGTCATGGGGGTGGCCGGGGCGGCCGGCTTCTGGCTGTTCTATGTCCAGCACCAGTTCGAGGACGCCTACTGGGAGCGGGGGGAGGACTGGGATTACACCGCGGCCGCCATGCAGGGCAGTTCGTTCTACAAGCTTCCCCGGGTTCTGCAGTGGTTTTCCGGCAACATCGGCTTTCATCACATCCATCACCTCAGCTCCCGGATCCCGAACTACAACCTCGAGCGGTGCCACCGCTCCGACCCGATGTTCGCCGAGGTGAAGCCCACGACGCTGTTCGGGAGCCTGAAGTCGCTCACCTTCCGCCTCTGGGATGAACGGGCCCGGAGACTCATCAGCTTTGGGAAGCTCAAAAGGCAGACGAAATCGCGGGAGCGCGACGGAGGGGAATCCGGGCGCGGAGAAGGGGACGGAAAAGGGAACGGCAAAGGGGACGGTCAGAAGGAATGAACATCCGGGTTCACGGTTCCTGCGCGATCCCGTTTAAGGCTCCAACCAGCTCCACCATCGCCTGCGTATCCAACTCGCAGTCAGCGAGGAGGTCGCGGCGCAGCTGCTCGCGCTCCTCGGCCGCGAGCTTGTTCCGTGGCGGCGGTTTGCAACCGCCATGCCCATCGTTCGTTATTGAAACTGTGGCATGACCGTCCCGGTCATGGTGTGACGGCTGGCGCGCGTTGCGCGGGAAGGTCCGGACCCCGCGGCCGCGGGGTCCATCTAAGGGGGCGCATGACCGGGGCGGTCAGGGTACGTTTTGGGGGGTGTGGGCGGGGTTTGGGCATGGCGGTTAAAAACCGCCGCCACGTTGGGCTGCCGAGGTGGGGTATGACCGGGACGGTAAGGGTACGTTGTCCATGGCCATTGATGGGCATGGCGGTTGAAAACCGCCGCCACGTTTGGCCGCCGAGACGGGAAGACGCCGGTGATTTCCGTCACTTGACCTGGCTTCGGTCCGCGATCTAGCCTTGCGGGGGCGGAATCGCCCGTCAGCAACACGATGGTAAATTTGCACGCCGAGCACGACATGCGCGGGATCGAGGATGTCTGCGGCCGGAGCGGGTTCGGGCGCGCATCGGGGGGGCGGCGGGCGTGGGACCGATGAACTTTTTGGTCATTCGCTCCATCGCGCTGCGCTACCTGTGGCTCTACACGCGGCATCCGATCCGGGTGGTGGAGTTGTTTTTCTGGCCGTTCGTGGACCTGCTGGTGTGGGGGTTTCTCACCAGCTACCTGATCAGCGCCGGGCAGGATGATTTCCCGTGGCCGCTGACTTACCTGATCGGCGCCATGATCCTGTGGGACGTCCTCTTCCGGTCGCAGCAGGGGGTGGCGATCTCGTTCCTGGAGGACGTCTGGACGCGGAACCTGCTGAACATCTTCGCGGCGCCGGTGCGGACGTCCGAGTACCTCGGTGCGATGTTCATGGTGGGCTTCGTGCGGGTCGTGGCGACCTCGGTGGTGCTCATCTCGGTGGCGTTCGTCGCCTACCAGTTCAATCTCCTGGCGCTGAACTGGGCGCTGATCCCGTTCTACGCGAATCTCATGCTGTTCGGCTGGGCGCTGGGGCTGGTGTCGATGGCGCTGATCATGCGCTTCGGGCACGGAGCCGAGGCGCTCGCGTGGGCGGTGCCGTTCATGCTGCAGCCGATCTGCGCGGTGTTTTACCCGGTGTCGGCGCTGCCCGTCTGGCTGCAGCCGCTGGCCCTGGCTTTCCCCGGGTCGCACATCTTCGAGGGGATGCGCCATGCTCTCGGCGGAGACGGACTGCACGTCCCCCACATGCTGTGGGCGGCGGCCCTGAATGTCGTTTACCTGGCCGGAGCGATGCTCCTCCTGGGCCGGACCCTGCGCAGCGCCCGGGAACGCGGGTTCCTCGTGAAGATCACCTCGAGTTGAGGGGGGGTGAACGGGGGAGAGGCGGGGGAGAGGGCGGGTCATCCGCGGCCGGGGTGGTCCGCCCGTCGCCGAGGTGTTTCGTGCGGGGCCGGGGTGTTCCGCCCGCGGGGCCGGGGTCGGCCGCCTGCGGCCGGGATGTTCCGCCCCGACCGGGGCTGGCGAGCGCATGTTCCCTCCCGTCTCCCGCCGTGGGCCGTTGGGAGCAATGGGGAGAGGCGATGTGGGCCGCCGGCGCGGGGCCGCTATTTCTTATCCTCGTTCGGATAATAATGCGGTTCGGCGAGGCTGTATTCCTCGACGACGCATTGCGGGCAATTGCCGTCCTTGTCGATCCACTCGGGGTGGTCCTTGAGGAGCGTCTGGAGGACCTGGTCTTCCGCCCGCTTGAGGCTGACATTGGCTTTGCGTTCGAGGGGGCCTTTGCGGCCCGAGCCGTCTTTCCCTTTCCTAGACATACCTCATTACCTAGTCCTTGGCAGCCTGCGGGTCAAGGGCATCCCGCAGGCCATCCCCAAGGAAATTCAGGGCAAAGAGGGTGGATGTGAAGAAAAGGCCCGGGAGAATGAGGAGCATGGGCTGGGTTTCCATGTAGTTGGCCCCGTCCTTGATGAGGACCCCCCAGGAGCTGTTGGGGGCCTTGATCCCGAGCCCGAGGAAGGACAGGGTGGCCTCATACATGATGAAGCTCGGGATGGTGAGGGTCACGTAGACGATGGCGGGCCCGAGGGTGTTGGGGATGATGTGGCGGATGAGGATCCGCATGGGCTTCAGGCCGAGGGACACCGCGGCCTGGGCGAACTCCTGCTGCTTGAGCGAGAGGACCTGCGAGCGGGTGATGCGGGCCAGCGTCAGCCAGCCGAGGGCCCCGATGGCGATGAAGAGCGGCAGGATGTTGGCGAAGCGGTAGGTCGTTTCCTCGGGGAAATTCCAGTTTTTCACGAGCCACTCGGAGGCGTCGCCGGCGGAGCTGCTGAGGACCTCCTGGAGGAGGATGACGAGCACGAGGAAGGGGATGGCGTAGAGGATGTCGACGATGCGCATCATGAGGGCGTCGAGCCGCCCGCCGACGTATCCCGAGATGGCGCCGTAGAGGATGCCGATGACGAAGGCCACCGCGGTGGCGACAAACCCGACGAGGAGGGAAATCTGTCCCCCGAAGAGGATGCGGGAGAACAGGTCGCGGCCCATCTGGTCGGTCCCGAGGAGGTGCCCGTCGCCCGGGGCGGCGAACTTGTTGGTGAGGCTCTGCTGGTTGGGGTCGTGCCCGGTGAACCACGCGAGGCCGAAGCACAGCCCCACCATGATGACCAGGAAGACCCCGCTGCCGAGGGCGACCTTGTTCCGGCGCAGGCGCAGCCAGGCGTCCTTCCAGAGGGAGGTGCCTTTCTCGATATTCTTGGGCGGCGAGGCGGACATGCGCGGTTTCTAAATTCTGACTTCCGACATCTGACTTCCGACTTCCGGACCTCAGAGGGACTCGCGAAGACGGGGATTAAGAATGGCCTGGATGATGTCGGCGACGAGGTTGAGGAGGACGATGAGGAAGCCGTAGTAGAGGACGCACCCGAGGAGGAGGAACTCGTCGCGGTCGATGGTGGCGTCGATGAAGTGGCGGCCCATCCCGGGGATCTGGAAGATGGTCTCGACCACGAAGGAGCCGCTGATGAGGGTCGCGAAGGCGGGGCCGAGGAAGGCCACCGAGGGGAGGAGCCCCCCGCGCAGGGTGTGCCGGGTGATGACCTTCATCGGGGGGACGCCCTTGGCGCGGGCGGTCCGCACGAAGTCCTGGTTGAGAATCTCGAGCATGCCGCCGCGCGTCAGGCGGGCGAGGTAGGCGGCGGGCGCGAGCCCGAGGGTGATCGCCGGCAGGATCCAGTCGAGCGGGTTCTCCCACCCCGCGACCTTGAGGGCCGGGATGCGCATCGCGATTTGCGTCTGCAGGAGGGGCCCGATGATGAAGGCCGCCACGCAGATCCCGATCATGGCGAAGCCCATGGCGGCATAGTCGAACCACGTGTTCTTGCGCACTGCCGAGAGGATCCCGAGGGGAATCCCGATGGCGCAGGCCACGAGGAGGGCGTTGAGCCCGAGGAGGACGGAGGGCGGGAAGGACTGGCGGAGGATCAGGGCGACCTCGCGGTTCTTCTTCGGCGAGACCCCGAGGTCCTGCTGGACGACGAGGCGCTTCAGCCGCAAGCCGTACTGGGTGACCCAGTTTTTATCGAGGCCGAAGCGCTTCTTGAGGACCGCCACCGCTTCCGGGGAGATGGCGCGCTCCCCGGTGAAGGCGTCGCCCGGCAGCGTCTTGATGAGGAAGAACGAGAGAGTGTAGAGGACCAGGAGGACCACGAGTCCCTGCAGGAGGCGCTGGATGACGAATCGGAACACGGCGTCGTTACTCGGCGGCGGTTTGGAAGGAGACCCACTTGTAGGGGTGGTTGTTCAGGAGCAGCGGGCTCCATCCCTTCACCCGCCGGTCGATGAGGTAGTTCGTGGTGTACCAGTAGATGGGCAGGGCGGGGAGTTCGCTCATGAGGATGCGCTCCGCCTTCTGGAGGACCTCGAGGCGGGCCGCGGGATCCCGGACGTGCTCGCTCTGGCGGAGGGCCGCCTCGAACTCCTTGCTCGCCCAGCCGGTGCGGTTGTTGCCGCCGCCGCCGATCCACATGTCGAGGAAGGTCGTGGGGTCGAGGTAGTCGCCGATCCAGCCGCCGTCGACGAGGTCGTACTCGAGCTTCGTCATGGCGTTCTGGTAGGACGTCCATTCCTTCTGCTCGATGTCGATCGAGATGCCGAGGTGCTCCTTCCACATCCCCTGGTAGGCCTCGGCCATGCGCTTCGACACGTCCCGGTCGGCGGTGAGGAGCTTGATGCGCGGGAACTCCGACGGGTCGGCGAAGCCCGCCTCGGCGAGGAGGCGGCGCGCTTCGGCCGGATCGAAGTCGACGGCGTGCTCGGTCTCGTAGTCGCCGAAGGGCGGGACCATCCCGTAGGCGGGCATCTGTCCGCCCTGCAGGACGTTGTCGATGAGCGAGTTCCGGTCGATGGTGAGGGCGAGGGCGCGGCGCACCTTGGGGTTGTCGAGGGGGGGACGCGTGACGTTGAAGCGCACGAAGCGCGTCCCGAGATAGAGTTCGCCGCGGGTCTCCTCGGGATGGTGCTCGTTCGCGAAGGGGATGAGCTCCGGCGGGAGGGTGTAGGTGATGTGCAGGAGGCCGTCGAAGAACATGCGCGCCTCGGTGTAGGAGTTGATGACCGGGACGAAGCGGATCCCGTTGAGCTGCACGGTTTCGGCATCCCAGTAGCGCGGGTTCTTGACGACCTCGATGTGGTCGTTGATGCGCCACGATTTCAGGAGGAAGGGACCGTTGCAGACGAGGTTGCCCGGTTGCGTCCACCCGCTGAAGGGGACATCGATCTTCCCGTCCGAGTACTCGAGGACGACGTGACGCGGGACCGGATACCAGGTGTAGTGCTTGGTGATCTCGGGGAGGAAGGGGAGGGACCCGCGGAGCGTGATCTCGAGGGTGTAGTCGTCGAGGGCCTTCACCCCGACGGTGCTGAAGTCGTCCGTCTCGCGCTTGTAGAACTCCTCGGCCCCCTTGATGTAGAAGAGCATCTCGGCGTAGTCCGAACCGAGGGAGGCCGTGAGGATGCGCTCGTAGGAGAAGAGGAAGTCGCCGGCGGTCACCGGGACGCCGTCCGACCAGACGCCCTCGGGACGCAGGTGGAAGGTCCACACCGAGAAGTCGTCGTTGGCTTCCCAGCGTTCGGCGGCGCCGGGGAGGGCCACCCCGTCCTTGGAGGGATGCTCGGTGCAGAGGCCCTCGAAGAGCGAGCGGATGATGTTGCTCTCCAGCACCCCGGTGACGAGCTGGGAGTCGAGCCCCTTCGGCTCGGAGGAGTTCCCCATGATGAGGATGCCCGCCTCGGCGGCCCGGTCGGCGGCGGTCCGGCCGTCGCACGAGACGAGGAGCGCGCCCGCCAAAACGAGGAAAAGAGACATCAGGACGCGCATCGGGGGGGACGATGCGAAAAATCCGGCGAATTGGCAGCGATTTTTTTTCGCAGGACGCCCCCCCGGAAATGGGGAAGGCTTGATTCACGCCTGCGGGGGGGTAGAAGGGAGTGTCGTCCCGCTTTTCCCCCTTTTCGCGATCATCGATGAAGGCCTATTTCGTCCGGCGCCTGCTCCTGGTTCCCATCACCATGCTCGGCGTGACCCTGCTGGTATTTGCGGTGACGCGGGTGGTTCCGGGCGGGCCGGTGGAGCGGGCCATGCGGGAGGCCTCGGCGGCCGGGGACGAGGGGAGCTCCGGCGGCGGCGCCTCGCAGCAGCAGGGCGGGCTGAGCGAGGAGGGCATCGAGGAGGTCGAGCGCGAGTTCAACTACGACAAGAGCATCCCGGTGGCCTACCTGATGTGGCTGGGAGTTATTCCCAAGGAGGGGCGGCACAGCGACGCCGATTTCACGGAGGGCGCGGAGGAGACCATCGGTGACGCCCTCGTGGAGGATCCCGAGACCCAGGCGATCATCGAGCTGAAGGGGACCGGCCGGCAGGCGCTGGTGAAGCGCGACGGCAAGGAGGTCGTCTCGGCGACCTTCCTCGACACCGGCGCGGATATCGCCACGGAGGGATGGAGCCTCCGGATCGAGCTTCCCGCCGACCGGCAGGCCATCTGGGCGCAGCGCTACAACAAGACCGGCGAGGAGGCCCCGGACAACTACGACGTCCGCGTCACGGCCTTCAAGACGCGCTTCGCGGGGCTCCTCCAGGGGCAGCTCGGCTACTCGAAGGTCTTCGGCGACTCGGTGGGCAACCTCATTTTGGACCGCATCCCGATCGCGGCCTACTTCGGGATCCTCTACGTCCTGATCACCTACTCGATCTGCCTGCCGCTCGGGGTCCTGAAGGCCATCAAGCACCGCACCGCGGTGGACAACGTGAGTTCCATCCTGATCTTCATCGGCTACTCGATCCCGGGGTTCGCGCTGGGGGCCCTCCTGCTGGTCTATTTCGGGCGGATGCTCGGGTGGTTTCCGCTGATCGGGTTCACCAGCCCGGACTTCGACACCCTCGACGCCTGGGGGAAGGTGAAGGACCTCGCGCACCACACCTTCCTGCCGCTGATCTGCTACATCATCGGCGGGTTCGCGTGGCTGACGATGATGATGAAGAACAACCTGATGGACAACCTCGCCGCCGACTACGTGCGCACCGCGGTGGCGAAGGGGGTGAAGTTCCGCACCGCGGTGTTCCGGCACGCCTTCCGGAACTCCTTCATCCCGATCGCCTCGACGCTGGGGGGCATCATCACGATCTTCATCTCGGGCAGCCTTCTCATCGAGACCGTCTTCGACATCCAGGGGTTCGGGCTGCTGCAGTTCCAGGGGCTTCTCGAGCGCGACGCCTTCGTCATCATGGGCACCATGACCATCGCGGCCTTTCTCATGCTGATGGGCAACATCCTCTCCGACATCATCGTGGCCAGCATCGACCCGCGGGTGAAATTCGACCGATGATCTTCAAGGCAGCCGGCATGATCCTGACGATCGGCGCCCTCGCAGCGGGGGCGGGGGAGGTCCTGGGCCTCAATCTGCCGACCCTCAAGTGGGGATTCGAGATGAGCCGCAATGCCGACTGGCTGAGCATCGGCGCCGCGGGCAGCGAGGACGCCTTCCCGTGGTTCGGCTGGCTGACGACCCTCGTGGCCTTTCTCCTCGGCGTCTACCTGCTGGTCCGCTTCTGGAAGCGGGGGTCGATGAGTCCCATCACGGAGCGCAAGATCGAGCGGTTCAAGGCGATCAAGCGCGGCTACTGGTCGTTCCTGGTGTTGCTGTTCCTCGGGGTGCTGGCGTCGCTTGACCAGGCGCTGGTCGGATCGGAGGCGCTGGCCGTGAAGCACGGCGAGGCGTGGACCTTCCCGGCCTTCACGCGGGAGGTCGAGAAGGGGTTCCTGTTCGGGATTGCGGGCGAGGATGCCGACGCGCCGCCGGACTACCGCGCATTGCGGCGGGAGTTCCGGGATGCCGACGCGGGCGACCGGGTGATCATGCCGCTGTGGCCCTACAGCCCGACGAACGACAACATCCCGGCGGTGGCGGCGCCGCTCACCGTGAAGGACGGGCGCCTGCTCGACGGCGGGAAACCGTACTCGGGCCTGGCCGCCACGGTCTACGATCTCACCCAGCCGGAGAAGATGCACATCCGCTACCGTTACCGGCAGGGGCTCAAGGACGGGGCCGCCAACGGGTGGGACCGCGAGCAGAACCGCGTCTACGGCGCGAAATACAAGGCCGGCGAAATCGTCCCCGGCTCGGTGACCTGGAACGGCGCGGGAAGCGTCGCGGCCTACCTGAACCAGGACGTCTCGGAGCTGGTGCGGGTCAACTTCCCGCCGGCGCCGCCGATCCTGGCGTCCACCCCGCGCCACCCGCTCGGGACGAACTCGCAGGGGTACGACGTCATCTCCTACCTCTACGGCGGGTTGAAGGTGAATTTCCACGCCGCCCTGATCTACATCCCGATCGTCTATGCGGTGGGGGTGTCGATCGGCCTCCTCATGGGGTTCTTCGGCGGGACCTTCGACCTCGTGGTGCAGCGGCTCATCGAGATTTTGTCCAACATCCCGTTCCTGTTCCTGGTGATCATCGTGAGCGACGCGGTGCCGGCGGTGTGGAAGGACCGCTTCGGGCTCTATGTCATCCTCGGCATCCTCGCGATCTTCGGCTGGATGGGGATGACCTACCTGATGCGGACCTCCGCGCTGAAGGAGAAGGCGCGCGACTACATTGCCGCCACCCGCGTCCTCGGGGCCACCACCCCGCGCATCCTCTTCAAGCACCTCCTGCCGAACTCGGTGGCGATCGTGGTGACCCTCATCCCGTTCTCGGTGTCGGGGCTGATCTTTTCGCTGACGGCCCTCGACTACCTCGGGTTCGGGCTCCCGCCGAAGTATGCCACCTGGGGGAAGCTCATGAAGGACGGCCTCGACAACCTGTCGTCGCCGTGGCTCGTGACCTCGGCATTCTGCGCCCTGACCGGCCTCCTCATCCTGGTGACCTTCGTGGGCGAGGCGGTGCGCGAGGCCTTCGACCCGAAAAAGTACACCTACTACAGATAAGATGAGCAGGTGGTGGATACTGGTGCTGGGCGCCTTTCTCTGCGGATGCGGGGAAGACGAGGAGGTGGGACGCAAGGGCCTCGGCTTCGGGGAGTTCGTGCCGAAGTACAACCAGTACATCCGCAACTGGCTCCAGACGCAGAAGGTCGAGGCCGAGAAGGGGGTCGCGGAGGCCCGGGCGGCCCTCGAGGCCGAGAGCGACGAGGAGGCCCGGAAGCGCCTCGCCAAGGGCGTCGAAGAGGCCCAGGTCATCCTGGACCGCATCCTCTTCCGGCAGGGGATCGGGGACTACTTCTCCTTCAAGGACCCGCCCGAACTGCCGGAGGGGCTCACGTGGGAGACCGGGATGGACCAGCCGGAGATCGGCGATCCCGCCGCCAGGAAGGGCGGGACGTGGAACTACTACATGTCGGGATTCCCCCCGACCCTGCGGCCGTTCGGACCCGAGGCCAACAACAGCTTCCGCAGCGAGCTTTACGACTACATCGAGCTTTCCCAGGTCGGCCTGCACCCCGACACCCTCGAGGTCATCCCCGGGCTCTGCCACGAATGGGCCGTCTCGGAGGATGCCAAGACCTGCTACTTCCGCCTCGACCCGGAGGCGGCCTACAACGACGGCGTGCCGGTCAAGGCCCGCGACTTCATGGTCGCCATCTACCTCCGCGTCTCGGACGACATCACCGCCCCGTACCCGAAGCAGTACTTCCGCGAGCAGTTCGCCCAGCTGACCGTCTACGACGACCGGACCTTCGCGGTGACCCTGCCGGACGCCAAGCCGCGCAAGCTCGTGCCGTATCATGCCGCCATCCCCCCGGCCGCCCCGCACTTCTACGACGAGTACGGCCCGGATTACGAGGAGCGCTACAACTGGCGGGTGCCGCCGACCACGGGCGCGTATTTCGTGGCCCCCGGGGGTATCAAGATGGGCGCCGAGATCACCCTGACCCGCGCCAAGGACTGGTGGGCGAAGGACCGGAAGTACTACCGCTACATGTACAACCCGGACAAGCTCCACTACCTCGTGGTCCGCGACCGGTCGAAGGCGTGGGAGCTCTTCCGCGCCGGGCAGCTCG
>JABDMC010000192.1 GCA_013001695.1 Akkermansiaceae bacterium
CCGCGAGGCCGCCGGGCGCGACCGGCCGCATCCGCCGGAGGGCATGCTCCGCGAATTCCGCGGCGTCCTGGAACGCCTCGAAGGGCGCATGGAGCGCCTCGAGAGGCGCCTCGAGGAAATCGAGGAACACCACGACGATCGCCACGACGACCGTTGACACGTAGCTGCGGCGTCCCGCCGCAGGCCGTCCCAGCGGCAACCTGCCGCTGCAAAGCCCACCTCCTCCAACAATGCGGATGCCGGAGCCCACCAGCTTCAACGTCCCATGGCCACATTCTCGCGGCACCCCGCCACTGTATGCCACCCCACGCGGCGGGACGCCGCGGTCACGGACTGCTGCAGGATGCAGCAGCTACGTCATGATCTCGCGGATCGGCTCGGCGCCTTCCACCCCGACGAGCTTCTGGTCGAGCCCGCCGTAGAAGTAACTCAGGGCGTTCGGATCGAGCCCGAGGCGGTCGAGGATGGTGGCGTGCAGGTTGCGGACGTGCAGGCGGTCCTTCACCGCGGCGGCCCCGAGTTCATCGGTCTCGCCGTAGCTCACCCCGCCCTTGATGCCGCCCCCGGCCATCCACATCGTGAAGCCGTAGGAATTGTGGTCCCGGCCGGTGCCCTTGGCGTACTCCGCCGTCGGCTGGCGGCCGAATTCACCCCCCCACACCACCAGCGTCTCGTCCAGCAGGCCCCGCTGCTTGAGGTCCTCGAGGAGCCCCGCGATCGGCTTGTCGGTGTTGCCCGCGTGGTAGTTGTGGTTCTTCTCGAGATCCCCGTGGGCGTCCCAGTTGTCGTCGTTGTGCGCCCCGCCCGAGTAGATCTGGATGAAGCGCACCCCGCGCTCCACCAAGCGGCGCGCCAGGAGGCACTTCCTCCCGAAGTCCTCGGTGCGGTCGTGGTCCATCCCGTAGAGATTCCTGATGTACTCCGGCTCGGTCCCGAGATCGATCGCCTCGGGGGCGGTGGCCTGCATCCGGTAGGCCAGCTCGTAGCTGGCGATGCGGGCCGCGAGATCGCTCTGGTCCCCGCGGATCCCGAGATGCTCGCGGTTCATGGTGTTGAGGTAATCGAGCAGCGTCCGCTGCTCGGCGCGCGGCATCCCGGCGGCATTCTCGAGGTTCAGGATCGGATCCCCCTTCGACCGGAAAACGGTCCCCGCGTAGCTCGCCGGCATGTACCCCGAGGTCCAGTTCTTGGCGCCGCTGATCGGCCCGCCCGTCTTGTCGAGCATCACCACGTACCCCGGGAGGTTCTCGTTCACGCTCCCCAGCCCGTAGTTCGCCCACGATCCCATCGACGGTTTCCCGCTGATGAGCGACCCGCAGTTCATCATCAGCATCGCCGACCCGTGAATCGGCGAGTCCGCCGTCATGGAGTGCAGGAAGGCGATGTCGTCGACGTGCTTCGCCACGTTCGGGAAGAGATCGGAGACGTGCTTGCCGCATTGCCCGTACTGCTTGAAGGCCCACTTCGGTCCCACCACGCGCCCCTCGCTCTTCTTCCCGCCGCGCCCGAAGGTCTTCACGGGAATCGTCTTGCCGTCGAGCGGGTAGAGCTTCGGCTTGTACTCGAAGGTGTCGACGTGGCTCGGGCCGCCGTACATGAAGAGGAAGATCACCGACTTCGCCTTGCCGTTGATCATGGGTTCCTTCGGGGCCAGCGGATTCGCGTAGGCATCGAGGACCTCCGCCCCGGCGGTGTTGAAGAAGCCGTCCTTCGCCAGCATCCCGGCAAGGGCCGTGGCCGTGAATCCCCCGCCCATGTGCCGCAGGAATTCCCGCCGCTGGACGCGTCCGCAAAAGGTGTTGGCTGGTTTCTTCATGGTTGTCGGGCGGGCGCTCCGCCGGTCGCACCGAAAGGTGCTCATCTTTCTCGGGGGGTCATTGTAGGGCGGGCGCTCCGCCTGCCGCACCGTAACTTGTTCATCTCTCTCGGGGGGTCCTTGTAGGGCGGGCGCTCCGCCTGCCGAAATTCTCTGATGGTGGTTCTCAACAAGGGCAGGCGGGGCGCCTGCCCTGCAATTCTTCAATCAACAAACATAAACTCGTTCAGGTTGAGCACAAGGAGCCCGAATCGCTCGAAGGCTTCCTCCTCGGTCAATTCGTGCTCGCGCATCATGATTTCGATGAATTCCACCCCGTACTCGATCTCGCGGGGAGCGGCGGGCCGCGCGAGGGCCAACTCGAGGCCCCGCCGGACCTGGAGCCGCGGGTCTCCCGGGGCCTCGGCGCGGAGGCGCGCCGCGAACTCGCGCGCCTGGCGGTTGGAGAACTCGCTGTTGAGGAGGTTGAGCGCCTGCGTCGGCAGGATGCTGCTGAAGCGCACCGGGCAGGTTCCGTCGGTGTCGGCGAGGTCGAAGTCCGCCATGATCGGCGGCACCAGGGAGCGCTTCACCTTGAGGTAAACGCTCCGGCGGGCCTGCTCCTCGGCGGGCGATTTCCCCCACTTGCCGCCCTTCGTCGAGGAGGTCGCCAGCACCGCCTCGGGCAGGTCGATGTAGACGCTCGGCCCGCTCATCTTGAGGTTGAGCTTGCCGGTCACGGCGAGAATCGAATCCCGCAGTTCCTCCGCGGTGAGGCGCCGCATCCCGAACCGCCACCACCACCGGTTGGCGGGGTCCTTGGCGAGTCCCGCCTCCTGCCCGCGCGATGACATCTGGTAGGCCTCCGTCATCATGATCATCTTGTGCATCTTCTTCATGCTCCACCCCTGCCGGACGAACTCGGTGGCGAGCCAATCGAGCAACTCCGGGTGCGACGGCCGTTCCCCAAGGTAGCCGAAGTCGTTCGGCGTCGGGCAGATTCCCCGGCCGAAGTGGTGCTGCCAGATGCGGTTGGCCATCACCCGCGAGGTCCGCGGGTTGTCCGGCCGGGCGATCCACTTCGCGAGTTGCAGGCGCCGGCCGCTGGTCGCGCGCCCGTGCTGCGGCGCTTCGCCCCGCAATTCCTCCCCGCCGAAGATCTCCGGGATGCGGGTGGTCACCACCTTGTCGGAGCGGGCCGAGGCATTCCCCCGGATGTGGACGTGGAGCGGCGGCGGGTTCTTCCCGTGTTCCTGCACGACGTTGGCCTCCACGCCCGGACGCGGCCGGTTCCGCCTGTGGTTCTCGAGCCGTCCCTTCAGTTGCTTGCGCTTCCGGACGAGGTTGGCGTCGACCGCCCCGGACTTGTCCTTCTTGATCGCCTCCTCGAGGGTGACCGTGTCCCTCGCGGCGGCCGCGATCCCGAGGTCGAAGAACTGCCCGCCCTTGGAGTTCCGCACGTGGACGGCCAGCACGTTGCGGCCGGTTTGCAGCGCCTGGAGCCACTTCCGGTCGGCGGTGATCTTCTCGTGATCGCGGCGGGGCCCCTTGCGCTCGAGGACCGGCTGCCCGTTCAGGAAGACCTCGATGTCCTCGTCGTGGAAGAGGCTGATCCGCATCGCCGCCGGGATCGCTTCCAGCAGGAAGGTCGTCTGCAGCCAGATTTCCGGGGTGGTCCACGCGGTGCGCACCTTCGCGGTGCCCGGCACGTCCCGTCCGAATCCGGCCGGCCCCTGTTTCCAGCCGGCGTTCTCGGCCCGGAAGCCGACCTCCGACCAGTCCTCCGGCGGCCGGCCTGTGGTGTAATGCCAGAAACCCGGCTTGCTGCCCTGCGCCTCCTGGATCAGGGCCTTGAACTTCGCCGGCTTCGCGCTCACGCGTCCCCGCAATTCCGGGTTGGCGCCAAGCAACTGCGCTTCCAGCGCCCGCTCCGCCTCCTCCAACTCCGCGGCCAGGCGGCGCTCGGCTTCCGCATGCTTCTCCAGCGCCACCCGGTGGGCGGCGTCGTTCTCCTTCCCTCCGACGTTCTCGACATTGGCGTTCCCCTTCCCGGGCTGCTTCACCCCGCGGAAGAAGGCCATGAAGCTGTAGTAGTCTTCCTGCGACAGCGGGTCGCCCTTGTGATCGTGGCAGCGCGCGCACCCCAGCGTCATCCCGAGCATCCCCTCCGCCGTGATCCGCAGGTCGTCGTCGAGGTTGTCGAACATGTGCTGCAGGCGGTCCGCGGGCTCGTCATCCCACTGCATGAGGCGATGATACCCGGTGGCGATCATGGAATCCGCCGTCGGGTTCTCAATCTCGTCGCCGGCGAGCTGTTCCAGGAGGAAGCGGTCGTACGGCTTGTCGTCGTTGAACGACCGGATGACGTAATCGCGGTAACGCCAGATGTGCGGTTTCTCGGAGTCCCGCTCGAATCCGTTCGACTCGGCATAGCGCACCACGTCGAGCCAGTGCCGGGCCCACTTCTCGCCGTAGTGCGGCGAGGCCAGGAGGCGGTCGACGACCTTCTCCCAGGCGTCCGGCGAGGTGTCGTTTTCGAAGGCCTGCACCTCCGCGAGGGTCGGCGGCAACCCGGTGATCCCGTAGCTCGCGCGCCGGAGCAACTCCCGCCGGCCGGCCGCGCCGTTCGGCTTGAGGCCGTTGCGGGCGAGGGCCTCGTAGAGGAAGGCGTCGATGGCATGGCGCCCCCACGCCGCGTCGTCGACGGCCGGCACCCCGGGCCGCTTCAGCGGCTTGTAGGACCAGAAGGCGCGGGTCTTCTCGTTGACGGTCGTGATGTCGGCGTTCTCCTCGTGGACTTCATGGAGGTCGTCGATTCCCTCCGGCGTCCACGGCAGCCCGCGTTGCACCCACTCCGCGATGACGGCCCGCGCCTCGTCGGGCAACTTCTCGCGCGGCGGCATCTTGAGGACCTCGTCGTCGTAGCTGATGACGTGCAGGAGGAGACTCTTCCCCGGATTCTCCGCGTCGAACGCCGGGCCGTGGTCGCCGCCCAGGACGATCCCGCGCCGGCTGATGAGTTGCAGGCCCGACTTGACCTTGACCTTCCCGTTCCGGTCGGTGCCACCGTGGCACTTGAAGCAGTTCTCCTCCAACAAGGGCCGCACCCGCTCGGTGAAGAAACGCACGTCTTCCTCCGCGAAGGACGGGTGATCCACCGTCGCGGCGCCGGGGGAGACCGCCGCCGCTCCCAGGAAGATGAGGAGAAATCGCTTCATTCGCAGTGGCGCGGGTCCAACCGGGGCGAATCGTGGCCGGAAACCCGCGTTGCGCGCTTTATACGCCAGCATGACCGCCTCTTCATCAAGAAAAGCGCCCCTTCCGCCCCCCGTTCGCGCTAGACGATCGTCCCGTCCTTGATCGTGAGGGTGCGGTCCCCGAGCTTGGCGAGATCGGTGTCGTGGGTCACCACCACGAGGGTGGTGGTGAGTTCCTCCGCGAACCCGAGGAGAAGTTTCATGATCTCGGACCCGTTTCGCGAATCGAGATTGCCGGTGGGTTCGTCCGCGAAGACGATGGCCGGTGCGTTCACGAGGGAGCGCGCGATGGCGACCCGCTGCTGCTCGCCGCCGCTCAGCTCGGTCGGCAGGTGGTCGCGCCGCTCGGCGAGACCCACCGCGTCGAGAAGTTCACAGGCCCGATCCGTCAGGTCCTTCCCTCCGATCCGCCCGGGGATCACGACATTCTCGAGGGCGGTCAGTTCCGGCATCAGGTAGTAGTTCTGGAAGATGTAGCCCATCTCGCTGTTGCGCAGGCGGGCCTGCTCCCGCCGCGGCAGCTGGTAGATGTCCCTGCCGCCGATCACAACCCGGCCGCGCTGCGGGCGCTCGAGGCCCGCGAGGGTGTACATGAGGGTCGTCTTTCCCGCCCCGCTCGCCCCGCACAGGAAAATGCGCTCCCCCGCCCCGACTTCGAGGTCGATGCCCCGCAGGATTTCGATCTCCTTCCGCCCCAGGGAATACGAGCGGTGGATCTCCTCGCCGACTATCAGGGGCTCCTTCGACACGCGCGTGGGATACGGCACCGATCCGTCCACCTCCAGCAGTTTCTCCCGATCCCGGCGCAGTCCGCTGCAATGCGGCCGCCGGTCGCCCCGTAATCTACCCCACACGCCCATCTGATATGCAGTTGAACTCGCGTCTCGCCGCCTTCGCCGCGGCATGGATCCTCGCCATCGCGGTCGGATTCGTGGCCGGCCGCCGGAGCGCCCCGCAACCCGAATCCGGGCAGGTGGAAGCGCCGGTCGGCTCCCGGACCGGGCCGCGTTCGCCGGCCGGAACCACCGCCATGCCCGCTGCCCCCGGCGAGACCGGGAAGACCCGGGGAGATCGGGTGGCCGGTGGTGGGGCTCGTCCCGGATCCTCGAGCGGTGCCGCCGCCTCGGCCCGCATCCGCACCCTTCTCGCCAACCCGGACCGCCTGGCGCGCACCCGCGCCCTGCTCGAACTGGCCGACCGCCTGGCCCCCGACGAATTCCAAGGGGTCGTGGAGGCCCTGCGCAACGATCCGCTCGCCGCGGCGCGTCGCACCGAGTATTACCTGATGGTCAATGCCTGGGTGGCGGCCGATCCGCATGCCGCCGCGGGTTACCTCCTCGACTCCGATGCCGACGGCTACGTCCGCGAGAGCGCCCTGGCGGCCTGGGCCGCCCGGGACCCGTATGCCGCCGCGGAGTGGGCCAAGGGCAAGAAGGACGGCGGCAGCGTCAACAACTGGACGATCGGTGTGATCCGCGGGGTGGCCAGCAACGATCCGCACGCCGCCCTCGCGTTGCTGCAGGAACTTCCCGGGGACCGCACCCGCAGCGAGGCGATCCGCGACATGCTCCCGTATGTCGCCCAGAACGGCTTCGGCTTCACCACCGACTGGCTGTCCTCGATCGACGACGAAGGCCTCCTGCGCGAGACGTCCCGCCGTGCCGCGCGGACCCTCACGAAGATGGACGCCGCCCGCGCCGGCGACTGGATCCGGTCCATGGAGAACGTCAAAGCCCGCCGCGACGCCTCGGAGGAAGTCTCCGACCAGTGGGCCCGCACCGACCTCGAGGCCGCCCGCCGGTGGGCGGAAGGCCTCCCCCAGGACACCCGCACCGAAGCCGCCGAGGGGGTGGTCCGCCAGATGGCGCGGCGGGACCCGGAGCGCGCCGCGCAATGGCTCGCCGGCCTCGAGAACAGCCCCGACCTCGACGGGGCCCGTTACAGCTTCCTCGAGGTCACCCACGAAAAGCACCCGCAGGTCGCCCTCGAAACGGCCACCGCCCTGCACAAGGAATCGGATCGCGTGAAGTGGATGAGCCGCATCCTCGGCAGCTGGCAGAAGCGCGACCAGCAAACGACCCGCACCTGGGTCGAAGTCAACGCCGCGGCCCTCCCCGAGCGCATCGTCAAACACTACCTGAAGAAGAGCTAAGCCCCCCGCCGCTCCGCTTCCGACCACAGGTCCTCTTCCGCCGCCAAGCGTCTTCAGCCCGCAGGTCCTCTTCCGCCGCCAGGCATCTTCCGACCGCAGGTCCTCTTCCGACCGCAGGTCCTCTTTTGCCGCCAGGCGTCTTCCCCCCCTACCGTTCCCGCTCGATCCGGAAGACGTGTTCCCCCTCGAGGCACAAGTCGAGCCGGTCCCGGGCGATCAATTCGAGGTAAGCGGGGTCATCCCGCAGGGCGGTCAATTCGCGGCTCCTCCGGTCCTTGGTGTCGAGCACCCCCCGCTCGATATTCTCCGCTTCCCGCAGCTCGCCCTCGAGGCGGTGCAGTTCACGCACCTGGGGGATCGAGAGGACCGCCACCGCCACGCAGCCCATCGCCACCAGGACCACGAAGGCAAACTGGTTCACGACCCGGATGCCCGTGGTCCGGGCCCGCAGGAACCGTCCTTCGCGCCTGCCCCGCGTGCGGGTCGTTTTCCTCTTTCGCTTCCGGGCCATCCTGCCGGGGAGCATCGCAAAAATTGTTAACAAATGCAAAGTAAATTGCAGGGGCCGCCTCTCCGCCGCCGCCTCCCCGTCCCGGGCGGCCCTCCCCGGAAATTGGCGCCCCTGCCCCCGGCCCCCGGGAACCCGCGGTTCCGGGCCGGCAGGGCCTGGAGCGAAGGGCACGCCCTGCAGTGGCACGACCGCCGATTCGCTCCACTCCCCCTAGAGCACCCTCAGCTTCCCGCCGAAGATGGCGTCGTCGCCGAGGGCCTCCTCGATGCGGAGCAGCTGGTTGTACTTCGCGATCCGGTCCGAGCGGCTCATCGACCCGGTCTTGATCTGGCCGGCGTTGGTGCCCACCGCGATGTGCGCGATGGTGGAATCCTCGGTCTCCCCGGAGCGGTGCGAAATCACCGAGGTGTAACTGTTCTCCTTGGCCAGCTCGACCGCGTCGAAGGTCTCGGTGAGCGATCCGATCTGGTTCACCTTCACGAGGATCGAATTCGCCACGCCCAGTTCGATCCCCTTCGCGAGGAATTCGACGTTCGTCACGAAGAGGTCGTCGCCCACCAGCTGCGTCGTCTCCCCCAGCTCGTCCGTGAGGATCTTCCAGCTGTCCCAGTCGTTCTCGTCGCATCCGTCCTCGATGGAAATGATCGGGTATTTCCTCTTCAACTCGGCGTAGTAGGCCACGAGTTCCTCGCCGCTGCGCTCCGACCCGTCCGATTTCTTGAAGACGTACTTCCCCTTTTCCTTGTCGTAGAACTCGGACGAGGCCACGTCGAGGGCGATGCAGATGTCGCTCTCCATCTTGTATCCCGCCGCCTCCACCGCCTGGGCGATGACCTCGAGGGCGTCGTCGGCGCTGTCGAGGCCCGGGGCGAATCCCCCCTCGTCCCCGACCGCGGTGGACAGGTTGCGGTCGTGCAGGACCTTCTTCAGCGAGTGGAACACCTCCGCACCGTAGCGCAGCGACTCGCGGAACGTCGGCGCCCCGACCGGCATGATCATGAACTCCTGGAAGTCGATGGGCGCGTCGGAATGCTCCCCGCCGTTGATGATGTTCATCATCGGGACCGGCAGGACCTTGGAATTCGGGCCCCCTAGATACTGGTAGAGCGGCAGGTCGACCTGCGCCGCGGCCGCCTTGGCCAGCGCCATCGACACGCCCAGGATGGCGTTGGCCCCCAGCTCCTTCTTGTTCTTGCTGCCGTCGAGGGCGAGCATGACGCCGTCCGCCGCCGCCTGGTTCGTCCCGTCCATCCCGAGCAGGGCCGGCGCGATCTTCTGGTTCACGTTGTCGACGGCCTTCAGGACGCCCTTCCCGAGGAACCGGCTCTTGTCGCCGTCGCGCAATTCCCAGGCCTCGTGTTCACCGGTGCTGGCACCGCTCGGCACCCCGGCCCGTCCGAAGCCGCCGCCCGCCAGCGTCACCTCCACCTCCACCGTCGGGTTTCCGCGCGAATCAATGATCTCGCGGCCGCGGACTTCTGTTATCGTTGTCTCTGACATGTGCTCGTTGCGAAATGGGTTGCGCTCCCCGGACGGCCCTTACCTGTAGGGCTTGATCGCGGTGATGGTGTGGCTCTCGCTCTGCTCGGTCTCGAGGTCCCGGAACTCCACCTCGTCCCCCACCTTGTGCCCGATGAGGGCCTGCCCGATGTCGGAAAGATAGGACACGATGTTCTTCTCGGGATCGCTGTCCCATGCGCCGAGCACCGTGTATTCCACCGGCTTGCCGCCGTGGCCGGTCATTTGCACCACCGTCCCGATGTTCACCCCGGACGCGTCGGCCCCCGAAAAATCGGTCCCCTGCGCCCGCGAGAGCTCCTTTTCGACCTCCATCTTGCGGCGGTTCAGGACCGCCTGCATCTGCTTGGCCGCCTTGTACTCGAAGTTCTCCCGCAAATCCCCGTAGGACCGCGCGATCGCGATGTCCTTCACGTTCTGCGGGATGCGCTTGTTGACGAGGTCCTCGTATTCCGCCTTCCGGCGCTCGAGGCTCTCGTAGGAAACCACGAGGGTCTCCTTCTGCGGTCCGCCGTCGCCGGTCACCAGCGCCTGCGTCTCGGGATGGGCCTTGATGACCCGCGCCATCAGGGACTTCCGGTCGAGTTCCGGGAAGGCCGGGCTGGAGAGCAGCTTCCGCGCGAAGTTGCGCACTTCGTTGAGATCCACGCCGTCCAGCAGGTCGGCCACCAGGGTGCGGTCTTCCATCAGGAGGTTCTGGAGCCGCAGGCTGCGCCGCGGCCCTTCGTCGGTGGTGTCCTGTTCGATGACGGACAGGATCGCGGACCCGGCTTCGGGGCCGAAGACCTCCTTCGCGGCCCGCTTGCGCTCCCGGCAGATCCACGCGAGGGCATCGGCGCCGAGGGCGTGCCGCGACAAGGCCTTGTGGATGTGGGCCAGGAGGACCTTCTCCTCCTTGCGATCCGCGAAGAGTTTCGCAATCTCGGCCACCCCGCGGGTCCCCACCTTGTCGAAGACCTCCAGGATCTTGTCGACCCAATCCTTGCCGAAGGCGTCCGGGAAGGCCTCGTAGACCCGCCGCTGCCGCGAGGCCGGCATGCCGCCCATCTCCGGCGCGAGGGGAATGCTCGACTGCGCCAGGACGTCCTGCAGCCGCAGCGCCCCCGACGGCAGCTCGGTATTCTTCATGGCCTCGAACAGCTCGTCGCGCCCTGCCAGCAGTTCCAGCACGGCCCCGAGGTGCAGCTTCATCCCCTTCGAGGCGGACTCCTCGATGCCGGCCAGCAACCGCTGGCGCGCCTCGTCGTTGTCCTGGAGGTTCTTGGCGTCCTTCTGCAACTCATCGAGGACTTTCGCCTTCGCTTTCAGGTCGCGTGCTTCCGCAAAGTCCGCGAGAAGGGTCTCGAGGGGACTCAGGTCGGTGTCGCGCATCACGAGGGGCTCGTTGCGCTTGCTGGGCACCACCACCTTGCGGCCTTCGCGCAGGGCTTTCTTCGCCTTGTCCCACCACTTCTTGTATCCCTCCTCCGGAACGATGCTCCCGCAGAGGTCCCGGTCGATGAGGTCCGGCTTCATGCTCCCCCCGTGGGCCTGCAGGATCCGGATCACGACTTCCGCCGGATCGCTCTGGGCGAGTTCGCGAAGCTCCTCGATCTGCTCGATCTTGTGGGCCCGGAAATCATCCGCATCGAGCGGCTCGGTCTTCTCGAGGGCCAGCTTGAGCCCCATCGCCCGGCCCGACTCCCGCTCGAAATCGATGGTCACCTTTCCGCCGAACAGGTCCCAATCGATGACCTTCCCCGACCCCCAGCTCTTGTGGAGGCAAAAACTTCCGGGGGCCAGTTGCGAGAGCCGCTCCCCGACCGCCTGGGGAATTCGGCCCGATTCCACCAACTTGGCCACATCGGGATGCATGGCGCGGAACATGAAAAGCCCTTGGAGAAAAGGCAACGGTTTTATCAGCACATTCCGCGATCGGGGGTGCCGGACCCGGGGCCCATCCGGCGCCGCCTCCCGCCGCCCCGCCTCAGCGCGTCGGGGTGGGCACCCGCCGCACCCGTCCCTGCTTGGCCTCGCCCCGCGCCTGCTCGAAGGAGCGCACGAGGGCCCTCAGCTTGCTGCGCAGCGGGTCCTTGATGGCCGCCGGAATCTGCTCCTCGGAGGATCCTTCGATCGTTCCCCGGGCGATTTCCTCGCCCTCGGGGCCCTCCATAATCCAGTGATATCCGGTCCCGAAGGCCTGGATCCGGACCGTCCCGGAGTCGTCCCGGAGCACCGCGACCCGGTCCGCGACGTTGAGAATGCGATGCGGGAGCCCGGGGATGGGGGGGTCGAGCACGGCGAGATCGGCGGTGTTGCGGCCCTTCTGCTCAGCGGGGCGGTCCGCCAGGACAGCCCGGGTCTCGAGGTTCTTGCCGCCCCGGAAGTAGGTCAGCGTCACGGAATCGCCGACCTTCCGCAGGGCGAGGAGGGTCAGCAGCTGGCTCTCGTTCACCAGCAATTGCCCGTCCATCTTCCAGAGGAAGTCGTGGCGCCGGAGCCCGGACACCTTGGCCGGCCCGCCATCCGCGACATCATCAACGAGGAACCCGACCCCCGGGGGAATTCCCTGGAGGTGCGCGTAGAGCGCCTGCGACGGCTTCGAAACATAGACCCCGAGCCACGGCTCCTCCTTGGTCTCCCCCGGCGCTTCGACCGGGGAGGCCGCGGGACGCTCGTCGCCCGGCACCAGCACCGGGGCCTCCCCCTGCGCCCCGCCGAAATGAATCCCCAGGGAAACCAAGCCCACCACGGTCCACACAATGCCCTGAGTCTTCACGATCATTATCACAAGCTCGTCATGGTCACCGGGATCCACTCCTCGCGGCGCTCGACAACCCGGACCTCGTAGCCGGTTGCGGGATCCACCATCTCCGTTTCGTTCGTGACTTCGTACCCGTGGTAGCGGAACGGCTTCTGCGACCCGTCGCCGTGGACCCAGCCCCCGTCGAAGCGGCTGTTGACCTGCACGGCCATCGAGAGCGTCTCGATCGCGGCCGGCGCTTCGGCCGGCGCATCGACCCCGGGCATGGCGACCGGCGCGCTCCCCGGACCGGCGCCCTGTTGCAGGAAGGCCCCCGCGCCCAGCAGGGCGACGGCCGCTGCGGCGGCACCCACCTTCCAGCCCCGGCGGCGGTCGTCGGCCACCGTCCCGGCCCACTCGTCGATCCGGGTCTCGAGGGCATCCTTGGTCGTGTCGCTCAGCCCGCGCGGGACGAGGCGCTCGAGACCGGCTTCGATCCTGGCGAGACGATCATCCATGGCGGGCCTCCTTCAAATGCCTGAGTTGCTTCTCCAATTGTTCCAGCGCGTAGCGGTAGCGTGACGCCGCGGTGTTCTGTGAAATCTTCAGGACGTCCGCGATCTGCGCAAAGGTCAGCCCGCCCCACACTTTCATGGTCACCACCTCCCGCAGTTTCTCACTGAGGACCTTCACGGCCTCGCGAAGGAGTTGCGCCTCCTCGTCGTCCTCGGCCCCGCGATCCAGCCAGTGGTCCTCGTAGGTGTGCAGCTCGATGATCTTGCGGTGCTTCTTCTCGCGCCGTCCCTGCTTGCGGCCCCAGTCCAGCCCGCACATCCGCACCACCGAGTACGCCAGGGCCAGATCCGGCGGGCGGTAGTCGCGCTCTTCCTGGTATCCCCACAGGCGGGCCAGGGCGTCCTGCAGGACGTCTTCGGCGTCCTCCATGCTTCCGGTCCGCTGCCGCGCGTACATGAGCAACTTGCCGCCTTCGGCGGCCAGCCAGTCCTTCCACTCGGAAGCGAGTTTCCTGGAGCGGGATCCCATGGTCACTGGCTATTACAATGCCACAGCCGCCCCCCGCCGTCTGTAAAATCAGAAATCTTCCGGAAAGGGCTGGTTTTCAGGGGGTCAGGCCGCTCCCCCCCGGTAGCCGTCCCGCAGGATCTGGACGGTATGACGCACCGCCACGTCGGCCCCGAGGCGCAGCAGGTGCGCCTGGAGCTGCGTGGTGCAGCCGATATTGCCGCTCGCCACGACCGGCGCGCCGGTGGCCACCACCGCTTCGGCTTTCTTCCGGCCCAGCGACGCCGCGATGTCCGGCTGGTCGATGTTGTAGGTCCCCGCCGATCCGCAGCACAGGTGCCCGTGGCGGATCTCGACCAGCTCCAATCCGGGGATGCGTTTCAGCAGGCGCCGCGGTTCGGCCCGCACCCCCTGGCCGTTCGAGAGGTGGCAGGCATCGTGATAGGCCACGCGCACGGTCTCGCCGGAATCCGGAACCTCCTCGAGGTCCCCGAGGCGGTCGAGAAAGACGCTCACGTCGCACACCCGCGGCGCGAAGGTGCGGGCCGCATCCTCATCGGCGGTGCCCTTCAGGATGAGCGGATACTCGTGCATCCCCGATCCGCATCCGGCGGCATTCGTCACGATGGCGTCCACGTCGTCCGGGAAGGCCGCGAGGTTTTGGCGCGCGAAGCCCATCGCGGCCTCGCGGTCCCCGACGTGCCACGACAGGGCGCCGCAGCACCCCTGCCCCTTCGGCACGACCACCTCCACGCCGTTGCGCGTCAGCACCGCGATGGTGGCGGCATTGATGTCCGGGTCGAGGACCTGCTGGGCGCACCCCGCCAGCAAGGCGACGCGTGCCCGCCGGGTCCCGCGGGCCGGATTCACCTCCGCGAGGGTTTGCGCCGCCGGCAGCGAGGACGGCAACAACTCCAGCATGGCGCGCATCTTTGCGGGCAGCGCCGTCCGCACCGGCGCCGCAAGTTTCGCCATCGTCGCCGCGGCCCGGAACCGGGCCGGATGGGGGAGCGTCGCGGAGACCATCCTGCGCCGCAGCTTTTCCAGCGGCCCGATCCGGCGTTTTTCCTGCGCGAGGGCCCGGAACGGGCTGATGAGGTCCCGGTACCGCACGCCCGACGGACACGCCGGCTCGCACGCCAGGCATCCGAGGCACTGGTCGAGGTGCGGCAGGGCCGCTTCCAGCTCGAGGTTCCCTTCGAGGACCTCCTTCATCAGCACGATGCGTCCCCGCGGCGTGTCGGCCTCCTGCCCCAGCTCCCCGTACGTCGGGCAGGCCGCGAGGCAGAACCCGCAGTGGACGCAGGCGCGCACCGCCTCCGTCATGGGCTCGCCGAAGGGCCCGTGCGCCTGGGGATCGATGTCGGTCAGCATGGCAGGAATTCGTTTTCTAGATGGCCGGGAACCGCCCGTCGGGATCGAGGGCCTGCTTCATGTCCGCGAGGATCGCCGGTTCGCTCCGCTTTCCCAGCCAGAGCGGATCGTCCGCGGGTCCCGCAAAGAGCAGGCCGATGAGCCCCGCGCGGGCCAGGCCGTCGCGGAGGGCGTCGAGGGACGCCGCCACCGACAACCACGCCACCGCCCCGCCCGATGCGAAGCGCGCTTCGCAGCCGTCCAGCCCGTCCACCAGTTCCTGCAGGGCGGCCATCCGGGAGGGAGACACCGGGACCTTCACGCGCCGGCCGCCATTCGCCCAGGTCATTTCCCGCGAGGACAACCAGCAGGCCCGCTCCGCCTCGTCGTCGAGCACCGCGACTTCCCCCGGCCACTCCGCCTCGATCTCGGCCGCCAGGGAGTCGAGGGCCTCCCCGGGGGCGCCGAGCCGGAGATAGAGGGCCGCTTCACGGGGCACGTAGTCGAGGGCATCCGCCTCCCATCGCGAGGCCGCAACGCGCACGAGGCGCTCCACGGCCGCCGCCGGGGCGGGCGCCGCGATCCGCAGGGTCCTCGTCCGGCGCGGCCTCGGAAAGACCTTGAAGCACACCTCCGTCAGGATCCCCATCCGCCCGAGGCTGCCCACCATGAACTTCGGCAGGTCGAAGCCCGCGGCGTTCTTCACCACCTTCCCGCCCGAGCGCACCAGCGTCCCCCGCCCGTCGACCAATTGCACCCCGAGCAGGAAGTCCCGCATGCCCCCGTAGCGAAACCGCCCCGGTCCGGAGAAACCCGCCGCCACGCTTCCGCCCAGGGTCGCGCCCGCCCCGGCGAACATCGGATCGAACGGGAGGTACTGCCCCTTCTCCGCGAGGGCCTCTTCGATCTCCCGCACCGGCGTTCCGGCCCGGGCCGTGAAGGTGTACTCCGAGGCTTCATACTCCTCGATCCCCCGCAACCCCGACATCTCCAGCAACTCCCCCGGGCCATCCACGAGGCGCCCCTTCGTCCCGGCTCCGCGCACCCGCACTTGCCGGTGCGCCCGCACCGCCTCCGCCACCTCCTCCGCGCTGGTCGGTCGCCCTGCCATCACTCCCTTGAAATCACGCCGGCCTTCTCCAGCGGGTGCAACCCGTGCGCGGTCAACGCCGGGGCCTCCGGTCCCGGGAACATCTTGCCGGGATTCGCGATCTCCTTCGGATCGAAGGCGGCCCGCACCCGCTTCATCACGTCAATGTCGTCCTCCGAAAACATCCCCGGCAGGTAGGCCCGCTTCTCCATCCCCACCCCGTGCTCGCCGGTGATCGATCCCCCCATCGCGACGCACATCTCGAGGATGCGTCCCGCCAGCGCCTCGGCCCGCTCCAGCCCGCCGTCCTCCCGCCCGTCGAACAGGATCAGGGGGTGCAGGTTCCCGTCGCCGGCATGAAAGACGTTCGCCACCCGGATCCCGGTCTCCGCCGACATCTCGCCGATCCGGCGCAGGGCCTCGCCGAGGCGCGTCCGCGGCACCACCCCGTCCTGCACGATGAAATCCGGGCTCAGCCGCCCCACCGCCGAGAAGGCGCTCTTGCGCCCCTTCCAGATCGTGGCGCGCTCCTCCGCATCCGCGGCCACGCGGGACTCGAACGAGTTCGTGGCGGCGAGGATCTCCTCCAGCTGCACGCGCTCCGCGGCGACCTTCTCGCGCGGCCCTTCCAACTCCACGATCAACACCGCCGCCGCTCCCCCGGGGTAGCCGCAGGCCACCGCCGCCTCCGCGGCCTCGATCGCCAGGGCGTCCATGATCTCCAGGGCCCCGGGCAAGAGGCCGGACTCGATGACCGCCGAGACCGCGTTTCCCGCCTCTTCCAGCGACCGGTAGCCGGCCAGGACGGTGTGAAACATCTCCGGCAGCGGCAAGAGGCGCAGGGTGGTCTCGAGCGCCACCCCGAAGAGCCCTTCCGACCCGCAGAACAATCCGGTGAAGTCCGGCCCGATGTGCTCGCGGCTCCGGCCGCCGAACTCCACCACCTCGCCGGTCGCCAGGACCGCCTTCATCCCGAGCACGTGGTTCGCCGTCATCCCGTACTTCAGGCAATGCGCCCCGCCCGAGTTGAACGCCACGTTCCCCCCGATCGTGCAGATCGTCTGGCTGGACGGGTCCGGCGCGAAATACAGCCCGGACTCGCCGGCCGCCACGCTGACATCGAGGTTGATCACGCCCGGTTCCACCACCGCGACACGGTCCACCGGATCCAGTTCGAGGATGCGGTCGAGGCGGTTCAGGGCGATCACGATCCCCTCCTCCACCGGCAGCGACCCTCCGGATAGCGAGGTCCCGCTCCCCCGGGCCACGAAGGGAACCGCGTTCCCGTGACACCAGCGCACCACCGCCACGACCTCCGCGGACGTCTCCGGCACCACCACCGCCCGCGGCCTGGCGCGGAAGACCGTCAACCCGTCCGATTCATACGCCGCGAGATGCACGTCGTCGACGTAGACGCGGTCCGGCGCCACCAGGCGGGCGAGGGAGTGCTGAAGCTGCGAACCGGCGGCCATCGGTGAGAGTCTGCGCCCGCGTCAGTCAATCCGCGAGCGGAATTGCAGCCGGCCGGCAGGGTGCTTTGTCCGCAAAGGGTCCTACCTCCCCATCGCCTCCCGCAGCGCCGCCAGCAGCAGATCCACGTTCCGCACCGTGGCGCTGTGGCCCATCAGCCCGATCCGCCACGCCTTGCCGGCGAAGGGGCCGAGTCCCGCGCCGATCTCGATCGAGTAGTCCCCGAGGAGACGCCCCCGCACCGTGGCATCGTCGACCCCCTCCGGAATGCGCACGCAGTTCAGGGTGTGCAGCGACTGCTCGGGGATATAGGTGATTCCCATGCCTTCCAGCCCGTCGCGCAGGCGGTGGTGCATCTGCCGATGGCGCTCGAAGCGCGCTTCCAGCCCCTCTTCGAGCGCGATCACGAGGGCCTCCCGGAGGGCGTAGACCATGTTCACCGGGGCGGTGTGATGGTAGGCCCGCTTCCCGCTGCCCGAGTAGTAGTCGCGCAGCATCGACACGTCGAAGTACCAGCTCTGCACCTTCGTCCGGCGCCGGTCCATGACCTCCATGGCGGCCTCCGAAAACGAGACCGGCGACAAGCCCGGCGGACACGAGAGGCACTTCTGCGTCCCGGAATAGATGGCGTCGATGCGCCACTCGTCCACCCGCACCGGGTGGCCGCCGAGCGACGTCACGGCGTCGACCACCAGCAGCATCCCGGCGTCATGCACGATCTGCGAGATTCCCTCCAGCGGCTGGTGCGCCCCGGTGGATGTCTCGGCGTGCACCACGCCCGCCAGTTTCGCCTTCGGATGGGCCTGCACCGCTTCCGCCACCGCGTCGTCGCTGATGATCTCGCCCCAGGGCGCCTCGATGGCGTGCACCGTCGCGCCGCAGCGCTCCATGACGTCCTTCATGCGCGCCCCGAACACCCCGTTGACCCCGACGATCACCTCGTCGCCCGCCTCCACGAGGTTCGAGGCGATGGTCTCCATGCCCGCCATCCCCGTCGCCGAGACCGGAAATGTCAGGGCGTTCTCCGTCTCGAACACCCGCCGCAACAGCGCGCAGGTCTCATCCATGATCCCGATATACTGCGGATCGAGATGCCCGAGGGTCGGCGATCCGAGGGCCCGCAGGACCCGCGCCGGCACCGTGCTCGGCCCCGGCCCCATCAGGATCCGCTCCGCGGGGTCCAGCTGCGTGAAGTCGCTCATCCCGGCGAGTCTCGCCATTCCACCCGGCCCCGCAAGCCCGATACGCTGGTTGGCCGGGCCCGCCACTCGCCGGCAAATCGGGGTTGAACCGTTCCCGTCTCCCGTTTACGCTCCGCCCCGCACGCTCGGTTAACTCAGTGGTAGAGTGCATCCTTCACACGGATGAAGTCACTGGTTCAAGTCCAGTACCGAGCATGTTCTTCCCACCGCGGCGGTCTCCCGCCACCCGCGCCGGTTCCGGCGCCCGGGGGGTGAATTCACCCCTTCCTCCCGCCACCAGTGGATTTTCAGCAGCGCCCCCGGTTGGTGAATCGCGTGATTTGCATTATAGTGAACGCAGGGGGACGCCAATCGAATGAAGATCAACTTAAGCGCCGATGTCCGCGACCAGCTCGAGGCACCCACCCTTCTCGCCGCCTGGCCCGGCATGGGAAATGTGGGCGCCACCGCGATGGCCTACATGCGCGCGACCCTCGGCGCCAAGCCCCTCGGCGAGATCGACATGAGCGAACAGGTCGCCCCGCAGGCCGTCACCGTCGAGAACGGCCTCGTCACCCTCCCTGAAGTGGCGGTCAATGCGCTCTACTACCTCGCCGACCCGCCTCTCCTCTTCATGGAAAGTCCGGAGAACCTCGAAGGCCCGCCGGCCCTGGAACTCATGTCCATCCTCCTCGATTTCGCCCGGAGCTACGAGGTGTCCTCCATCATCACCGGGGCCGCCTACGCCCTCCCGGTCGGCCACCGCGAGAAGATCCGGGTTCTCGGCGCCGCCAACCAGGGCCCGATCCGCGACCGCCTCGTGCCCGCCGGGGTGGAACTGATGAAGGACGGCCAGATCAGCGGACTCAACGGGCTCCTCCTCGGGTTCGCCGGGCTCCGCCGGATCCCGGCCGCCTGCCTCCTCGCCACCATGCCCCAGTACGCCGTCAATATCCCCAACCCGAAGTCGTCGCGCGCCATCATCGAAACCCTCGAGCGCCTCCTCGAGGTCAAGGTCGACATGGCCGGCCTCAACGAGGCGGTCGAAAAAATGGACGAGTCGATGGATCACATCGAGAAGCAGATCCGCATGGCGCTCAACGAAGGCGAGGCCGCCCCCGAGGGCGGCGGGGAATCGTGGAAGGAAGTCGAGGAAGAGGAGGTCCCCAAGAAGGTCATGCAGCACATCGAGAAGCTCTTCGATGAGGTCAAGTCCACCGGCTCCAGGGAGAAGGCCACCCAGCTCAAGGCCGAGCTCGACCGCTGGAATCTCTTCAAGCTCTACGAGGACCGCTTCCTGAACCTCTTCCGCGAGGAGGACTGAACCCGCCCCCCACCGGCCTGCTCGAAGTGCCGCCCCCAACGGCCTTGCCGCCCCCCCACCGGGCTTGTCCCGGTGGAGCACAGGCCCGCCCCCGCGCCGGCCCCCCACCCTCTCCCACCCGGCCCCCGTCGGCCTTGTCCAGGTGTCGGCCCCCACCGGCCTTGTCGAGGTGTCGGCCCCCACCGGCCTTGTCCAGGTGTCGGCCCCCACCGGCCTTGTCGAGGTATCGGCCCCCGTCGGCCTTGTCCAGGTG
>JABDMC010000210.1 GCA_013001695.1 Akkermansiaceae bacterium
GTGGGGATCCGGGCGGGGCGAAATCCGCCGAATCCGCCCGGGGGTCGGGATGAGCCGGGGGCCCGGTCGCATCGGCCCGGCGGTGGGTCGGGCCCCGCCGTCGGCGGGCGACCGGGGACATTTCCAGGTTCTTGAGGAGAGCGGCCGGGGGGCCTCCGGGCGGCGGAGGTCAGGCCAGGGCGTTGGCGATGAGGGCCTGGAAGTCCTTGGGGTCGAGGCTGGCGCCGCCGACGAGGGCCCCGTCGATGTCGGGCTGGGCCATCAACTCCGCGGAGTTGCCGGGTTTGACGCTGCCGCCGTACTGGATGCGGACCTTCTGGGCCACCTCGTCGCTGTAGAGATCGGCCAGCAGGGAGCGCACGAAGGCGTGGGCTTCCTGGGCCTGCGCCGGACTGGCGGTGACACCCGTGCCGATGGCCCAGACGGGCTCGTAGGCGAGGACGGAGTTGAGGAGGCCCTCTTCGGAAACCCCCACGAGACCGTCGCGCACCTGGGTGCGCAGGACGGTTTCGAGCTTCCCGCCCTCCCGCTCCTCGAGGGTTTCACCGATGCAGAAGATGGGGTGGAGGCCCGCATCGAGGACCTTCTTGATCTTGGCGTTGATGACCTCGTCGGTTTCGCCGTAGATCGACCGCCGCTCGCTGTGCCCGAGGATGACGTGTTTCACGCCGAGTTCCTGCAACATGCCGACACTGATCTCGCCGGTGTAGGCGCCGGAATCGAACTGCGAGGCATTCTGGGCGGCGAGGGCGACTCCGGATCCCGCGAGCTTCGCGGCTGCGGCGGGAAGCGAGACGAATGGCGGGGCCACGATGACTTCACAGGCGCCGGCCTGGCTCCCGATGGAGGCCAGGAAGGGGTCGAGGAACTCGCCGGTGGCGGCGGGTCCCTTGTTCATTTTCCAGTTGGCGGCGAGGACGAGCGTTCGGGACATGTTGTTCGGGGATGAGGGGATGGTGGGAGGAGAGGGTCGGGCCTCGCCGCGGCTCACGCTTCGCTGAGGGCCGCGACGCCGGGGAGTTCCTTGCCTTCGAGCAGTTCGAGCGAGGCGCCTCCGCCGGTGGAGATGAAGGTCATCTGCCCGTCGAGGCCGTATTTCTTGACGGCCGTGACGGAGTCGCCGCCGCCGACGATGGTGACGGCCCCGGACGCGGCGACGGCCTGCGCCACCGCCTTGGTTCCCGCGGCGAAGGCCTCGATCTCGAAGACGCCCATGGGGCCGTTCCAGACGATGGTCTTGGCCCGGGAAATCGCGGCCGCGAACTCCCCGATGGCCTTCTCGCCGATATCGATTCCCTCGGAATCGGCAGGCACCGAGCCTCCGTCCGCGTAGGGGGCGGTGACGCTTGTGGCGGCGCCTTCCTTGAATTCCTTCGTGGTGCGCGTGTCGGCCGGCAGCAGGAACTGCACGCCCTTGGCCTCGGCCTTGGCGAGAATCTCGCGCGCCAGGTCGGCCTTGTCCTCCTCGCGGAGGCTGTTGCCCATCTCGTGTCCCTGGGCGTAGCGGAAGGTGTTGGCCATGGCCCCGCCGATGATGAAGATGTCCGCCTTCTCGAGGAGGGCGGTGATGACCTCGATCTTGTCACTGACCTTGGCGCCTCCAAGGATGACCAGGAAGGGCCGCTCCGGGTCGGCCAGCTTGTCGCAAAGGTATTCCAGTTCCCGCTCGATGAGGAATCCCATGGCGCTCTGCGGGACGTGGTGGGTGACCCCCTCGGTGGAGGCGTGGGCCCGGTGCGCGGTGCCGAAGGCGTCGTTCACAAACACCTCGGCGTGGCCCGCGAGTTGTTTCGCAAAGCCGGGGTCGTTCGCCTTCTCCCCGGCGTGGAACCGGGTGTTCTCGAGGAGGAGGACCTGCCCGGGCTGGAGGGCGGCCCGGAGGTCCGCGGTCTCCGGTCCGATGCAGTCCGCGGCGAACTGCACGTCGCCGCCGAGCAATTTCCCGAGGCGCTCCGCGGCGGGCCGCAGCGAGTACTTCGGATCGGGCTCCCCCTTCGGACGGCCGAGGTGCGAGCACAGGACCAGCTTCGCCCCGCCGTCGAGGAGGTGCCGGATCGATGGCAGGGCGGCCTGGATGCGGGTGTCGTCGGTGATGACGCCCTCATCGAGGGGGACGTTGAAGTCGACCCGCATGAGGACCTCCTTCCCCTCGGGCTGGAGGGCGCGAATGCTCAGTTTGGACATGATCGGAGGCGGGAAACTCCCCGCGGAGCTCGGGGCGGGAGCGCGGGATCAGCCCGCCAGCATGGCCATCGCATCGGCGGCCCGGCAGGAATATCCCCACTCGTTGTCGTACCACGAGCAGACCTTGACCATGTTGCCATCGAGGATGGTGGTCAGGCCGGAATCGAAGATGGAGCTGTGCGGGTTGCCCACGATGTCGCTGAGGACGAGGGGATCCTCGCTGTATTGGAGGATGCCCTTCATGGGGCCGTCGGCCGCCTTCCTGAAGGCCGCGTTGACGTCCTCCGCCGTCACCGAAACCCCGGATTTCAACTCGACCACGAGGTCGGTCAGGGAGCCGGTCGGGGTCGGGACCCGGAAGGCGCCGCCATTCAGCTTGCCGTTCAGCTCGGGGATGACGAGGCCGATGGCGCGGGCCGCCCCGGTCGAGGAGGGCACGATGTTGACCGCCGCGGACCGCGCCCGGCGCAGGTCCCCGTGCGGCGCATCCAGCAGGCGCTGGTCGCCGGTGTAGCTGTGGATGGTCGACATGAAGCCGCGCACGATCCCCCACTCGTCGTTCAGCACCTTTCCCAGCGGGGCAAGGCAGTTCGTGGTGCAGGACGCGTTCGAGACGATGTGGTGCTTCGACGCATCGTAGAGATTGTCGTTGATGCCGAGGCACATGGTGAGGTCGGGTTCCTTGGCGGGAGCGGAGATCAGCACCTTCTTCGCGCCCGCGGTGAGGTGCTTGCCGGCGCCCTCCCGGTCGACGAAGAAGCCGGTGGACTCGAGCACGACCTCCACGCCCCACTTGCTCCACGGGAGCTTGGCGGGGTCCCGCTCGGCGGAGGCGTGAATCTTGTGGCCGTTGACGGTGATGAACTCGTCGTCGTGGCTGACCTCCGCATCGAAAATCCCCTGGGTGGAATCGTACTTGAGGAGGTGGGCGAGGGTGTGGTTGTCGGTGAGGTCGTTGACCGCGACGACCTTCTCGAGCTCGCCCTTTTCGGCAAGAAACCGAAGAACCATCCGACCGATTCGGCCGAAGCCGTTGATTGCGTAGTTTGCCATGGAATTATGCTGATGAGACCCGGAGACGGGGGGGCGCGAATTATGCCGCTGCGCCTCGCGCCGTCAATAGCAGCATCCGCGCCATCCGGGGGATTGTATCCCGCTCCGGGGGAAGCGGGTCCCGGGGGCGGCGAACTCCCGCCCCGGAAGGGTCCCGGCCCCTGGTGGCAGCGGTTCGCAGCCCGGGACCGGGAATCCGGGGGGCGGCGGCCCGGGGCCTTATTCTTCCGGCGGGGCCTCCTCCTCGGCGGGGCCGGCCTCCACCGGGCCGTCGCCGTCGTCCGGCGGGGCGCCCTCGTCTCCATCGCCGGGATTGGCGGCCTCCTCGTCGGTGTCGGAGAGGACCTTGGCGATATCCTGGAGTTTCTCGTCGCCGCGGAGGCTGACGAGCTTCACTCCCATGGTATTGCGTCCGGCCTCCCGCACCTCCGCGACGCGGATGCGGATGCTCTGGCCGCCGTTGGTCATGAGCATCAGCTCGTCATCTTCCTCGACCGCCATGGCACCGACCACGTTTCCGGTCTTCCCGGTGACCTTCATGGTGATGATGCCCTTTCCGCCGCGGGTCTGGCCGCGGTAGTCGTCGAAGGGGGTGCGCTTGCCGATTCCGTTCTCGGAAGCGACCAGCAGGGTGGCATCGCTGCGAACGAGGGTGGCGCCGACCAGGAAGTCTTCCTTTTGCGGCTTGATCCCGGCCACCCCGGCGGCGGTGCGCCCCATCGGGCGGGCCTGGTCCTCCTGGAACCGCAGGCTGAGCCCCTTGCGGGTGACCAGGATCACCTCGTCCTTGCCGCTGGTCAGCAGCACGTCGATCAGCTCGTTCCCCTCGTCGAGCTTGATGGCAATGATGCCGTCCTTCCGGAAGTTCCGGAAGTCATAAAGGTTCGTCTTCTTGACCTTGCCGGCGCGGGTGGCAAACATCACGAAGCCGCTATCCTCGCTGAAGGTGACGTCGTTGCCCTCGTCATCGAGCCGGCGCTCGAGCCGCAACATGGCGGCCACGTTCTCCTCCGGCTGGAGATTCAGGACGTTCTTGATGTTGCGCCCCTTGGAGGCCCGGGAGCCTTCCGGGATCTCGTAGACCCGCTCGACGTAGGCCCGGCCGGTATTGGTGAAAAACATGAGGTAGTCGTGGGCCTGGGCGCTGAAGAGGTGCTCGACGAAGTCGTCCTCGGCCTCCGCGGCGGTGCGGGTTTCCATTCCCCGGACGCCCTTCCCTCCCCGCCCCTGCACGCGGTACTCGCTCACGGACGTCCGCTTCACGTAACCGCGGTGGCTGAGGGAGCAGATCACGCCCTCGTTGGCGATGAGGTCCTCGATGGCGATCTCGCCCTCGTCGGGCAGGATCTCGCACTTCCGCGGCGTGCCGTATTTCTCCTTAATCTCGAGGAGTTCCTCCTTGATGATGGCGAGGACGCGGGCCTCCCGGGCGAGGATGTCCATGAGATCCTTGATCTCCCCGATGACGGCGTCGTAGTCGGTCTTGATCTTCTCGCGCTCGAGGGCCACGAGCTGGTAGAGGCGCAACTCGAGGATGGCGTTGACCTGGCGGTCGGTGAAGACATACCGGTCGCCCTCGACGCTCGGCTGGTCGCGGATCAGCACCCCGAGGCTTTCGGCGGCCTCGGTCGTGAAGGTGTAGGCCTTGACGCGCTCGCGCGCCTCGTCCCGGCTCTTCGAGTCCCGGATCATCTGGATGAAATCGTCGAGACGGCCGAGGGCCAGGAGGAGGGCCTCGAGGTTCTCGGCGCGGTCCTCGGCTTTCTCGAGCAGGAAGCGGGTGCGGCGAATGACCACCTCGCGCCGGTGCTCGATGTAGCAATCGAGGGCCTCCTTCAGGGAGAGGAGCTTCGGCCGGCGCTCGTGGATGGCGAGCATGTTGACGCTGAAGGAGGTCTCCATCGACGTCAGCTTGTAGATCTGGTTGACGAGGACCTGCGGCCGGGCGTCGCGCTTGAGGGTGATCTCGATGCGGGTGTTCTCGTCGGTGAGATCGCGCATGCCGGAGATGCCGGTGAGGATCTTCTGGTTGACGAGTTCCGCGATGCGCTGCTGCAGGGTGGCGCGGTTCACCCCGTAGGGGACCTCGGTGATGGTGATGATGGAGGCGCCGGAGTCCTTTTCGTCGACCTCCATCTTGCCGCGCATCTTGACGCTGCCGCGCCCGGTGGCGAAGTAGCTTTCGATCCCCTTCACGCCCCGGATCTCGCAGGGCACCGGGAAGTCGGGCCCCTTCACGTGCTGCATCAGCTCCGGGAGGCTGATTTCCGGGTTGTCGATCTGGGCGCAGAGGGCATCGACGATCTCCCCGAGGTTGTGGGGCGGGATGTTGGTGGCCATCCCGACCGCGATGCCGGTGCCGCCGTTGATGAGGAGGTTCGGAAAGGCCGCCGGAAAGACCGTCGGCTCGGTGCGGGTCTCGTCGTAGTTGGGGACAAAATCGACGGTGCGCTTCTCGAGATCGGCCATCATGGCCATGCCGAGGTGGGTGAGGCGGGCCTCGGTGTATCGCATCGCGGCGGGGGGGTCGGCTTCGGGCGACCCGAAGTTCCCCTGGCCCTCGACGAGGGTTTCGCGCATCGACCACCCCTGGGCCATGTTGACGAGGGTCGGGTAGATGACGGCCTCGCCGTGCGGGTGGTAGTTTCCGGAGGTGTCGCCGCAGATCTTGGCGCACTTCCGGTGGGCCTTGTTCGGCGCGAGGCCGAGGTCGTTCATGGCGAACAGGATGCGCCGCTGGGACGGCTTGAGACCGTCGCGGGCGTCCGGCAGGGCGCGCGAAATGATGACCGACATCGAGTAGTCCAGGAAGGACTTCGACAGTTCGTCGGCGACATTGATGGGCTTGATATCGTCGTCGGGCATGGCTCAGGAGGCGGGAGACGGGGGCCGACTAGACATCGAGGTTGCGGACGTTGAGGGCGTTGTCCTCGATGAACCGCTTGCGCGGTTCGACCACGTCGCCCATGAGGGTGTCGAGCATGGTGTCGGCCTGGAGGGAGTTGTCGTCATCGAGGCGGACCCGGAGGAGCTGGCGGGTATCGGGATCCATGGTCGTCTGGTAGAGTTCCTTGGCGTTCATTTCGCCGAGGCCCTTGAAGCGCTTGATGCTGACGCCGCGCCGCCCGATCTCGAGGACCTTCTCGAGGATCTCGGGGACGGAAAAGATGGGGATGACGGTTTCCTTGTCGCCTTCGCCCTCCGCGAGCTCGAAGAGCGGCTGGTCCATGGCGTAGAACCTGCCGGGATCGATCCCGAGTTCCTCGAGGCGCTCGAGGAGCTTCGCGACGGCATGGCTCTCGTGGAGTTCGTAGAGGACGGCGCGGCGGCTGATGACGGCGGCCGGGGCCCCGTTCTCGGGGCCGGTCTCGTCCTCGGACGGGACGACCTCGCCGAAGAGCTTGAGATCGGGGTTCTCGTCGGAGAACGACCGGAGGGAGGTCTCGCTGACGAAGTAGTGGATGATCTCCTCGTTGCCTTCGCGGATCTTGACCATGTAGGCGGGGAGCTGCCTGTCGACTCGGGCCTCGAGATACACCGGGAAGCTGCCGCCGTTGCCCTCGATGCTGCCGGAGTAGCGCGAGAGCGTCGAGAGGGTCCCGAGGATGGCCTTGAGCTTCTCGGCGTCGAAGGTGGTCTCCTTCTTCCCGGCGGGCCGCAGGACGGCGTCTTCCGCGCCGAGCTCGATCAGGATCTTGTTCAAGGCGGCATCGTCCTGGACGTACTCCTGGCGCTTCTTCCGGGAGACGAGGTAGAGCGGCGGCTGGGCGATGTAGAGGAAGCCCTTCCGGACCAGCTCCTGCATCTGCCGGCAGAAGAAGGTGAGGAGGAGGGTCCGGATGTGGGAGCCGTCCACGTCGGCATCGGTCATGATGACGATCTTGTGGTAGCGGACCTTCTCGATATTGAAGGCGCCTTCCTGGTCGCCGTCCCCGATCCCCGCGCCGATGGCGGTGATCATGCTCTGGATCTCCTTGTTCTGCAGGGCCCGGTGGAGGCGGGCCTTCTCGACGTTGATGAGCTTTCCGCGGAGCGGGAGGATCGCCTGGGTGCGCCGGTCGCGCCCCTGCTTCGCGGAGCCGCCGGCGGAATCGCCCTCCACGATGAAGAGCTCGCTCTTGGCGGGGTCGCGCTCCGAGCAGTCGGCGAGCTTCCCGGGGAGCCCCCCGCCGGAGAGGGCCGACTTGCGGACCGTCTCGCGGGCCTTGCGGGCGGCCTCGCGGGCCCGGGCGGCGTTGACGGCCTTCTCGATGATCTTCTTGGCGAGTCCCGGGTTCTCCTCGAAGTAGGTTTGCAGCCCCTCGTAGACGATCGAGCTGACGACGCCCTCGATCTCGGTGTTGACGAGCTTGTCTTTCGTCTGGGAGCTGAAGCGCGGTTCCGGGAGCTTCACCGAGATGACCGCCACGAGTCCCTCGCGGGCGTCGTCGCCGCTCAGCGACGGGTCCTTGTCCTTGAGGATCTTGTTCCCCTTGGCGTACTGGTTGATGGCCCTCGTGAGGGCGGTGCGGAAGCCGGTGAGGTGCGTTCCCCCGTCGCCGTTCGGGATGGAGTTGGCGAAGCAGAGGATCTGGTCGTTGTAGCTGTCGTTGTACTGCAGCACGACGTCGGCAAAGACCTCGTCCTTGGTGATCTTGCCGTCGTAGTCGATCTCGATTTCCCGCTTTCCCTTCAGGACCACGGGCTCGTCGTGGACAACGGTCTTGTTTTCGCCGAGTTGGACCACGAATTCCTCGATTCCCTTCGCGTAGAAGAAGGTGTCGGACTTGGCGCTTTCGGGGCGCTCGTCGACGAGATCGATGGTGAGCCCCGGGTTCAGGAAGGCGAGTTCCCGCAGGCGCGTGGCGAGGCGGCCGAACTTGTACTCGATGGTATCGACGAAGATGGTGGCGTCCGGGAAGAAGGTGATGGTGGTTCCGGTGCGCTCCTTGTCGACGTCGCCGATGACCTGCAGCGGATCCTTGGTTTTGCCGCGTTCGAAGGTGATGGCGTAGACCTTGCCGTCGCGCATGACCTCCGCCTTGAACCAGTCGGACAGGGCGTTGACGCACTTCGCCCCGACGCCGTGGAGGCCGCCGGAGTACTTGTAGGCACCCTGCCCGAACTTGCCGCCGGCATGCAGATCGGTGAGGACCAGTTCCACCGCGGGAATCTTGAACTTGGGGTGCATGTCGACCGGGATTCCGCGTCCGTTGTCGCTGATGGACACCGAGCCGTCGACGTGGATGGCGACCTTGATCCGGTCGCAGTATCCGGCGAGGTGTTCATCGATCGAGTTGTCGAGAACCTCGAAGACCAGGTGGTGCAACCCGCGTTCATCGGGGTCGCCGATATACATGCCGGGACGCTTGCGAACCGCCTCGAGACCCTCGAGTTTATCGATCTGCTCCGCCCCGTATTCCTGCTGGGTGGAGACGTTGGTTCGTGTGGATTCGTCCCCTTCTTCGGACTCGGGCATAGGTGCCCGGAAAGATGGTCCGGACCGCGATTTGACACAAGGTTCTTTCGCCGAATCGGGCCCGAAAATAGGCATAAAAATGCCTTGTTTTTGCGCCGGATCGGGGGGCGATTCAGAGGCCCAGATCGTCCTCGAAGAGGGGGGGCGGATCCTCCCTGCGGAAGTCCGTTTTCAGGAACATCGAGACCGTCGCCACGATGATCGCGGTGAGCAACACGGCGATGCCGATCCGGGCCAGAACCTGGAGATTATTCCGGTCGTCGTAGGTCTTGGAGAGGCCGGTCTGGGGGTCGAGAGCGCGCCCGGGACGGGACTGGTTCCGGGTCTTGCGGGCCGGGATTCCCCCCGGGGCGGCGGGGTGGGACGGGCCGGCATTCCCGGCGGCGGCCGGGTAGCCGGTGGGGAGGGGGCGGGGAACGGGGTTGTTCCGGAGGGAATCCGGGAAGGGCGCCCCGTCGAAGGACCGGGAGGCGGAGAGGCGGGGCTTGATCGCGATCGGCGAGGCTTCCTGGATCGGCGCGGGGGCCTCGATGGGATGTTGACAACTCGGGCAGGGGCCCCGGACCCCCGCCATGCTCGCCGGGATCGTGAGAGATACCCCGCAGCTGGAACAGGAGAACGTCAGGACTACTGCAGCCTCTTGGGTGGGAGCAGCGCTCGTCATCCCCCAAGGCTAGGAGACGACGCGATACATTGCACTCCTAAATTACTAACATTTCTTAAGCAATTGCGGCTCCGGTATCAAGAGCCGGGAATGGCGGGGGGCCCGGCCTAAAGGCCCAGGAGCTCGCGCTGCCACGGGAGGAGGAGGTCCTCGTTGGGGGCGTCCTCCCAGACGAGGCTCTCGAGGACGGCCCGCGGGGCCAGGACGGCGGGATCGAGGTCGAGGTCCTCGGCGGCGGCGTCGCGGGCCTTGGCCAGCTCGTCGTAGCGGGCCTCCTGCTCGGACTCCCACCGGCGTCCCCCGCCCTTGCGGCGCTTCGGCCACTGCTCGGCGGGTGTCTGGGCGGCGGCCTCCACCGCGGCGCGGAAGCGCTCCAGGCGGCTGCCCCTGATGTTGCGGGTCAGTTGCGGGGTCCGGCCGGCGGCCAGCTCCCGGCACCAGGTGATGAGGTCCTTGTTGCGGGCCACCATGAACGGGGGGCGGTCCCACTCGGCGGCCTCGCGATCGCGCCAGGTCCAGAGGTGGAAGAGGTAGCAAAGCCCCTTGCGGTCCAGCTTGCCGGCTCCCTGGATGCGCCAGGGATCCTCGCGCACGCCGTCGCGGGCCTCGATGCGGGCCATCGCGGCGCGGCAACTCTCGATGAACCAATCGTAGCGGTTCTTCTCCCGCAGGGCGTCCTCGAGTTTCGCGGCGAGCGGAAGGAGATAGCGGACATCGTTGACCGCGTAGGCCAGCATCTTCTCGGGGAGGGGCCGCTGTCCCCAGTTGGCCTTCTGCGATCCCTTCGGCAACTCGACGTCGAAGAACTGGTTCACGAGGTTGGCGTAGGAAAACTGCCTGACCCCGAGGAGCCTCGCGGCGATCTGGGTGTCGAGGACCATGGCCGGCAGCACGCCGAACTCGCGGCGCAGGAGCGTCATGTCGAAATCCGCCCCGTGCATCCAGATCGTGGCGTGCTCGACAAAGCGCCCGAAGGCGCTGAGGTCCTCCACCGCGAGCGGATCGACGAGGTCGAACCGATCACCATCCGTCAGCTGGATGAGGCAAAGCTGCTCGGCGTAGCGGTGGAGATTATCAGCTTCCAAATCGATCCCAGCCCTCAAGTCGGGCTGGGACGCATAGTGCTGCAGGAGAGAATCGAGTTCCGCACTCGAGGATGTCATGGGTGGCACTCGCAAGGACGAGGAGCATTTCAACACGATCGCAACGATCCGCAAAGCGCAATTCTCGCCGGAAGGCCGGATCATCCGGCCGCGAGGGGCGATCGGGAGGGGCCGGGGGGCCCTACCGGAGCCCCTTCATGAGGAATTCGACGTTGGAACCGGTCTTCGAGAGCTGGTTCATGAGGGTCTCGATGGCCTCCCCGATGGGCATCGCGGCGAGTTGTTTCCGGAGTTCGATGACCTTCGCCATCTCGTCGGGATGGTAGAGGCGGTCGTCATTCCGGGTGCCGCTCTGCGGGATGTGGATCGCGGGGAAGACCCGGCGCTCGGCGAGATCGCGGTCGAGGCGGATCTCCATGTTGCCGGTGCCCTTGAGTTCCTCGAAGATGATGTCGTCCATGCGGCTCTCCGTCTCGACGAGGCAGGTCGCCACGATCGTGAGGCTGCCCCCTTCCTCGACGTTGCGGGCGGCGCCGAAGAACTTCCGGGACTGCTGGAGGGCATTGGGGCTGAGTCCGCCGGACCCGATGGGGCCGCCGCGCTGGGCGTTGTTGTAGCCGCGGGCGAGGCGCGTGAGGCTGTCGAGCATGATGACCACGTCGTTCCCGCTTTCGACGAGCCTCCGGGCCCGCTCGAGGACGAGGTCCGAGACCTGGGCATGCCGCTTCGACGGCTCGTCGAAGGTGGACGCATAGACCGGGGCGCTGACGGCTTCCTCGAAGTCGGTGACCTCCTCGGGGCGCTCATCGAGCAGGAGGATGATGAGTTTCGTCTCGGGGTGGTTCACCTCGATGGACTTGGCGATCTGCTTGAGGAGGATCGTCTTGCCGCCGCGCGGGGGGGCCACGATGAGGCCCCGCTGACCTTTCCCCAGGGGGGCCACGAGGTCGAGGAGGCGGACCGCGAGGGCGTCATCATCGGGCCGTTCCAGGTGGAAGCGCTCCTCGGGAAAGAGGGACGTCAGGGAGTCGAAGTCCTTCGGCGGGGTGCAATCCGCGATGGGGATACCCTCGATGGAGATGATCTCCAGCGCCGAAAGGTACTTGTCCCGGTCCCGGGGGCCGCGGAGGCTGGCCCGCACCCACTGGCCGGCGCGGAGGTCGTGTTCCTTGATGAGCTTCCCGCCGATGTAGCAATCATCGGGGGAGGTCTTGAAGCTGCGCTTCGGGTCGCGGATCATGCCGTAGTTCTCCTTGGCCTGCTCGACGACCCCCTCGACCTCGAGGTGGGCCCCCTCGTTCGCGTAGTAGCTGAGGATCTCAAAAATGAGGTCGCCCTTGCCGGCCGCGGCGTTGGTGCGGATCGGGAGGGTGGCCGCCAGCTCGACGAGGTCGCCCAGGGGGCGCTCGCGGAATTCGTTGCAGTCGATGTGCTTCGGAATGTCCGGCTTGGGGACCGTTTCCACCGAGGCCGGTTCGGATGATTCCGGGGTCGCGGATTCGTCTCCCTTGCCGGCCGGCGGCTTGGTTTCTTCGTCACTCATGAGTTCGTTGGTCTGGAGGAAGCGGAGGATCTGGGAGCGGAGGACGCCTTCGGGGCCTTCGTTCCAGAAGACCACGTCGGCCAGCGGGATCTTGTCCTCGATGGGCAATTGGGCCGCGAGGATGGCCTCCGCGAGGGTGTCGTCGAAATTGTCGCGGGACTTGAGGCGCGCCCGCTGCGTGGCACGGGAGGTGGCAACGAGGAGCGTGCGCCCGGCTCCGAAGTCGAATCCACTCTCGTAGAGGAGCGGCACGTCGGCAACGAATATCGGCGACCCCCCATCTCTAGCAGCTGCGTCCCGGGCAGCAAGACATTCCTCGCGGACCAGGGGGTGCAGGATGGACTCGAGCTCCCTGCGGCGGTCGGGTTCGCGGAAGACGAGGTCGCGCAGGCGATCCCGGGAGAGGCCCCCGCCCTCCCCCTCGACCCCGGGTCCGAGGGCGGCGCGGATGCGTTCCCGGATGTCGGCCCGCTGCAGGAGCCCCGCGACGCTGGCATCGCAATCGAAGACCGCCGCGGCGGGGAGAAGTTCCCGCAGGAGGCGGCAGAAGGTCGTCTTGCCGGTGCCGACACCACCCGTCAGGGCATAGACTTGGATCGACTTGGATTCTTCGGCAGGCATGGCGGGGGAATCCGGATCGGCCGCGACTCCCGGGACCAATCTCCAGATAATTCGGCGCTTGGGAATGCAATTCCTCGCGCCGCGATCCCGCCGGCGGGGAGCGCCCCGGCGGAACCCCTCCCCCGCGCCCCCGGCCCGGCGGGGCCCGCGACACGCGGGGCGGCAAAGAAAAACCCGGTGGCCGCGGCCACCGGGTTGAAAAAGTGGGCTCGGGCCGCGCTTAGCGGCTCGGAAGGACGCCGGGCGAACCGCTGACGCTGGTCCCCACCGCACCGCCACCGGTGCCGCCGACCGGTCCGGCAACCTCGGTCTCGCGCACGTTGCGGCCGGTGGCATCGATGATGCGGGCCGTCACGAAGATGATGAGGTTGCTCTTGATGTGGTTCTCGGACTTCGACTGGAAGAGGCGGCCGATGAGGGGCAGGTCGCCGAGGATCGGCACCTTGTCTTCGACGTTTTGGACGTCCTCACGCATGAGGCCGCCGACCGCCACGGTGTGGCCGTCGTAGATGGTGATGCCCGTGCTGACGCGGCGGCTCGAGAAGACCGGCATCTCGATGCGGTTCTCCGTGATGGTCACCGTGACCGGGTTGCCCATCATGTCCGAGGCCGGCGAGGTGATCGGGCTGCCGTAGTTGATGAAGCCCTCGAACTCGACGATCTCGGGAGCGAAGCGGAGGTCGATGACATAGTCGTTGGCGCCCACGTTCGGCTCGATCTCGAGGGTCACGCCGGTGTTCCGGGTCTCGAAGGCGGTCGGGGTGGCGGGCGTGACCGGGAAGATCCCGGCGTTGCCGCCGGCACCGAGGCCGCCGGTGGTGCCCACCTGGTTCGGGAGCTCCGGCGGCTCGTACTCGGTGGGATAAATGAACTCGCGAATGATCTCGATGGTGGCCTTCTGGCCCGGGCGGGCCGTGACGCTCGGGGCGGTCATGATGTCGGCCCCCTTCTTCTGGGCGAGGCCCCGCATGATCATCTGGAACTGGCCGTCGCTGAAGAGGCCCGTGAGGGAGAGGATGCCGGGGGCCACGTTGTTCACCTGGGCGGTCCGGTTCGGGTTGTTGAGGACCGAATCGATGCTGCCGCGGGTGATGGCGCTGTCCCCCGACCGGAGGCCGGCGGTGGAGATGTTCGAGACGGCCTGGTCGGCATCGCCGATTCCGATCACGTCCGGCGGGCTGACGAAGTCGGCCCCGGTCCGGGTCGTGCCGCTGCCGGTGGTGCCACCGCCGATGAAGAGCTCGTTGTCGGTCAGCCCGAAGGGACCGATCACCCAGTCGAAGCTGAGCTCGTCGGTGTTCTCCTGCTTGATCTCCACGAACTTCGTGAGGATCTTGATCATCTTCGGGGAGAGGTCGGTGACGTTCTCGACGAGGGCGGCGACGAGGTCGAGATTGCTGGGGGTGTTATTCACCACGAGGGTGCTGGAGCCGGCGATGTAGGTCGCGGAGGATCCGGTCGGGAAGGAGATCCCCTGCTCCTTGAGAATCTCGATCAGCGGGCGGCGGGCCTTGAGGCGGGCCCCGAGGCCACCCTCGTCGGCCGCGGCGAAGGGATCGGCTTCGGCCGCGTCGCCGCCGCCTTCGCCCTCGATGTCGCTGAGGAAGGTCGGGGGCACCTGCCAGGTGCGGGTCACGAGGTCCTCGCCCTCGCCGGCACTGAGCGGGAGGAGAGTCACCGCGAACTCATCGACCTTGTAGCGCAGTTTCGCCTGGGCGCCGATGTAGTCGAGGACGGTGGCGATGGGCACGTTGCGCAGCTTGAGTTCCTTGATGCGGGACGCGCCGGGGTCGGTGCCGAGCAGACCGGCTTCGGCATCGAGTTCGGCGTCCACGCCGCCCCCGCCCGAGACCCGGCCCTTGCGCACCACGAAGTTGATCCCCTTCTTGGTGGGATCGAGTTCGAAGGTATCGAGCTCGGAGGCGCGCTGGCGCAGGAAGTCCACCGCTTCCTCCACGGTGGTGTCTTCGAAGTCGATCACCGGGATGATGATATTCTTGAGCTTGTTGGTGATGTAAACCACGCCGCCGGCCTGTCCCCGGTCGGCGTAGTCGATGGGGCCGCCTTCGCCGGGCGCCGGGGGCACCGCGATTTCCCATGCCTGGTCGACCTCCATGAGGAGACGGGCGCGGGTCTCGTCGTAGGCGGCGCGATAGTAGTCGGACTTGATCACCCAGCAGCGCTCGAGCCAGCGGCGGGCCGCGGTGTTATGCGGGTCGATGCGCAGGACGCCCTCGAACTCCGCGGCGGCCTGATCGTAGCGGCCGAGGTTGTAGAAGCCCTCGCCGGTGTAGAGGAGGCGGCGCACCTTGTCGACATTGGTGGTGTGCGTGTAGGTGAGCGCCGGGTTGGTGCGGATCGGGTCGTCGAGATACTCGAGTTCCTGCTTCGCGCGGAAGTTGCTCGGGTCGGCGACAAGGACGTTGCCGAGGAGGTCGCGCGCTTCCTGGTATTTGCCGGTGCGGCGGTACTGTTGCGAGAGGGCGATGCTGCCGTCCGTCAGGTGCTCGATGATCGCCTGGCGGCGGTTGGCGGTGACGAGGCCCCCGGGGAGGGTGTCCAACGCGGCGCGATAGTTGCTGACGGCTTCCTCGAAGTTACCTTCGGCGTACGCTTCCCGGCCATCCATGAGAAGTTGTTCGGCCTGCTGGGTCAGCCCCTGGCGCCGGATGCGTTCCTGGGCGGCGATGCCCTGCGCCTGGACAAAGCCCGGGAGGACGGCCGACACGGCGAGAAACAGGGTGAGGACGATGGGGGTGCGATGAGGAGCGTGCGTCGCGTGATGCATGGTGTGTGGGGCGAGGTTCTTTGATGGGACGGGGCGAGGAAAGCCTTTTTTTAGGCGATCGTTAAGAATGATTAAGGGCCTAGCTGGCCGGCTTGCGGAGTTCAAGAGTCTTGGTTTCCCCGTCTTCTTCCCATTCGATGATCACCGTGTCGCCGTTCCTCACCTCCTTGAACAGGTAGGGTTTTTCGGCGGCCGCTTCATCGAACGGGAGAGCGAAACGGGTGTTTTCCTCGACCCGGAACGTCTCGCCGGATTGACCGGCGGCGGCCAGCTCGAGGACGGCCGTGTAGTCACGTTGGATATACTGGGGCCGCTCCGCGGTGCGCATCCCCTTGGGGATCTTGTAGACCTTGCCGTCCTTGTTGGGCTTGAGGTCCTCCACGAAGGCGAACTTGCGGTCGGTGGTGAGGTTGGTGCGCTCGTTGGTGACCTTCTCCTCGACGACATCCTTGACCCTGAAGCGCTGCAGGGCCGGGGCGGTCAGGAAGAAGGTGTCCCCGCGGCCGATGTAGGTCTTCATCTTGTTCTGGCCCTTCTTGGTGTCCTCGTAGCGGAACTGGTACTTGTTGTCCCCGATCTCGCTGGAGAACGTCAGGAGGAAGCCGAGGCTCTCAAGGTTCGCGAGGCGCAGTTTCGACCCCAGCGGCGGGTGGCTGCTGAAATCCTTGGGATCGGTCTCGGCGGTGAATTCCTCGAGGTTGCTGAACCCGTCCTTGTCGGGGTCGCGGGCGGGGGCGTCGGCATAGCCGGGGTCGAGGTCGTTCTCGATCCACCACAAGTTCGTGATGGGCGGGTGCACGGGGGCCTCGTCGGGAGCGAGGAGATCGACCGGCGCGGGCTCGCCCTTCTTGACGAACCACGCGATTCCGGTGAACAGGTCGACGGAGCGGCCGCCGGCCACCTTGGCCTGCTTCCACTCCTTGTCCGTGCCGAGGGAAGCGACTGCTTCCGCGATCTTCTTTTCGCCGGGGAGCGGCGGGGCGTCCTGCTTGCGCGGCGCCTGCCGCGTGAATTGCTCGTCAAGCTTGCCGGCCTGCAGGAAAACCACCGCCCCGAAGCCGAGGGCGGCGATCACCGCGATCGCCAGGATGATCTTCTCGTAATTCTGGGAAGCTGGGGTGGCCATGGTATCAGGTGTTCGGGTTGGCGGTGGGCAAATTCACGTTGCCGCGGAAAAGGAGGAGTTCGAGTTCGAGGTGGACGTTGAGTTGCTCGGCACCGAGGACCTGGCCGAGAACGCGCTCCCCGCCGGCTTCTTCCTCGGGGGGCGGCGGGACGGCCTCTTCCGCCGGGGCGGCCTCGCCTTCCGCGGGGGCACCCTCCTCCGGAACGGGCGCCAAATCGTCCGGCACCACGAAATTGTCGAAGGCCCCGCCGAAGGGGCTGGCGGCGGGCGCCTCCTTGAACTCCACGTCGTCCTTCTCGGGGACCGACTCGAACTTGTCGTTCTGAATGCGAATGCTGCGGATCGTGAAGAAGTAGGCGTCCGAGTCGACCAGCCCCGCGATGAACCTGCGCACCGCCGCCTCGCGGCCGCGGAAGGTGAGTTCGATCGGGAGGCTGAAGTACGGCGCGGCGTCCTTGCCACCGTCCATGGGCTTGCCCTCCTCGACCGGCAGCGGTTGCCGGACGACGTTCAGCAGGGCCGCGGGACCGGCCTGGGCGAGCTGGGTGTAGAGCCACACCATGGCCTCCAGCTCGTAGTTGAGGAAGGCGGTGGCCTCGGCCTCCGGGGGAGCGCCGGTGTAGCTTTCAAACCCGAGCTGCCAATCGTCGGGAAACTCGATTCCGCGCTCGGTGTAGAGGGCCTTGACCTTCCCGTTGGCGTCGTTGAGACGGTTCGAAAAATCGGCCGGGGGAATCTTCTCGAAGGATTTCGGACGGAACGTCAGGAGGGACTTCTGCAGTCCCTCGACGCGGCCGCGATACTCGGTGACCTTCTTCCGGGTCTCGTCGAGATGGGCCTTGTCGGGATAGGGCGCCTGGCTCTCGAGGCGCTGCAGCTGGTTCCGGTTGTCCTCGAAGGCGAGCAGCGCCTCTTCCTGTTTGGAGGCCCAGCTGCTGCCGAGGAAATACAGTCCGCCCGCCACGAGGAGGGTCACGATCCCCAGCCCCGCAACTGCTTTGTTTTCTTTGATCCAATCCATGATGGCGTCGGGAAATTCTACTTGTTCGGGAGATCGATGGGGTTGGCGAGGGGAAGGACCATGGTGAAGCGGGCCGCCAGCTCGTTGGAGGGGTCGGCCGGGGCCACCTCGAAGACGGGCAGGATGTCCTTGTCATCGAGCGGCTTGCCGTCCTTGCCGCGGTTCAGGTCGAATGCCGAGCCCTTCTCCTTGGCGGCGGCGCGCACCTTCGCCAGGATCTTGTTCACCGCGTTCTGCATCTCGGGGCTTTCCCGCCAGAAGCCGGTCAGGCGCACCGCGTTGATGGTTCCGCCCTTCTTGGCGCCGGCCCTGCGGCGCTCGGGCGGCACCGGCCGGTCGCCATCCTTGGCGCGGGGGGGCTTGATATCGTTCAGGGCGGACGACCCGTAGGAGTTCGACGGGAAGCTCTTCACGATGCGGGGTTCCCCGCTGCCGCCGTCGCCGTCGACGTAATTGCCGATCGGCTCGAAGTCCGCGATCCAAACCTTGTCGCTGGCGAAGAGGTCCCGCAATTCCGAGATGATCTGGATCCATCGCACCCGCCCGAGTTCGGCATCGGCGTATTGCCCGCCGAACTTGGCGACGCGGTTGCCGGAGGCCGCCAGTTGGTTGAGCTGGTTGGCGAGGGGCTTGACCTTCTGCAACTCGGCCTCGATCTCCTCGGCCTTGGTCTTGGCCACGCCGGCGGCGTACCCCTTGAAGCCCGCCCACGCCCCGACTCCCGCCAGGAATATGAGCGCCGCGGTGATGAGGAACGGCATGCGGCGCGCGGTGGCCCGCTCCGCCTCGACCACCCCGGGAACAAGGTCGATCTTCACCGGGGCCCGGTTCACCCCGCGCAAGCCGAGGCCGACGAGTTCCCCCATGAGGTGCGCCTCGGTCCCCAGCTTTTCGACGTCCACGCCCTTCGCCACCGAGACGCTGCCGAGGGGATTGAATATCTCGATGGGGAGCTTGAGCTTCTCCTCGAGGAATTCGCGCAGGTAGGGAAGCTGCACGCTGCCCCCCGCGAGGTAGACCTTCACCGGCGGGCTCCCGTCGTGCTGGCTCCGGTAGAAATTGTTGGTGCGCGCCACCTCCGCGGGGAGACGGTTCAGGGCGTTGCGGATCGTGGTGGCCAGGGCCGCGGTGGGCTCGTCGAGCTCGTCGGTGTGCCCGCCCCCGAGCGACACCACGCCGTTCGAGACCTTCTGCATTTCGGCCTCCGGAAAGGGGATGTTGTAGTCCTTGCTGATCGCGGTCGTGATCGAGGCCCCGCCGATCGAGAGGCTGCGGGTGAAGAAGCGGTTCCCCTCGATGTAAACGAGGTTGGTGGCGCGGGCGCCCACATCGATCAACAGGACACAGTCCTCCTCTTCAGGATAATTGAACTTGAAGGCATTGTAGAGCGCCATGGGGGCGGCATCCACCTCCGCGGTGCCGAGGCCCGCCTCGCCGACCGCGTCGTTCACCTCGTTGAGGGCGTCCGCCTTGATGGCGACCAGGACCACTTCCTTCTCGGGCCCGGTGGCGTCGAGCAACTGCCAGTCCCAGACGACCTCGTCGATCGGGAACGGCACGTGCTGCTGGGCCTCGAAGGCCACCAGCTGGTCGATGTTGTCGTCGTCGAGGGCCGGCAGCTTCACGAACCGCGTGAAGACCGACTGGCCGGAAACCGCATAGCGCACCTTTCTCTTGGAGACCTTGAGTCGGTCCGCAAGCTCCCCGACCGCCACGCGGATCTGCGGGATGCGGGCCATCTCGGCCGCGGGATCCGCCAGGATCGTGGTGGAATCGAATTTTTTCAGGACCAATCCCCCCCCCTTGGCCGGCTCAAAGACCGCCATGGAGATTCGCTGGGAACCGATGTTGAGTGCGACCGTGCTTTCTTCTTCAGCCATTGGAGATGTGCAGTAGGTGGGACCGGGGCGCCTCAGGCGCGAGGGGGGTTACAGCAGCCGGACCGTCCCGGGTCAACGCCGCTCTTGGATTTCAGCGTAGCGATCGTACCAGAGCATCTTGAACGGTGTCTGGTTCTTGTTGAGCAAGGGCACCTTGTCGGATCGCGAGAGCGTCCCGCTCTGCCACCAACCGGCCTTGCCCTTGGAGGAAAAGTAATTGGTGGTCCCGAGGATCGAGATTTCGCCGCCGACGCGGTCCACGACCGCCTTGCTGGCGCGCTCCCCGCCGCTGAGCCGCATCACGGACGTCGGGGAGAGGTACACCGAGGCGTAGATGTCCTCGCCGACCGGCACGTTGACGTGGGTGACTTCCTTCTCGAGAAGCCAGTAGCCCTTGCTCTCCGGATTCTCGACCGCGACGTACCAGCGGATGCGCACTTCATCGACAAACTTGGCATCGGGCCGGACGGCGTCGATCTTGAACTTGACCTCGACCTCGAGCCAGTCCTTCGGGTCCCAGTTTTTCTTTCCGGTGTTGCCGCCCACTTCCGGCGACTGGAGGTCGTCGAACTTCGGGTCGTCGACATCGAATTTGGCCTGCGCGGCCAGGTGGGGAACTGCGGCCAGGAAAACCCCGGCGAGAGCGATATGAATGAGGTGGCGGAACGGCGTGCGTGCAGTCATGGAGATGGTCTTGATTCCGAAACCTAGAAACGGCCTCCCGCCTTGGCCAGAAGAATTCTACGCAAGAATAGAAGTATTCCGGGGTAGTCACATGGTTACGCCTCCCGGACCTAACGGTTCAGTTCCCCTTGCAATCATGGTCCCCGGGTCCCAGAACTCCCCCGCGCCATGGCGAAGTTGCACGACATGGTCCGGGAGGGGCGTCCCCTCATCGTAGGATCGATCGGCGAATCATCCGGGCTGGGGGTGGACCCGGGCCCGGAACGGTGCGATGTTGTTGAGGTGCGTCTGGACCTCGTGGGCACCGGCCCGGAGGTCGTGCGCTACTGCCGGGACCACGCCCCGCGCGTGCCGATCCTGATGACCGCCCGGCATCCCGGGGAAGGCGGGGCGGGAGAGCTTTCGGCGGAGGCCCGGAGCGAGGCCCTCCGCGCCGGCCTCGATCACGCCGCCGCGATCGACGTCGAAATCCGATCGCTCGAATCGATGGAGGGCGTCTGGAAGGAGGCCGGGGCGCGCCGGCTGCTGCGCATCGCGTCCTACCATGATTTCGACGAGGCCCCCCGGCCGGAGAAACTCGCCCCCTACATTCTGACGGCGCAGGAGGCCGGGGCCGACGTGGTGAAGTTCGCCTTCCGCGTGGCGGAACCCGGCGAGTTGCATTCGGTGGCGGCCCTCCTGCGGCTCGGCGCTCCCCTGCCGCTCGCCGTGATGGGCATGGGACCGCTCGGGCCCGCCTCCCGGGTCCTCGCCATGCAGCTCGGCTCGATTCTGAATTACGGTTACCTGGGCGACGGCCCCACCGCCCCCGGGCAGTGGCCGGCCTCCCTCCTCGCCGGCGCCCGCGATGCCGGCGGGTTTACCGGGTAGCCCGCGGCCCGCTCACAAGGCGCGGTCGATGACCTCCAACGGGGTGTCGGGCAGCGCCGAGACGAACGCCTTCCCGTAACGGCGGGTCACGATGCGGTTGTCGAGGATCACCACGATCCCCTTGTCCTTCGCGGAGCGGATGAGCCGGCCGACCCCCTGGCGCAGCTTCAGGATGGCCTCCGGCACCGAGTAGTCCATGAAGGGGTTCCCCCCCGACGCCTCGATGGCCTCGAGGCGGGCCGCGGTCAGCGGGTGATCCGGCACCGCGAACGGCAGCCGCGTGACGATGACGTTCGAAAGCGCCTCGCCGGGAACGTCCACCCCGGCCCAGAAGCTGTCGGTGCCGAAGAGCACGCTCCGCTTGTCCTTCCGGAACTCCTCGATCATGCGGTGCCGCGGCAACTGCCGGCCCTGCACGAGCAGGCGCCAGTCGGAGTCGCGGCAGGCCCGCTCGATGAGTTCCGCGACCTTCTGCATGACCCGGTAGCTGGTGAAGAGGACGAAGGCCTTGCCGTCGGTCCGCAGCAGGAAGTGCTCGATCCAGCCCGCGAGGGATTCCTCGTAGCGCTCCGTTCCCGGGTCGGGCATCGACTTCACCACGAAAAGACGCATCTGCTTCCGGTAGTCGAAGGGGCTGCCGATGCGGACCGCGGGGACGTTCTCCGCCCCGACTCGCCGCCGGAAGTAATCGAGCTGCGGGTCGCCGACCCCCAGGGTGGCGCTCGTCAGGATGGCGGATTTCCCCTCCGCGAAGAGCAGCGGCCGCAGGCGGTCCGCGATGCGCACCGGCGCGGCGTGCATGCTGAAGATCGACCGGTCCGCGCCGCCGCGTTCCACCCAGTAGACGCAGTCGTCGGCTTCCTGGTCGAGGAAGGTGCGGATCGCGCCGTGCGATTCGCGCAGGCGGCGGGCGCCGTCGAGCAGTTCGGCGCGGGTCGCCTCGTCCTCCACCCCGCCGGCGAGGGTGTCGATCTCGTTCCACAAGTCGCGCAGCGGTTCCGCCAGGGTGTTCGGGACCAGCTCCGGCTCGCGCACCCGGAACTCGCGCGACTCCCCGCGAAACTCGGCGACCTCCCCGAGGTCTTCAAAGAACTCGTCGGCCTCCTTCAGGGCGACCTCCACCCCGATCATGCTCTTGCTGGCCCCGAGGGTCCGGAGGAGGCCCTTCCGGGAGCGCGGATTATAGAGCCGCTGCAGGTCGAAGCGCAGGCCCGCCTGGCTGAGGCGCAGCCCCAGCTGCGTCGAGGCCACGCTCTCCAGGGTGTGGGCCTCGTCGAAGACCACGAAGTCGTCCGGGAACAGGAACCCGCGGTCCTCCCGCTCGGCGTCGGGATCGATCAGCGCGAAAAACAGCGTGTGGTTGACCACCACCGCCTGCGCCTCGGCGGCCTCCTTCCGCGCTTCCTGGAAGAAGCAGTCCCCCTTCGGCCCGCAGTGCCGCGTCGTGCAGATCTGCGACTCGCTGCAGACCTGCTGCCAGATCTTCGTGGCCGGCTGAAAATCGAGATCGCTCAGGGTCCCGTCCTCGGTGACCTGCGCCCATTCCCAGATGGCCTTCAGCTCGTCCGCCTCGCTGCTGGTGAAGAGGTCTCCGCTCTGCTGGTAGGCGCGCTTGAGGCGCATCGGGCACAGGTAGTTCTGCCGCCCCTTCAGGAGGGCCGCCGTGAAGGGCCGCCCCGCCAGCTTGCGCACCAGGGGGAGGTCCTTCTTCAGCAACTGCTCCTGGAGGTTGATGGTGTGGGTCGAAAAGACGGCCTTGCGCCCGGTCTCGAGGGCGAAGCGCATCGACGGCAGGAGATAGGCGAGGGACTTCCCCACCCCGGTTCCGGCTTCCACCACGAGGCTGCGTTCCCCTTCGAGGGCGCCCGCCACCGCGGCCGCCATCTCCTGTTGTTCGGCGCGGTACTCGAAATCCGGCGACCCCGCCAAAAGGCCGCGGTCCGAGAACGCCTCCCGCATTTCCTCCTCGAGTGCGAGGCGCTGCCCCGCTGCTTCGCCCGGTAGTATCATCCCCGGCGGCGAGACTTGCAGTTCCGGGGCGCCTTGGCAAACGTCCGGTCGGCCCGGTTGTCCTCAACTCCCCCGGCCCTCCCCGCCCCCCGTTGACAGGATGCGGGCCGGGAGGCATCCTCGCCTTGCTCATGGCGGCCCATCCCGCGCTTCGTTTTCTTCCCGCCTTGCTCCTCACCGCCGTGGGGGCCGCCCTCGCCGCGTTCCTCGTGCCCCAGGAATTCGCCGCCGTGGAGGAACACCTCCTCGGCTTCCCCCAGGCCGATCCGGGAACCCACACCCTGCGGCCCTACGTCCTCGGCACCCTGTGCTTTCTCCCCGCCATGGGGGCCCTCCTCTACGGGGCGGCCGGCGCCCTCGACCGCTATCTCGCCCGCCAGATGCTCGGCTCCGTGGCGGTCTGCATCGCGGCCCTCATCGTGATCTGGATCCTGCTCGACCTGAACGACAACGTCGCCGAACTTCGCCGGGCGGAAAACCCCTTCCTGTTCTTCCTCCGCTACTACGGGGTGACCTTCGCCCCGATGTTCGTGTTGATGGCGCCCTTCGCGCTGCTCCTCGGGCTCCTCTACTCGCTCGGCAAGCTGTCCAACAGCCGCGAGATCATCGCCATGATCCAGACCGGCCGCGGGGTGGCCCGGGTCATCGCGCCGCTCACCACCGTGGGGGCCTTCGTCTCGCTGGCCTGCCTGCTGCTCAACTACCACTGGGCCCCCTGGGGCGAGGGATACCAGGACGCCCTGCTCGAGTTCGCGCGGGAAGGGTCGGCCAGCCAGGCGCGCAATGTCCTCTACCATAACGACGATACCCACCGGACCTGGCTGGTGGGACGCTTCCCCTACGACTACTCGAAGGGCACGCCGCTGCGCGACGTCGAGATCACCACCAAGACCGCCGAGGGCGAACTCGTCTACCGGCTGAAGGCCCCCATCGCGGCGTGGGACCTCCAGACGCGCGAGTGGCGCTTCCAGGATCCGGAGGTCCTCGAACTCCAGCACGAGCTCATGCCGAAGTTCGAGAAGCTGCCCTCGCCCTACGTCATCTCGGAGTGGCCGGAAACCCCCTGGCAACTCGTGACGCCCGGCCTGCGCCCGCGCTACCTCGGGGTCCCCGGCCTCAAGACCTGGCTGAATGAGAACCGCGGGGTGGAGTGGGCCAACCGCCGGCCCTTCCTGACCCAGTGGTATTACCGCTTCGCCCAACCGTGGATCTGCCTCGTGATGGTCCTTCTCGCCGCTCCCCTCGGGATCGTGTTCAGCCGCCGGGGTGTGGCGGGCGGGGTCGCCATTGCGGTCCTGCTCTGCGGGCTCATGCTCTTCACCGCGGAGGTCTTCCTGGCCCTCGGGGACTCCGGCTACGTCGCCCCCGTCCTTGCGGCCTGGGGAACCAATGTCATCTTCGTCGCGGTGGCGCTCTTCCTCCTCTCCCGCCGGTTGCGCGGGCGGCCGATCTACCAGACCTTGAAGCGGCTCATGCCCGCAAGCTGACGGCCACCGCTTGGGCCTCCGGCGCGCCCCCCGGCTTCTTCACACCCCCGCCCCGAATCCCGCCGGCCCCCCGTTTTTTCCTTTCGGATTGCTGATTACTGACTACTGATGACTGAAAATGCCCCTTGCTGAACCCTGGCACCTGAAGGCCCGCGCGCACGAGTGCGCCACCACCGGCCGCCCCTTCGCGGAAGATGAACCGTTTTACACGGCCCTCTTCCCCGATCCCGAATCGAGCGGCTACCTCCGGCAGGACTTTTCGGAGGACGCCTGGAACAACCGCGCCGACGACGCGCCCCGCCCGTTCTCCTTCTGGCGGTCGATCTACAAGCCGCCCCCGCACGAGGAAAAGCCCGAGGAGGTCGTCAAGGACGACCCGGAAAGCCTCCTCCGGCGGATGGTCGAAGAGGACGAGGCCCACACCGAAAACGTCCGCTACATCCTCGCGGTGATGCTCGAGCGGAAAAAGATCCTCCTCGAAACCGACGCCCAGCAGACCCCCTCCGGCCTGCTCCGCATCTACGAGCACCGCCACACCGGCGAGGTCTTCATCGTGAAGGATCCCCAGGTCCCCCTCGCCGAAGTCCAGCCCCTCCAGGACGAAGTCCAGGCCATGCTCGAGCCCAAGCCCGACACGCCCGACACGCCCGACACGTCCGACC
>JABDMC010000323.1 GCA_013001695.1 Akkermansiaceae bacterium
GGGGCGGCCCGCGACCGGGACGGAGGCCCCCGCCGCCGGTTCGCCGGAGGAGATCCGCGAGGCCCTCACCGGCATCATGGACGTCCCCCCGGTGTCGCTCGAATACGAGGTCGTCAACACCGACCGCAACATCGGCACCCGGCTCTCGGGGCGGGTGGCCGAGATCTACGGCAACAACGGCCTCCCGGAGGGCACCATCAACATCACCCTCCGTGGTTCCGCCGGGCAGTCCTTCGGGTGCTTCCTCGCGGGCGGCGTCCGCCTGCACCTCATCGGGGAGGGCAACGACTACGTCGGCAAGGGGATGGCGGCCGGCGAGATCATCGTGGAATCGCCCAAGACCATGCATCCCGAGTTTATCGCGGCGGAAAATTCCATCGTGGGCAACACCGTGCTCTACGGCGCCACCGGCGGACGCATATTCGTGAACGGCCGGGCCGGGGAACGATTCTGCGTCCGCAATTCCGGGGCCACCGCGGTGTGCGAAGGCGTCGGCGACCACGGCTGCGAATACATGACGAACGGTCTCGCCGTCATCCTCGGGATCACCGGCAAGAACTTCGGCGCCGGCATGTCGGGGGGCACCGCCTACGTCTACGACGTCGACGGCCGCTTCCAGTCCCGCATCAACCCCGAGATGGTGGTGGCCCTCCCGGTCCAGCGCCAGCAGGACATCGAGGAAGCCAAGGCCCTCATCGAGGATCACGGCGCCCGGACCGGATCGGTCCGCTCCGCCTATCTCCTCGACGATTGGGACTCGGCGGTGCGCAAGCTCATCCGGGTCATTCCCAAGGAACGCGCCGAGCTCGAACGCCAGGAGGAACAGCATGAAGCCGCCTCGCAGCCTGCAACCGTGAAATAGCCCCCGACCGAGTCCGCGCTGGAACACCGTCCGTCGGGCCTGCCGGAACCCAGCGCCCACAGGGATGTCCCGCAAGATCACACACAAGAAGCCGGACTCCCGCCTGGCCACGGCCAGTTGCATTCTCGGGCTGCTGGGCCTCGTCTTCGGGTTCATCACCGGTCTCCCGGCGATCTTCTTCGGTCACACCGCCCGGGACCTCATCCGCCGGCGCGTCGGTCTCGGCGGGCGGCGCAAGGCGCTGCTCGGCATGGTCCTGGGCTACATCACGACCATCGCCAGCTTCGTCGTCCTCATCGCCTTCGCGGAGATGAAGAAGAAGGGGACGAAGTCGCCGCGGGACACGAAACGGAACATCGCGAGGGCCCAGATCGCCGAACTCGTCCTCGAGGTGGAGAACTACCGGGACATCGGGGGCTCGTATCCCACCGGTGAGCAGGGACTGCACGCCCTCGTGGAGAAGCCCGCCGAACCCCCGGTCCCGGTCCGCTGGAGACAGCAGTATTTTACCGTGCCGCTCGACCCGTGGGGGCAGCCGTATCACTACGTGCGGAAGAAGCCCGACGAGCTCGGGCTCTTCGAGATCTTCTCGAGCGGACCGGACGGGCTGAAACGGACCGACGACGACATTTCCCGGACGAGGTTCCCCTGACCCGCCGGGTTGCGCGGGCCACCCCGGCGGTCTCCGCGATCTCAGGCCCGCCGCACCGCGAGCTGCGCGGCGAGGCCGCTCCCGATGTCCTGCAGGCGCCTCCGCAATCGCGCCCCGACATCCCGCGGCGAGCCGGCCGCCCGGCCCTGGAGCAGCACGCGGTTGTGGTAGCCGTCGAGGCCGATGATCACCGCCGGAAGGCCGGGGAGGCGCGCCTCCGCAATCATCCCGCCCCATGTGATCCCCGGGGTGGGAAGAAGATTCGCCACCACCACGCCGTCGGGGTGCAGCTTCCTGCCCATCATGCCGGGCAACTGGCGCCACGAAGCCTCGGGTTTCACGACATCGCCCGCTTGGGGCACGGAGAGGTCCTCGACGATGGCGGCGAACTTCGCGCGCTGGCGCCGGAGCCAGCGCACCGCATCGTCCTGCTCGAAGCGGACCGCCCCGCCCCACGATTTCGCCAACCCGCGATAGAGCCGGTGGCCGTCGGCGCAAAGGTCGACGGCGTGCACGGGGTGGCGCGCCCCGGCCTTCCGCAGCGGAGCCACCATGCCGCCCCCCGCAAATCCCAGCATCGCCACCCGCCCCGCGGGGGCGAACTCCGCCACCGCCGCGGCGAGAACATCGAAGACACTGTGGGTGGCCTCCGCGGTGCGGGGCGTGTCGCTCAGGACGCATCCGTGCTGAACCAACCGCACCGAGCGCTTCAGGCGCCGCACCTTCATGCTCATCGGGGGCCATCCAGTCCCGGTTGGCACCGGTTCGTCAAGCCCCCGTCCCGCCCATTCCGCGCAAGGATTTGCTGGCGGTGCGCCTGCGAAGTCGGCACCCTGCGGGCCAACCTCACGCTGCATGCGAATTCCTCTCGTCCTATCCGGTGCGCTCGCCGCCTGCGCCCTCGGCCTCCTTTCGGCCCAAGAGCCCCCGTCCCCCGGCACGGCCCCCGCGAACGAATCCCCCGGAGAGGCCGTCCCCGCGCCAAACGGGATCCTCACCACCCTCCAGGGGCTCATCGACTCGATGGACCCGCTGCGCGCCGAGCAGGCCGAGGCGCGCCGCGACCTTGAAGCCCTGCGGGCCTCCGGCGCCGATCCTTCCGAACTCAAGGCTGCCGAGGACGCCCTCAAGTCGGTCGCCGAGGAACTCGCCAGCCTCCAGAAGAAGTTCGAACGACTCGCCACCGGAATCGGGGAAACCGCCCTCGACGAACACGGGGCCGAGGATCTCAACCTCCAGGATGAACTCACCGTTCTCCTCGAGCCCATGCTCTACGAACTGCGGAAGTCGACCGAGCGGCCGCGCGAGATCGAGCGCCTCCGCACCGCCCTCGCCGGTTTCGAGCGGCGCCGCGAAATCGTCGATGAATCGCTCAACCGCCTCAACAGCCTCCTGCCCAACGCCGACGGCGAGGACCTCAGAACGACCCTCCAGGGCCTCAAGGAAGGCCTCACCGCGCGGCAGGCCCGCCTGAAATCCGAGCTCGAGGCCGCCCGGTTCCAGTTGCAGGAGGCGCTCGACAAGCAGGATCCCGTCTTCAGCATGCTGGGCCGGGTCCTCAGCGACTTCCTCGCCCGCCGGGGCCGCAGCTTCGGCCTCGCTTTGCTGGCCGGTGTCGGCACCTTCCTGCTCTTTGTCCTCCTCGTGCGGGTTACGGAGCGCTTCCTCCCGGATACCGACGATTTCCGCCGCTCCCTCGCCTTTCGCGTCGCGCGCCTCAGCTTCCTGGGTCTCGCCGGGGTGTGCGCCGTCTTTGCGTTTCTCGGCGTTCTCTACACCCAGTCCGACTGGTTGCTCCTCGGGCTTTCCCTCATCTTCATCCTCGGCCTCCTGTGGGCCGCCAAGCAGGCCCTTCTCCCGTTCTACGAGCAGTTGAAGACGGCCCTCAACCTCGGGCCGGTTCGCGAGGGCGAGCGCGTCATGTTCGACGGCATCCCGTGGGAGGTGAAATCGATCAACTTCTACACCGATCTCGTGAACCCCATGCTGACCGGCGGGCACGTGCGGGTCGCCATTGCGGATCTCACCGACCTGCACTCCCGTCCGAAGGCCCGGGAGGAGCCGCTCTTCCCGTGCCGGACCGGCGAGTGGGTGAAGCTCTCCGACGGCACCTACGGGGAGGTGATTTCCCAGACTCCCGAGCTCGTCCGGATCCGCACCGTCCCCGGATCGATCGTCAGTTACCAGACGGTCACCTTTCTCGGCCTCGCTCCCGACAACCACTCCGAGAAATTCGGCCTCCGCGTCACCATCGGGGTCGATTACCAGCACCAGAAGATCTCCACGAACGAGATCCGGGAAAAGCTCGAGGCGCACATCCGGGCCGGCCTCGAGGAGGACATCGGGAAGGAGAACATCACCGCCTTCTGGGTCGAGTTCGAAAGCGCCGGGGCTTCCTCTCTCGACTACTGCGTCGGCGCCAGCTTCGTCGGGGAGGTCGCCAACCGCCGCCCCTCCCTGATCCGCGCCATCCAGCGCCACTACGTCGACGCCTGCAACGAGAACGGCTGGGTCATCCCGTTCACGCAGGTCACCATCCACCAGGCATCATGACTGACGAGCAATCCGCCCCCAGGAAGCGTCCCGTCTTCCGGCTCGTTGCGGTCGGGATCGCGGGCGTCGTGGCCCTCATCCTCGTCTTGCAGAATACCGACAACGTCGAGACGAGACTCCTCTTCACGACCGTCACCATGCCGCGGGCCGTGCTCCTCCTGATCACCTTTCTCCTCGGCATCATCGTGGGCCTGCTCGTCGCCTTCCTCCGCAAGCGCAAACAATGACCACCCTGCCCCACGGCCTCCGGCACGCGTGCCTCCTCGACGGAAGAGGCGGCCTGGCATCCTTCGACCCCGGACAGCTGGACACCTGGGACCCGGCCGCCGGCCCGCTCTGGCTCCACTGCGACCTCACCGACCCGGCCGCGCAGGAGTGGATCACGAACCACAGCGGCCTCGAGCCGGTCGCCATCGAGGCCCTCCTCACCGTCGAATCCCGCCCCCGCGTGACCCGCATCGGCGACGGCGCCCTGCTGGCCTTCCGCGGGGTGAACCTGAACGAGGGGTCCACCCCGGACGACATGATCGGGATCCGCCTGTGGGTCGATGAGCACCGCGTCATCTCCACCTTCCGCCGCAACCTCCGTTCCGTCGATGACGTCGAGGCCGACCTGCGCGACGGATCCGGCCCCGACAGCACCTCCGGAATCCTCACCGACCTCGCCACCCGCCTCGTCGCCCGCATGAGTGACACCGTCGACAACCTCGAGGAGCAGATCGCCGAACTCGAGGAGCAGGTCCTCGAAGGCACCAGCCGGGAGACCCGCTTCGCCCTCGCCAACCTGCGGCGCCAGGTCATCGCCTTGCGCCGCTACCTTGCACCCCAGCGAGAGGCCCTCGCTTCCCTCGTGGCCTCGAAGCTGCCGTGGATCACCGATGCCCACCGGCTGGCCCTGCGCGAAACCAGCGACCGCCTCATCCGCCACCTCGAGGACCTCGATGCCATCCGCGAGCGCGCGGCCGTCACGCAGGAGGAAGTCCAGAGCCGTCTCGCCGAGCAACAGAACGTCCGGATGTACGTCCTCTCCATTGTGGCCGCCATCTTCCTTCCCCTCGGCTTTCTCACCGGTCTTCTCGGCATCAACGTCGGCGGCATTCCCGGCGCCGAGGACCCCCACGCCTTCACCGTCTTCCTCCTCATTCTCGGCGCCATCGTCACCGCCCAGTTCCTCTTCTTCCGCTTCCGGAAGTGGTTCTAGGAACCGGCGCCGCACCGCCTCCCCGAACCGGGGGCTTGGGGATCAGCTCGGAGGGTGTCGTGATTTCCCGAGTTCCCCAACCGCGGGGCGTGCATTTCCCGCGGTGAGGGTTTCAGACAGCAGCAGGACGCGCCCTTCGCAGCACCGGCGCGCCCTCCCTCGACGACATCGTGGACGGCCTCCGCCCCGCTCGGCGCGTGACCCCGGCCGCCGGGGCCATTAATCCGCCGCCCCGCCCCAGCCGCTGCGCACGTGCAGGTCGCGCTGCGGAAAGGGGATCTCGATGCCGGCCTCGTTGAAGCGGCGATGCATCTCGGTGTAGAGCTCGTGGGTCACGCCGGCCCGCCGCTCGAGACTCGGAAGGTAGGCCCGCACCACGAAGTCGAGGCTGGAGTCCCCGAAGTTTTCGAAGGTGACGAGGGGCGCCGGATCCGCGGCAACGTTCGGGTGCTCCGCGAGGATCTGCAGGATCAGCTCGCGGGCCTTGTCGGTGTCGGTCCCGTAGGCCACCCCGATGTTGATCACGACGCGGTTCGTGGTGTTGGAGAGCGTCCAGTTCAGCACCTCGCCGGTGATGAACGCCTTGTTGGGCACCACCAGTTCCTTGCGGTCCCAGTCGGTGATGGTGGTGGCGCGCATCCGGATCCGGCTCACCGTTCCGGTGGTGCCCGAAACGGTCACCACGTCCCCGACCCGGATCGGCCGCTCGAACAGCAGGATGATCCCGCAAACGAAATTCGCCACGATCTCCTGGAGCCCGAAGCCGAGACCGACGCTCAGGGCCGCCACCATCCAGCCGAACTGCGACCAGTCGACCGGCAGGACCTGGAAGACGACCATCAGGCCGGTGGCGACGATGACATACTGCGCGAGGCTGGCCGCGGCGTAGCGGCTCCCGCTGTCCATCGGAAGGTTGCGGAAGACGGCGATCTCGAGGATGCCCGGGAGGTTCTTGGCGACCACGATGGTCGCGATGCCGACCAGGGCCGCGAGGATCAGGTCCGCGACGGTGGCTTTGCCCAGCACCGGGGTGGTGTCGAGGGCCTGCAACGCCGGGAGGGCGTCGGCCCACACCATCCAAAGCCCGCCGAGCGCCAGCGAGACCACCACGGCCCGCAGCATGCGGCGGGTCTGCACGCCGACGTTGGCCAGGTCGATGGCCTCCTCCTCGGGATCGGGGAGGGCTCCCTCATCCCCCGGCCCGGGGGCTTCGGGGTTGGCCGGACCGCCTTTGGCCGCGGCGGCGGCCGCCGCCTCTTTCCGCGCCTTGCGCTCCGCGAGGGTGCGCTCCAGCGCGATCTTGCGTTCCCGCATCGTGAAGTAGCGCAGCATCAGGTGGTAGGCGACGACGGCGCCGATCCCGATCGCGGCGGTGCCGTGCAGGTAGGAGCTGAGCCGCAGGGCGGTCACGAGGTATCCCCAGGCCGCCAGTCCGGCGAGGGCGAGGGGCGCGAGGACCACCGCCGCAAACCAGATGTAGCGCAGGCGGGCGACGATGCCGGTGGCATTCTTCCGGAGGAACTCCGAGAAGATCCCGCGATCGGGATGCAGCATGAACCACGCCCAGGCCGCCACCCAGGTCATCGCGGCGATGAAGAGGAGCCTCCCGAGGGAGTGCATGTGCTGGCCGGTGCCCTCCGTGAACACCATCAACAGCACCACCGTGGCGGGAACGTAAAACCAAGCGAACCCGGTGGCGGCCCGCTTCAGCCGCCGCGTCACGGACGGCTTCCACTTGAAGTGCGTTTCCGCCAGGCCGTCCTTGCGCGACAACTCGCGCAGGAACATGAAGGTGGCCAGCACCACGGAGGCGCGCTGGAGCCCCTGTGCGATTCCCTGCGTCCAGTCCCCCGCTTCCGGAATGAAGAGAAGCTGGCGCCCCGCCGCCCACATCAGCAGCGAGAACGGCAGCGCCACGAGCAGGACCAGACCGAGGGCCTCGAGTGTGAAGGAATAGCGGTCACCGGAGATCCGGCGGATCAGGGGAAGGTGCGAGGCGACGCGCCGGCGCATGCGCGGCCGCAGGAAGAACAGGACCACCGCCAGCAGCCCGAGTCCGCCGATCTGCACCGGGGCGCGCTGGAGGATCGCCCCGAGGGCCCACATGAGGCGGGCGGGCCGCGACGGGCCCGCCACCCACGCCACCGCGGCGGGCAGTTGCGCCACGGTTTCCACGCTGAGCGGCGGCGAACTGCGCACCCAGAAGAGCTTCTCGTTGAGGAGACGGCTGAATGTCTCGAGCTTCTCGACGTAGTCGCTCTTCACGAGGTCCAGCTTGCCCATCTCCGCGATCAGGAGCGCATACTGTTCGCTCAATTGCACGAGGAGGTCCATCTTGGTGTCGTGCAATTCCCGGGCCCGGCCGGACTCGGGTGGCGGTTCGTTCTCCAGGCGCTCCAGGGCGGCGTCGATCTTGACCCGCGCGAAGCGCACCTCGGCCGTGGCCGCGCTCCCGGCCTTCTGTTCCCGGCGGAGGCGCCGGGGGTCCGGCAGCGCCCGGCTCTGATCAAGGAGGGCCTGTGCCGCGGCGCCCCCGCCCCCGGATGCCTCGGTCTTCTGCGCCACCAGGCTGACGTCGATTTCCAGCCTCTTGAGCATTTCGGAATGCTCCTCCCGGGCGCTGCGGGCTTTTGTGATGCGATCCGTAACCCCCTTCAGTTCATCCGCGTACTCCTTTACCTCCGCCGCGAGAGTGCCCGGCTGGACGGTCTCTCCGGCGAGCTTCTCGGCGGCCTGGGCGATGTCCTCGACGCTCTCCTTGACGAGGGCCCGGAGGGCGCCGACGCGGGCCTTCGCCCGTGCCACGATCCGGGATTGCAGTTCCTGCCGGGCCTGCAGCAGGGATCGCAGGGCGGGCGCCGCGGTGCCTTCCTGCTCGAGGGCGGCCTGCCGGGCGCGGGACGCCGCCAACTGCGCGCGGAGCCGGGTGCGCTCCGCCGTCTCGGCCGGTCCCTCCGCCCCGTTCAACGCCGTCAACCCGTTCAGGGCGGCGCGTTCCTGGTCGCGGGCCTCGGCGCTTTCCTCCACGATCGCCTGGGGCCGGACCTTCTGCGCATCGAGGGAGGCATCCAGGTCGGCGAGGGCGGCCTCGGCCTTGGCGAGGGCGGCCTCCTCCCTGGCGAGCAAGTTGCTGCGGTCCGCGATCTCGAGATTCCGCTCGGCCTCCGTGAGCGCCTCGGCGGGATCGGCGGGGACCACGATGGCGGCCGCTTCCGCCGTGGCGGCCGCGGCATCCGCGGCGGCGGTCTGCAAAAGGTCGCGAAATCCGGACGCCTGCGCCTCGCTCGCGGCGGCGGCTTCGAGGGCGGCGAGGGCGGCGTCGTAGGATTGCCGGGCCGCCGTCTTGACGTCCTCCGACAGGTCGGTGCGGGCCGCCACCGATTTCGCCTCGGCTTCGATCGACTCCGCGGTCGGCGCCCCGGAACTCGCCGGGGCCTGGGCAATAACGTCGCTGGCGAACGCGATGGGAATCGCGAGGAGAATCAGGAATGAGCGGAGCATGGATGGTGCCGGGATCGGCTAGCGGGACATAACGCCCGCGACCTCTCTCGCCAAGCGCATTAAGAGACGGCTTTCCGCCGCCGCGAGGGCATCGAATCCGTCGCGCTCCAGCGGCTCTTGCAGGGTGGAACTCCGCGACGCCACCAGGCGGCTTCCGGGCAGGGAATAAACCCGCCACCCGGCCTCGAGGATGGCGCCCCCGTCCGCACTCCCGTGAAACTGCCGCACATCGATCACCACCTGGTAACTCAACTCCCCGTCCCGGTCCCACGGGTAGACCTGCACGTTTCCGGTGCCGAGTTCGCGCCCGAGATTCGCCGCCATCACCGAGGCGATCGACTTCTCGAGGTCCCCCGCCCAGTGATGGTTCTCCGCGACCTCCAGCTGGTTCCCGCCGGATTGGAAGACCATGTTGCTGCGGTTCAGGTACTCCGCCACCGACACCGGACCGACGCCGATTCCCCGGCCGCCGCCGGACGGCGCCGGGCCCGCGGCCGTCAGCAGGTAATAGCGGTCCGCCGTCCCGCACCCTGCCAGGACCAGCGCCGCCAGCGAGACGACGAGCGTGTTTCGGATCATTCGCATGCTCTCATGGCCGCACGGGTTTCGCCCGCGGGATCGCCTGCCCCCGGGATCCCTTCCCGAAGATCAGCGCATTCGGCTTCTCCTCGATGGTCTCCGCGACCCGCTCGATCGACCGGGCCGCCCCGCGCAGCTCGTCGAGGGTGCGGCGGATGTCCCCGTAGGCGCTCGATTCCGGGCTGACGCCTTCCAGGGAGCGGCGCAGGGCCGCGAGGGAATCCCTCACCTCCGCGGGCAGCTTCGCGAAGTTGTCGTCCTCCACGACCTTCCGGATGGCGGCGAGGGCATCGCGCGCCTCCTCGATGGCGGACTCGCTCCGGTCGATCGCCTTGCGCGACGACTCGAGGGTGCGGGTGGCCTCCTCGACGGCGAGGTCGATGCGCCCGAGCGATTCCTCCAGCGGCAGCTTCTCGATCTTGGCGAGGACCGCCGCCACCTGCTCCTCGAGACGGGCGAGGCCGGTTTCGATCGTCGGCAACACCGCATGGTCCCCGAGCATGGCGACCTCCGCCGGCGGCGCGTCGTCGTAGAAATCGAGGTCCACGAACAACTGCCCGGTGAGCAGATTGGCGGACCGGAGCGAGGCCCGCAGGCCGCCCGCCACCGCCTTCGAGAGGCCCTCGCCCCCCTCGTCGCGCATCGTCGGCGGGAACGACTTCTCGATGACGGCCTCGTTGAGCTGCACCATGACGGGCACCCGGCGCGGATCCTTCTCGTTGCTGTAGAGGAACGAGATGCCCACGACCCGCCCGACCCGCAGGCCGCGGAACTCGACGCGGGCCCCCTCGACGAGCCCCCGCACCGACTGGTCAAAGAGCAGCAGGAATTCCCCGCCGCTCCGGAAGATCGATTCGACGGCGCTTTCCCGGCTGTCGTACAAGACGAACTCCGTCCCGTCCGCGACCGGCCCGCCCGGTTCCAGCTCCTCCGGGACGCCGAACGACACCCCCCCGGCGACCAGCGCCTCGAGCGAGGGGATCTCGAACTTGAACCCCTCGGCCCCGGCCAGCAGTTCCACCCCGCGCTCCGCCCAGAAACGGGTGTTCTCCGTCACCAGCCCGGCGTAATCGGCCTCGATGAAGACGCGCAGTTCCACCTGCCGGGTGTCCCCGTCGAAGCGGCGGCGCTCCACGGTGCCCACCTTGTTCCCGGCAAAGGCCACCGGCGACCCCACCCCCGCGATGCTCTCGCCGTCCGCCACGAGGTTGAGCCGCAACCCCGGCACGTTGCTGGGCGTCACGGGCGGCTCCTCGAGGCCGGTGAAGAGGCGCTGCGGACTCCCGCTCTTTCCCGGGTCCAGTTCGATGTAGGCCCCGGTGATGATGGTTCCCAGCCCGCTGATGCCGGCCCCGGTGACCCGCGGGCGCACCACCCAGAAGCGCGAGTTCTCCCGCACCAGCTCGGCCGACTTCGGATTGATGCGGAGATCGACAATCACCGAGCCGATGCTCTCCGAGAGGCGCACCGACTCGACCTGCCCGACCTTCACCGACCGGCAGCGCACCTCGGTCTTCCCCGGCGCGATGCCCTCCGCGGTGAGGAAATTCACGGAGACCAGCGGCCCCTGGTCCTGCACATGGCGGTAGGCCAGCCACACGCCGAGGACGACCGCCACCAGCGGCACGATCCAGACGAGGCTGATCCGGCGCCCCTGGGCCACCTCCGGCTCGAAGACCGGGCTTTCCTCCTGATCACTCATGGGTTGGGGACATAGTTACGTTCTCGCCCGGGGTGGCGGGCCGCTCCGCCAGGGCCCGGTCCCAGATGAGCCGGGGATCGAAGGCCATGGCCGCCAGCATGGTCAGCACCACCACCAACCCGAAACTCACCGCCGCCGGGCCGGGGTGAATGGACATCAGGCTCCCCAACTGCACGAGGGCCACCAGGACCGCCACCACAAAGACGTCCACCATCGACCAGCGCCCCACCAGTTCCGTCAGCCAGTAGATCTTCGTGAGCCGGCGCGGCGGCATGCGCAGCCACCCGGCGGCCGCCGCGCACAGGGTCATCAGGGCCACCAGCTTCAGCACCGGGATCAGCACGCTCGCCACGAAGATCGTGATCGCGATCGGGTAGGCGTGCATCTCCCAGAAGGTGGCCACCCCGCTGAGGATGGTGCTCTCCTCCCCGCCGCCGAGCCCGTCGACCCGCATGATCGGCAGGACATTGGCGGGAATGTAGGCCACGAGGGACGCCCCGAGCAGGGCGAGAGTCCGCTGAATGCTGGCCGGGATGCGGGCGTGCATCGCGGACCCGCACCGCGGGCACCGGTGCTCGGCGACCGGACCGACCCGCTGGCACACATGGCAGCTTGCGAGGCCGGCCGAGGCGGCGCTCCCCTTCCAGGCCTTCATTGTTCGCGCGCCACCTCCAGGCGGTCCCACAGTTCGCGGCGGTCGATTCCGGCGAACGCGGCGGTGAGACAGATCATCAGCAGGCCGAGCGCCCAGAACGCGATCCCGAGCTCGACCTCCGCGAGCTTCACCAGTTTCAGGAGACTCACCAGCACGCCGAGGATGAAGACCTCCAGCATGGCCCACGGCTGGGCTTCCTGCACGAGGCGCGTCACCTGCACCGCGCCCGGCCAGGCCTTGCCCCACATCAGCGGCAGGCACACGTAGACCAGCCCCCCGGCAAGGATCAGCGGCGCGAGGAGCGTGAAGACCCCCACCGCGAGACCCAGGAGGTCGCTCCCCTCCTGCATCAACCGCAGGGCCGCCCCGGTGAGGCTCATCTCGGCCTCCCGCCCCTGTGCGTCGAGCTCGAGGAAGGGAAAGGTATGCGCCACCAGCATCAGGACGAGACTCGCCGTCCCGAACGCCACGGCCCGCTCGAGGGAGGCGGGCCGGTTCTCGTAGAGCACTTCGCCGCAAACCCGGCAGCGCGCTTCCCGCCCCTCCTCGACCAACGGCGCGTCGTGCAGGGCGTCGCACAAGTGGCAGGCCGCCTGGTGCCGGCGCCCCGCGGTTCGAGGCCAGGTCTCACGATGTCTCATACGGGCGAACGCATTGCGGTTCGGGCGCGGTCAGCGGCAACCGCCGGGAGGGCCGGACGCGGGTCATCCTTTTGCTTCATGCGGTTGGCAGGTCCGTCGAAATCGTCGACGATGCCGCGCCGGAAGGATGCAGCCTCAACCGCCCGTCCGCACGGAATTTCTTTTGATTTTCCGGGAATCCGGAATATGGGAATAACTTCGCGCGGACGCCCGCGTTTCGGGGGATCCGCGGTGGCGGGCCCGGCCCCCGGAGGCTAGCCGGGGGTGCTGCCGGAATCGGCCGGGGCGGGCGCTTCCGCCGGGGTGCGGCGCGCAATCCCCTGGAGGAGCCGCCCGAGGATGTCGGCCCCCGTGACGATGCGGCGCAACTCCGGCTTCCAGAAGAGGATCACGTCGCGGTCCACGACGTGGTCTTCCCCGTGCTCCGCTTCCACCACGAACAGATTGAGAACCTGGTCGAGGGTGGCCTCGACATCCGTGATCAACACCGGGCGGTGACAAAATTCGTAGATGTCGACGTCCCCGGTTCCGGAGAGGAGCCTGCAAAGGTAAGCGTCGGTCTCCAGGACGAGCTTTGGCTGGCCCGCTTCGTCCGTGATGATGGCCCATTTCGGGGCGATCTTCTTGATGACCTCCACGAACTCGTCCGCCCCCGGCTGCGTCGGGGCCGGAATGATCGGGAGGTCGAGTTTCGTGGGGAACGCAAAGATCGTCTCCGGATCGATCTCCGCGCCCTCGGTCGAGATCTTGCGGTCATCGAGGCTCAGGAAGTTCAGCGCGCCCCGGCCCTCGGTGGCCCCGATCTCGGAATCTTCCTCGCGAATGTGCTTGCGCAGGATGATCTCCATGTCCCGCTCGCGCAGGAAGGACGGCCCCTCCTCGCCGATCCACCCGTCGAGAAGAAGCGCCGAGGGCTTCGCCACCACAAACAGCAGGACCTGGTAGATGCGGATCACCGGCGCCAGGAGCGATCCCATCCGCATGGCGTGCCGGGTGAAGTAAGCCTGCGGGATGATCTCCCCGAACATCGTGATGCCCACGGTGCTGACCACGAAGGCCGCCACCCCGGTCATGACCGAATCGCTCAGCAGCGCCAGCAGGACGTTCACACTGACATTGCCCCACAAGATGGTGCACAACAGGAAGTTGGCGTCCTTGCGCAACCGGAGAATCTTCAGCGCCGACTTGTTGCCGCCTTCCGCCTCGGCCTCGAGGCGCAATCGCCCGACCGAAAAGAACCCGAGGTTCAGCCCCGAGAACATCGCCGACTGGGAAAGACAAAAGACGATGCCGATCCACGTGAGGACTTCCGGCGGAATATGGTCAGGCACAGGCTGCTACCGTGCCGAATGACCGGCGCGCCTGTCAACTACAGCCGCTCCGCATTGCTTCCCGGACGCGGACGCCCGGAGCGGCCCGGATCATGGGAAAGCCGCCGCCCGTCCCGGCAGATCAACGTTGGCAGGCTGCCCCGGCGGGATTATAGGGGTTCATGGCACCGAGGGTTTGGGTTCACTTCACGGCCGCGGTCGCGGCATGCGTGGCCGCGGTGGTCCTGCTCGCGGGCTGCGAGCAGCGGGAAATACCACCGGAGCCCCCCCCCGCCCGGGAGAACCTGCGGACCTCGCCCCACACCACCGTGGTGGCCGCCCTCGCCGCCCTGGAGAAAGGCGATTACGGGCAGTTTCCGGCGCTCGTCGGGCTGGCCCTCACCCTGAAGCCGTCGGTCGAGCGAAGCGCCGGCACGGAGGGGGCCATCCTCGAGGACGGCGATTTCGAGCGGGTCCGGGAAATCCTGAAGGCCGCCTGCGACGCCGTCCCCCGCATTTCCGGGAATGGCAAGGTCGCCGCCTACAAGCTGGCCGGACACGGCCTCGCTCACGACGAACTTCATTTGTTCCGGCTCCGCGACAAATGGTATTTTATCGTGGACTAGCACCGGGAGGCGATCCCGGCGGCCGCCTCCCGCCCCCATCGTCATGAGCACCCTCGCCAGCACTCCGGCCCTCGACGTCGGCGCCATGGTGACCGGCCTCGGCGGCGGCATCGCCCTCTTCCTCTACGGCATCCGCAAGATGACCGAGGCCCTCACCACCGTGGCGGGCACCCGCATGAAGAGCTTCCTCGGGCGGGTCACCACCAACCGGTTCACCGCCGCCGGGGCCGGAGCGGCGGTCACCGCGGTCCTGCAATCCTCCTCGGTGACCAGCGTCCTCGTCGTCGGCTTCGTCACCTCCGGACTGCTCACCCTCCCCCAATCGGTGGGCGTCATCGTGGGCGCCAACATCGGGACCACCTTCACCGCCCAGATCATCGCCTTCAAGGTCACGAAGTACGCCCTCGTCATGATCGCGGCCGGCTTCCTCGTCGAGGTCATCGCCCGGCGCGAGCGCACCAAGTACTACGGCATCGCCCTCATGGGCATCGGCCTCACCTTCTTCGGCATGGGGCTCATGAGCGACAGCGCCGCGCCCCTGCGCACCTACGATCCGTTCATGGATTTCATGCAGCGCATGACGAACCCCCTGCTCGGCATCGCGGTGGGGGCCCTCTTCACCGCCCTGATCCAAAGCTCGGCCGCCACCACCGGTCTCGTCATCGTGATGGCGAGCTCGGGGCTCGTCAGCCTCGAGGCGGGCATCGCGCTGATCTTCGGCGCCAACCTCGGGACCTGCGCCACCGCCATGCTGGCCTCCATCGGCCGGCCCCGGGAAGCGGTGCGGGCGGGCGTGGTGCACGTCTTGTTCAACCTCATCGGGGTCGCCCTGTGGGCCGGGTTCATCCCGCAGTTCGCGGAGGCGGTCCGCGTTATTTCCCCGTCCTATCCCGAGGTCGAGGAGGCTTCGCGGCTCGCCTTCGAGTCGCCGCGGCAGATTGCCAACGCCCACACCCTGTTCAATTTCGCTAACGCCGCGATCTTCATCTGGTTCATCACGCCCATGGCGTGGCTGGCGCGCCGCATCGTCCCGGATGCCAGGGCGGCGCCGGAGGACCCCGGACGCCCCCGCTACCTCGACCCGTTCTACCTCGCGCAGCCCGACGTGGCCCTCGACCGGGCCCGCCTCGAGATCACGCGCCTCGGAAATCACGTCCTCGGCATGGCAGATCGCTCCTTCCACGCCGCGCTCGAGGGCCTGCCCGGCGAACTCCCTCCCCTCCGCAACGCGGAGCACCAGGCCGACACCCTCCACGCCGAGATCATCACCTATCTCGGGCAACTGTCCCTCGCCGAACTCGTCGATCCCCAGCCGCGCCGCATCTACGAGTACATCGCGGCCGCCAACTACCTCGAGAACGCCTCCGACGTGATCGGCGCCAGCCTCCTGCGCATCGGCAGAAAGCGCCTCGCTGCCCAGGTTCGCGTCAGCCCCGGCACCCGGGAAGTGCTCGCCCCCCTGCACCGGGCCGCCGTCGAGACCGGCCGGAAGGCGCTCGAGGCCTTCCAGAACGGCGATGCCGGCCTCGCCCGCGAGGTGGCCAAGTCGAAGGCGCGCTTCAACCGCATGGCGTCGCGCGCCCACACGCACCTGCTGAAGCGCCTCGTCGCCCACGAGCCGGAACGGATCAACGCCTTCCGGCTCGAAACCGACGCCATCGACGACTACAAGCGGCTCCACACCCTCTTCCGGCGTCTGGCGCGCACCGTGTCGGAGAGCGATTCTCCACCGCGCCGCGCCCCCGACGCCGACCCTCCGCCGCCCCCCCAGGAGTCACCATGACCTCCCTCTCCCCCGACACCCACGACCCCACCCGGCCATGGCACGCCTCGTCACCCGAGGAGGCGATCGCGGAGCTGCAAACCGACCCGGTCCACGGGCTCGCTCCCGAGGAAGCGGCCCGGCGCCTCGAGGTCTTCGGCCCCAACCGGCTCACCGCCCGCAAGGGGCAGTCCGCCATCGTGCGGCTCCTGCTGCAGTTTCACCAGCCCCTCATCTACATTCTCCTCGCGGCCGGCATCACGACCGCCGTCCTCGGCGAGTATGTCGATTCGGGGGTGATCTTCGGGGTGGTCCTCGTCAATGCCGTCGTCGGCTATTTGCAGGAGGCGCGCGCGGCCCGCGCCATCGACGCCCTGGCCCGCTCGGTCGTGTCGGAAGCGGTCGTCGTCCGCGGCGGCGAGCCGCGACAAATCCCGGCCGACGGCATCGTGCCCGGCGACCTCATCCTCCTCCAATCCGGCCAGAAGGTCCCCGCCGACCTCCGGCTCAGCCGCTCGCGCGACCTGCAGATCGACGAGTCCGCCCTGACCGGCGAGTCGGTCCCGTCCGGCAAGACGACCGATCCGCTCCCGCCGGACACCCTCCTCGCGGACCGCAGCAACTGCGCCTACGCCTCGACGCTGGTCACCTACGGCCAGGGGCGGGGGATCGTGATGGCCACCGGCGAGCACACCGAGGTGGGACGGATCTCGGAACTCATCGGCGAAGCCGAGCAACTGCAGACCCCGCTGACCCGCAGGATCGCCGGATTCAGCCATACCCTCCTGATCATCATCCTGGTGCTGGCGGGTCTCACCTTCGGCGTCGGCGTCCTGCGGGGCGAGCCGCTCGTCGACATGTTCATGGCGGCGGTGGCCCTCGCCGTGGGGGCCATTCCCGAGGGACTCCCGGCCGCGGTGACCATCATCCTGGCCATCGGGGTCTCCCGCATGGCCAAGCGCCGCGCCATCATCCGCCGGCTCCCCGCGGTGGAAACCCTCGGGAGCACCACCGTGGTCTGCTCCGACAAGACCGGCACCCTCACCGAGAACCAGATGACGGTTCGCGAGATCCGCGCCGGGGGGCGTCACTGGACCGTCGAGGGCACCGGCTACGATCCCGCGGGCAGGCTGGTGCCCGGTGATGCCGCCGGGGAGGACATCCCGAGCGAGGCGCTCGTCGACACCCTGCGGTGCGGCACCCTCTGCAACGATTCCATCCTCGTCCAGGAAGACGGCCTGTGGGCCGCGGAGGGCGATCCCACCGAGGGCGCCCTTCTCACCTCCGCCCACAAGGGCGGCATCCGGCAGGGCGAAACGGCGGACGCCCTCCCCCGCGTCGATACCATCCCCTTCGAGTCGCAATACCAATACATGGCCACCCTCCACGCGACGCCCGGGGAGTCCGGCGCCATCGCCTACGTCAAGGGGGCGCTCGAGGCCCTCCTCCCGCGCTGCACCGATGTCCTCGGAAGCGATGGCACCCGGTCGCCCCTCGACGGCGCCGCCGTCACGCAAGCCGCCGACGCCATGGCGGCCAAGGGCCTCCGGGTCCTCGCCTTCGCGCGCAAATCGCTCGATGCCGGACGCACCGTCCTCGACCATGCCGACCTCGACGCGGGACTCACCTTCCTCGGACTCCAGGCCATGATCGATCCGGCCCGGCCGGCCGCCATCGCCGCGATCCGCTCGTGCCAGGACGCCGGGATCCGCGTCAAGATGATCACCGGCGACCACGTCCGCACCGCGGCCGCCATCGCCGGGGCGATCGGCCTGCGCCCGCCCCCGGAGTCCGGCCTCGACGAGCCGGAGGCCCTGTCCGGCCGCGATCTCATGGCCCTCGGAGAGCGCGAGTTCCGCGACGCGGCCCGTCGCGCCTCGGTCTTCGCCCGCGTCACCCCGGAACAGAAGCTGCGCCTCGTGCAGGCCATGCAGGCCGGGGACGAGATCGTGGCCATGACCGGTGACGGCGTGAATGACGCCCCCGCCCTGAAGCAGGCCAACATCGGCATCGCCATGGGCGGCAAGGGAACCGACGTGGCCCGCGAGGCCTGCGACATGGTCCTCACCGACGACAACTTCGAAACCATTGCGGCCGCCGTGGAGGAGGGCCGCTCGGTGTTCGACAACCTCACGAAGTTCATCGTGTGGACCCTTCCCACCAACGTCGGGGAGGGACTCGTGATCCTGGCGGCGGTTTTCGCCGGGGCGGCCCTCCCGATCCTTCCCGTCCAGATCCTCTGGATCAACATGACCACCGGGGTCCTCCTCGGCATGACCCTCGCCTTCGAACCCACCGAGAAGGGCCTCATGCTGCGCCCCCCGCGCCACCCCAAGGACCCCCTCCTGACGCGCTCCCTCATGGGCCGCATCGCGATCGTCTCGGCCCTCATGCTGGCCGGCGCCTTCGGTCTCTTCCAGTGGCAGCTCGCCGCCGGCGCCCCCGAACCGGTGGCCCGCACCGTGGCGGTCAACGTCTTCGTCATGATCGAGATGTGCTACCTGTTCAACTGCCGCTCGCTGCAGAAGACCATGTTCGCGGTGGGTCTCTTCACGAACCGCTGGCTCCTCGGCGGGGTGGCCGCCATGCTGGGCCTCCAACTCCTCTTCACCTACCTCCCCGCCATGAACCACTTCTTCCAAAGCGCCCCGATTCCGGCCGGGGCCTGGCCCGGCATCGTCGCGGCCGGGCTCTCCGCCTACGTCCTCGTCGGGATCGAGAAATGGTTGCGCCGCAGGAGCGCCAAGGCGCCACTCCGCCCGGAGAGCTAGTGGCGCCACTCCGCTGCCGTCCCCGCACCGCCCGGCTGCGTCCCCCCCATGAGGCGACCATCGCCGGTTCCCGGCATGCCGTTCCGGGGGCTGCCACCGCCGTGAATGCGGGCCGTCCCCGCATTTGTTCGCCCCGGGGCCCGTCGCCCGTCTTCCCCCTTGACCCAGCGTCTCCCCGCGCCCATCTTGACAGGTAGGAATGATGGCAGTTCGCAGCGTGAAGAAGCGCTCGCCCATCGCCCCGGCGGGCGTGGACTATTCGCCGCGGCCACCCAAAAACCCAATTCCAAACCCATGACAAAGACTCGCGGATTCACCTTGGTCGAACTCCTGGTGGTGGTGGCGATCATCCTGTCGCTGGCGGGCCTCCTGTTCTCGTTCACGAAGCGGGGAATCGACGCCGCCCAAAGCGCCCGGTGCGTCAACAACATCAAGCAGCTTTGCCAGACGCAGATTGCCGTCTCGGGCGACTACGGCGGCTACCTCGTGCACGCCAGCGGCACCCCGTATCCCATCGATCGCTCCAACAAGGCGAACTTCGCCCTGCATTTCGCGGGAAGCCTGATGCCGGAGGCCAAGGGCGTCCGCCGCAAGCTCAACGAGGCCATCAAGTCGGTCGAGATGCTGAGCTGCCCCACCGCCTACAACAGGAGGCAGAGCGAGCTCCTGGAGCGCACCGGCCATTCGTCCTGGCGCACCTACGGGCTGAACGCCCGCATCGGCTACGTCCCGAGCCAGACGACCGAGCAGGGCAACAACGCCCACGTCGACGGCGCCACGCGCTTCGACCAGCTCGAAGACCCCAGCCTCACGATCCTCGTCAGCGAACCCCCGTATAACGAGGGCAACAAGGTTTACCGGAGCGCCTTCGGCCCCGGATCCGCCCGGACCTCGCAGGTCGGGATGGCCAAGTTCCACAAGAAGGGGTTCCACGTGGGCTACGCCGACAGCCACGTCGAGCGCCACACCGACGAAACGTTCCCGTCGCAGAACAACGTCCTTCCCGACGGCCGCCAGGTCCGGCTGCGCACCGGGGGCAGCCGCACCGACCGGGACGAGCACTTTTCGATCGTGTGGCGCGGCACCCGCACCCGCCGGTCCATCCCGGATCCGTGAGACCCGGCCCGCCACCGCGGCGGGGCCCGCCTCAGCGGAGGCGCTCCCGCAGGGCGCGGAGTTCTTGCTCGGCTTCGTCGAGCTGGTCGAGGAGCTGCAGGATGTAGCGCACGGTGCGCAGGTTGACGTGCTCGTGGCGGAGTTGCTCGATCTGGCGGAGGCGGACGAGCGCCGACTCATCGAAGCTCGGCCGGTCGTCGGAACCTTCGGCCCCGAATTCGACGTGCACGAACTCGGCGCGCACGAACTCGAGGATCATTTCGGGGTGCATGCCGGTCAGCTCCGCGGCGACGTCCAGGGAAACGGCGCGCTCCGGGCTGGTGGTGACGATCTTGTAGCGGGATCCCTTCATGGCGGTGGTCTGGTTGCGGGAATCAGGCCCGCGGGTTGAAGTTCGATTTCTCCCGGACGTCCTCCCACAGCTTCCGTTCCTCGTTCGAGATGGTGGCCGGGACGACCACCGTGGCCATCGCGTAGAGATCGCCGAAGCGGCCCTCGGCGTCCTCCGGCAACCCCTTGTCGCGCAGGCGGAACTCCGTGCCGGACTCCGTCCCCGGCGGGATCTTGATGCGGACCGTCCCGTGCAGCGACTCGATCGGGACGGTGGCCCCGAGGACCGCCTCCCACGGCGCGAGGAGCAGTTCGTAGTAGAGATCGGCCCCCTGCACGCGGAAGTCCGGGTGCCGCTCGAGGCGCACCCGCAAAAAAAGATCGCCCGCCTCCCCGCCGTTGATCCCCGGTTGCCCGAGACCGGCGCAGCGGATCAACTGGCCCTCGGTGATGCCCTTGGGAATCCGGATCGTGACATGCCGGGCCTCGGGCGCCCCCCCGGCGGCTCCCGGCTTCTGCAGGGCGATGCGCCGCTGCGACCCGCTCATGGTTTCCTCCAGCTTCACGAGGAGGTCGGCCTCGATGTCGGCCCCGCGCATCCGCATGGCGCGCCCGGCACCGGGTCCCGCCGCGGCGCCGCCGAAGCCTCCGCGGGCCGGCCGCCCCCCGAAGAGATTCTCGAAGAAGTCGCTGAAGCCGGTCCCCTCGAAGTGGAACTCCTGCCCCGCCCCGCCGCCGAATCCCTCGAAGCCGCCGCCGCCACCGGGCGGAGGCGAGAAATCACCCATGTGCCGCCAGTTCTCGCCGAGGGCATCGTACTTCTTCCGCTTCTCCGGGTCGCTCAGGACCTCGTAGGCCTCGTTGAGCTCCTTGAACTTCTCCTCGGCCTTCTCCTTGTCCTCCGCGACGTCCGGGTGGTGCTTGCGGGCCAGCTTCCGGAACGCCTTCCGGATCTCGTCCTGGCTGGCGCCCCGCGCCACTCCCAGCACCTCGTAGTAATCTCGAAACTTGACGCTCACGGTGGGTTCGGTCGGGACGGGCGGCTGGTCCCCTTGATCCATAGAACCTGCGCTCGATTTATCAAGCCCAAGCCCGAACCGGGCGGCCCCCCCACGCGCCCCCGCGCAGCCCCCGGCCGCAAATGATGCGAGGGGAACCAGAGGAAACGGCGAGCCTGCCGGATTCCACTCTGCGGGGGCTTGTTTATACTGCCGCCATGAACCTCCGCATCACGTTCATGGTCCTGTCCGGCTGGGTGATCTTGGCCGGCTGCACCCGGAAGGAAGCCGACGGCCGCGCCGCGGCGGGAAACGCCGACGAGGCCGCGCCGGAGAATGTCGGGGTGAGCTTCACCAAGAGCATCAAGCCGATCCTCGAGGAGAAGTGCACGATCTGCCACAACTCCGAGGTCCTGCCGAATCGCCCGAACTTCGAATCCCGGGAGGGCGCCATGGGCAGCGGCATGATCGTGCCCGGGAACCCGGAGGCGAGCCGGATGCTCACTCTCGTCGAGGAAGACCCGGACGCCGACAAGGCCATGCCCCCGGTGAGCCACCGGCTGACCAAGGAGCAGATCGCCCTCCTCCGAACCTGGATCGCGGAAGGCGCGGACTGGCCCCGCGGCGCCGCCGGGCGGGTCAAGCCGGCCTTCATCCCGAAGGAATAGGCGGATCCACCGCCGGGCGGGCGCCGCGCGGAATCCCCGGCCGGGGCCTCCGGGGCTTGTCCTCCATGCCGCCGGGGCAAACAATGGCGGGGTGAACAGGCTCTCGAAGCGCGCGATCCGCATTCTGACCTCCGACCTCCGGAAGCTGGTCCCGATGCGGCGGGTCCCCGACCAGCGGCCGCCGGCCCTCTCCCCGGACACCATGGTCCACGTCGGGGAGAAGAAGACCGAGAGCGTCAACCTGCACGTCGCCGACTACGGCCCGGACGGCCTCCGGGAGTTGACCACCACCTCCGTCGAGGAGTGCGTCGCCTTCGAGACCAAGGAGACCCCGACGTGGATCCAGGTCGTCGGGCTCCACGATGTCAACAAGATCGGGACCCTGCTGCAATCCTACGGCATCCACCCGCTCGTCCAGGCCGACGTCGTCAACACCAAGCAGATGCCCAAGGTCGACAGCTTCGACGACTATCTCTTCGTGGTGATGCGCCTCCTCGCCCCCGACTCGGACGGCCACGGGGTGATCGTCGAGAACTTCTCCCTGCTCCTCATCGACAAGGTCCTGATCACCTTCCAGGAGTCCCCGACGATGCTCTTCGATCCGGTTTTCGCCCGCCTCCGCAATGAACACAGCCGCTCGCGGCAAAACGGCTGCGACTACCTGATGTGGGCCCTCCTCGATGCCGTGGTCGACAACTACTTCGTGGTCCTCGACACGATCGAGGGGGAAGTCGAGCGCTTCGACGCCCTCGTCCTCGAGCAGACGCACTCCATGGACCCCGGCCCGATCCACACCCTCAAGCAGCAGGTCTTTCACCTCCACCGCCTGATCCGCCCGGCCCGGGAGGTGGCGGCCGCCCTGGCCCGGGGGGATTCCGGGCTCATCCGGGACGCCACCCTGATCTACCTCCGCGACCTCTACGACCACGTCATCCACGCCATCGAGATCACCGAGAACCTGCGCGAATCGGCGGCCTCCCTGCGCGACTTCTACCTCGCGGCGGTGAGCAACCGCATGAACGAGGTCATGAAGGTCCTGACCTGTTTCGCCACGATCTTCCTGCCCCTCACCTTCCTCGCCGGGATCTACGGGATGAATTTCCAGCACATGCCGGAGCTCGGCGTCCGGTGGGCCTACCCGGCCCTGTGGGGCGTGTTTGTCGTCCTGACCGTCGTCATGCTGTGGATCTTCCGGCGAAAGCGCTGGCTGTGAATTGCGGCCCCGCGCCTTGACCGCCCCCCCGCCGGGATCTACTGCTTTGAGGCCCCAATCCCCTCTTCCTTCCGAGTGAACACGCTGCAAAAGATCCTCGTCGCCATCGACTTCTCCGAAACCTCCGCGAACCTGCTCAAGCACGTGGCCCGCATCGCGGGGTGGAACGACGCGGAAATCCACGTCATCCACGTCATCCCGGAGGGCGTCCTGCGGCACCGCGCCGGGACCCACCGCGATGAAAACCCGGGCCGCCTCCAGGAAGCCGCGGAATCCACCATGACCGACTGCCTCGCCGCCGCCGGGTTGGCCGGCGTGCCCGCCGCGCAGATCGTCGTCATCGGCAGCCCCGCGGACTGCATTGTCGAGGAGGCCGCCCGCCTCGGGGCGGATCTCCTCGTCCTCAGCGCCCACGACAAGGGGAAGAAGCGGCTCGGGAGCGTGGCCTCGCAGTGCGTGCGCCGGGCCGGCTGCAAGACGCTCCTCGTGCGCGACTGGCAGGCCGGAAACTTCGAGCACATCGCGGCCTGCATCGACTTCTCGGCGCTGAGCGAGTCGGTCCTCCGCAACGCCCTGCGGGTGGCGCGCAGCGACCACGCCACCCTTGAGCTGCTCCATGTCATCTACCCGGTCGACCTCGACTACTACAATTACAAGGCGGACTTCGGCACCAAGTCGCAGAAGGAGTTCCGCGCCGCGACGATGGAAGCGGTGGAGAGTTCGATCGAGACCCTCAAATCGACGCTCGCCGACGACCTCCGCGGGGTCGACGTGCGCACCACCATCCTCGAGTCCGGCTCTCCCGCGGAGGCCATCACGGACCATGTCCGAGAAAAAGGGCACGACCTCGTCGTGATGGGCACCACCGGCCGGGCGCGCGCCTTCGGACTGCATTTCGGCAGCAACGCCGAGGGCCTCATGCACGATGCCTCGTGCTCGGTGCTCGCGGTCAAGCCGCCCGCCGAGGAGTAAATCCCCCCTCCCGATCCGCGATCCGGCCCCCCCGGGACCGGCGCGCCTCCGTCCGGGGCGTCCCGCTTTTGCCCCGCGGCGAAGTCTGGTAGCGACAAATGCGCCGTTCGGAGTCCACAATCCCGCCGACATGAAAATCGCGATCCTCTCCCGCAACCGGAAACTCTACTCCACCCAGAGCCTCGCCAAGGCCATCGAGGCCCGCGGCCATGAACTCCGCATCATCGACTACCTGAAGTGCCACATGAACATCGCCTCGCACCGGCCGTCGATCTTCCTCGGCGAGGAGGAACTGGGCGGCTTCGATGCGGTGATCCCCAGGATCGGCGCCTCCCACACCTTCTTCGGCACCGCCGTGGTGCGTCAGTTCGAGATGATGGGCGTCTATCCGGTCAACGAGTCCGTGGCCATCTCGCGATCCCGCGACAAGTTGCGCAGCATGCAGCTCCTTTCCCGCAAGGGGGTCGGCCTGCCGGTCACCACCTTCGCCCACGACCCGAAGGCGTCGCAGGACATGATCCGGCTTTGCGGCGGCGCCCCGGTGGTCATCAAGCTTCTCGAAGGCACGCAGGGGGTGGGCGTGGTCCTCGCGGAGACCGGCAAGGCGGCGGAGTCCGTCATCGAGGCCTTCCGGGGCCTCAATGCCAACATCCTCGTGCAGGAGTTCATCAAGGAGGCCGGCGGGGCGGACATCCGCTGTTTCGTCGTCGGCGACAAGGTGGTGGCCGCCATGAAGCGCCAGGGCAAGGAGGGCGAGTTCCGGTCCAACCTCCACCGCGGCGGAAGCGCCGACATCATCAAGATCACCCCCGAAGAGCGCAGCACCGCGACCCGTGCCGCGAAGGTCATGGGGCTCAACGTCGCGGGCGTCGACCTCCTGCGCTCGAATCACGGCCCGGTCATCATGGAGGTGAACTCCTCCCCGGGCCTCGAGGGCATCGAGGCCGCCACCGGCAAGAACGTCGCCGGAACCATCGTGGAATTCATCGAGAAAAACGCCCGGGCCGGTCGAACCAAGACCCGCGGCAAGGGATAAGCCATGGCGAACTTCGAGCTAGGGGGGATGGAAGTCGCCCCGGGGGAGCGCGCCGCGGTCGACCTCCCGGTGGGCAGCATGACCGGGCACGCCCCGGTGGCCCTTCCGGTCGTGGTGGCGCGGGGCAAGAAGCCCGGGCCGACCCTCCTCGTCTCGGCCTGCCTGCACGGCGACGAGATCAACGGCGCCGAGATCGTGCGGCGGCTCCTTTTGGCGCCCGCCCTGAAGCGCATGCGCGGCACCCTCCTCGCCGCCCCGGTGCTGAACATGCCGGCCTTCCTGACGCGCAGCCGCTATCTCCCCGACCGGCGCGACCTCAACCGCCTCTTCCCCGGTGCCACGGCCGGATCCCTCGGGGCCCGCCTCGCCAAGGTCATCCACCAGACCCTCATCCCCCGCGCCGACGCGGTCGTCGACCTGCACACCGGCGCCATCAACCGCCCGAACCTCCCGCAGATCCGCGTCAGCCCGAACGACAAGGAGTCCATGCGTCTCGCCAAGGCCTTCGGGGCCCCGGTGATCCTGGTCGCCCAGCGCCGCGAGGGCTCCTTCCGGGACGCCTGCGCCGCCGCCGGGAAACCCTTCGTCCTCTTCGAAAGCGGCGAGGCCGGCCGGCTGGAGGCGGCCTCCATCCGCTTCGGCCTGCGGGGCGTGATGACCGTCATGCGCCATCTCGAGATGCTCCCGCCGCGCAAGGGGGGCGAACCGAAGCCCCCGCCGATGGTGGTCTGCCGGAAAAGTTCGTGGGAGCGGGCCACCGCCGGCGGTCTCTTCACCCCCATGACCTCCCTCGGCAAGGCCGTGCACGAGGGCGAGTCCCTCGGATTCGTCGCGGATCCCTTCGGCGCGGAGGAGTTCCCGGTCATGGCCTCCCGCGACGGCATCGTCGTCGGGCGGACCAACGAGGGACTGGTGGACGAAGGCGACGCCCTCTTCCACATCGCGGTGGCCTCCGACCCCGACGAGGCCGAGGGCCAGATCGCGGAAAGCGGCGAAGCCCTCCCCTCCATCGCGCAGGCCGACGACGATCACCCCGTGCACCACGATCCGTTCACCGACATGTGAACAGGTCCGGGTCCGCGGGTCGATTGGCGTGAAGCGGTTTTCGGGCCCTCTCACCCCGCCCGCTGCCGTCCGCCCCGGCGGCCGCCGCCCCGCGCCGCGGGAGTCCACGCGGGGGCGCCCTTCTCCTTGGCCGTCCGCCCCCCACCGTCCACACTGCGCCCATGACCGATGCCGAAGCCCCCGAGACCCATGCCGCCGATGCGCCGTGGGACAAAATTTCGGACCTTCTTGCCGACGAGGATTCCGGCGAGATCCGCGCCTTCATTCTCAGCCTCGGCGCGGATGAACAACGCCGGGCCGTGTCGCGCCTCGAGCCCGTGCAACGCGAGCGCCTCGTGCAACTCCTCGGCCCCGACGATGCCGCCGACCTCCTCGAGCACCTCGTCCCCCAACAGGCCGTCGAGATCCTCGAAGACCTCCCGCCGGAGGTCGCCGCGGACGTCGTCGAGGAACTTCCCGAGGACGTCGGCGGGGAGCTCCTCCGGGAAATGGAGGATGAGGAATCCTCCGCGATCCTCAATGAGATCGACGACGCCGAAGACACCGCGGCATTCAAGGAGCGCCTCGAGTACGACCCCAAGAGCGCCGGGGGGTTGATGGTCCACCACTATCTCGCCTTCAAAGAGGAGGAGGACATCGGGTCGGTCCTGCGGCGCATGGGTGAGGAAGCCGCCGACTACGACGACCAGGAGGCGCAATACGCCTACGTGGTGGATTCCGCCGGACGCCTCACGGGCGTCCTCCCGGTGCGCGACCTCGTCCGCACCTCGTGGAAACGCCGGGTCCGGGAGGTCATGATCCCCTCCCCCCTCTCGGTCACCACCGAGGCGTCCCTCCAGGAGCTCGGGCGCCTTTTCGACGAGAAGGCCTTCTTCGGCTTCCCGGTCGTCGACCCCCGCGGCGTCCTGGCCGGGGTCGTCTCCCGCAGCACCGTCCGCCGCGCCCTCCGCGACGAGCAGACCGCGACCTTCCTGAAGCTCAGCGGCATCATCTCCGGGGAGGAACTCCGCAGCATGCCGTTCTGGAGCCGCTGCTTCCGCCGCCTCACCTGGCTGGGCCCCAACATCATCCTGAATCTTATCGCGGCGAGCGTCATCGCGGCCTTCGAGGGCACCCTCCAGGCCGTCATCGCCCTGGCGGTCTTCCTGCCGATCGTCTCCGACATGAGCGGCTGCTCCGGCAACCAGGCCGTGGCGGTCAGCATCCGGGAACTCACCCTCGGCGTCATCCGCCCCCGGGATTTTCTCCGCGTCGCGTTCAAGGAGGGGTCGGTCGGCATCGTCAACGGGTTCATCCTCGGCATCCTCCTCGGGGCCGCCGCCTTCCTCTGGAAGGGCAACCTCTTCCTCGGCCTCGTGGTGGCGGCCGCCCTCTCCCTCAACACCATCCTCTCGGTCCTCCTCGGCGGGCTCGTCCCCCTCGGCCTGAAGCGCGCCGGGGTCGACCCGGCCCTCGCCTCCGGCCCGATCCTCACCACCTGCACCGACATGTGCGGGTTCTTCCTGGTGCTCAGTCTCGCCAGCGCCTGCCTCGCCCAACTCGGGTGAGGACCGCACCGGCCGCGGGCGCAATCATCGGCACTTGGCGGGCGGGGCATCCCCCGCCACAGTCACCGCCATGCCGATTCGCCAATCCGTGAGCCGCTGGTGCTACGACTTCATCGCCCTCGAAGAGTTCTGCGAGAAGGCGGTGGAGATCGGCCTCGCGGGCATCGACCTCCTGCCCCCGCACGACGCCGAGGTCATCAACCGCTACGGGCTCGAGTGCCCGGTCACCGCGGCCCCCGAGCACCCGTCCGGCCTGGGCTGCATCGAGCGGGCCTTCAACCGGCCCGAGCACCACGACACTCTCGAGGAGATCTACCGGGAGCTGATCCCCGCCGCGGCGGAGGCCGGGATCGCGAATGTCATCACCTTCTCGGGAAACCGCGACGGCCTCGGCGACGCGGAGGGACTGGACCATTGCGCCGCCGGGCTCGAGCGCATCCTCCCCCTCGCGGAGGAACACGACCGCGTCGTCGTCATGGAATTGCTCAACTCGAAGATCGATCACCCCGACTACCAGTGCGACCACACCGCGTGGGGCGTGGCGCTGTGCGAGAAGCTCGGGCACCCGCGATTCAAGCTCCTCTACGACATCTACCACATGCAGGTCATGGAGGGGGACGTCATCGCCACCATCCGCGAGCACTCCGGGCACATCGCGCACTACCACACCGCCGGGGTTCCCGGGCGCCACGAGCTCGATGCCACCCAGGAGCTCAACTACCCGGCGATCATGCGGGCCATCGCGGCCGCCGGGTTCGACGGATTCGTCGGGCACGAGTTCGTCCCCACCGCTGAAGATCCCCTCGCCTCCCTCGCCCAGGCCGTGGACCTCTGCCGGGTGTGAGACCGCGGCACGGTTCCCGCCCCGGCCCGCGGGAAGGACGTGCCGCCGGGACCGGCGGCCGGGAGCTTGCATTGCCCCGCGGCGGTTCTATGCTGACGATCGGATGAAGGCTCTCCTCCGCGCCGTCCTTCCCGCCCTCCTGGCGGCCTCACCGGCGGGCGCCATCCCGAATGTCGTCGGCGGATTCATCACCGCCAACGACAGCGCCCTGAACGGCGAGGACCTCACCGCGGTGGTGCTGGCGGACGGCCCGTGGACCGGCGATGTCCCGCTCCCCGGCGAGTGGCGCGGGGAAGCCCCTGTGGCCGGCGTGGAATACGCCTACCTCCTCGCCCGCCCGCGGATCTTCGGCATTCCGGCCCTCCTCGTGCAGACCGGGCGCCGCGACGGCGTCCTCGACTCCCTCGCGATCACCTTCGCCGATGCCGGGTCCTACTTCGGCTACTACCAGCCCGAGCTTCCCGACGGCCTCAGCAGGCGCGAGCGGCAGAAGCGCATCGAGGCCGCCCTCGCCGACCGGCGGGAGGCCTTCACCGCCTTCTACAACGAAACCCTCGAGGCGGTCCGCAAGGAACTCGGCGCCCTCTCCGGGAAGCGCCCCCGCGAGGCGGATCTCGGCAAGACCCGCGCCCTGCGCACCAAGGTCACCGACTACCGGCACGGGGAGTTCCTCCTCCGCCTCATCGCCTGCGACGACCGCCTGATTCGGGTCGTCGTCTCGCGGGGCGGGCAACCGGCCCGCAGCTGGCTCGATGCGGAGCGGGGCACCATGGCCACCGGCGCCCTCGCGGGACACTACGCCGCGCAGGTTGCCACCGACGAGCACGGCGACACCCGCATCGAGATTCCGGTCGTCCCCCAGGGATACAAACCCTACTGCGGCCTCAACACCCTCGCCATGGCGGCCCGCTATTTCGGGTTGCACCTCGACGAGGACCAACTGGCGGTCGCGGGCCGCTTCCCCAACACCGGGACCGCCGACGGGTCCCAGCTGCCGCGGCTCTACCTCGCGGTCGCCAAGGAAGCCCGGCTCGACATGCGCAAAGCCAACACCTTCGACCCCGCCACGGCGCGTTCCTGCCTGAAGGCGGGTCTCCCCGTCATCGTGTGGCGGCGCTTCTCCCACGACCGCGACCGCGACCACACCCGCCGGACCATGGCCTTCCCCGGCCCCGGCTCCGTGTCCTCCCCAGAACCGGACCCGCCGGGTTCGTGGCCGGGGGAAAACGCCCCCCTGCACGCCTCCGTCCTCGTCGGTTACAACGACGAACGTCGCGAGTTCCTCTTCCTCGAAAGCTGGTCCCGCCTCGGCGGGCCGCGCCGCATGCACGCCAACGAACTGACCGCCACCGCCTACCTTTCCTTCTACTTCAAACCCTAGCGATTCCCGCGCGCGGAATACCCCGATTCTTGTCCATCACATGATGTGGTGAAACGCGCTTTGTCAAGATCAACAAGTTTGTTTCCGAGACGCATTTCCCTTTGCAAGCGGCCCTCTTCCAGCTAGGGTTCCATCGTCTACCGTGTGCGTCGATTCATGGCACCAGCCCGGACCGATGCATTGGAAATGGGGGCAGCCCCCGGCGGACCAATGTCATGCCTTTATTGGAAGACAGAGGACTGCCGGAAGTCCCCAACCTGTTGAGACGCGGGAACGTGGCTCATGGGGCCATGGACGGCACGGCGGATAGTTAAACCCGCTCATTTACTGAGCGGGTTTTTCGTGCCCTGGCGGCGCGTTCCCTCCTCCGGGCCTCCCCCGGGCGGTGCCCGGCAACGGCGAGGGGCCTCCGGCGCCCCCCGGCCGGAGTTTTCAACTCGGGGCCTCCACGCCTCGGAGCCGGGACGCGGGCCGGCGGCCCACCGGGCGGGCGGATGAAATCCGCCGCCACCCTACATCTCGATGTCGAACTGCACGTCCATCCAGCTGATCCGTTCGCCCTCGAACTTGAACCGGCCGATGAAGGTGCGCTCGTCTTCCAGCATGTGCGGGAGCCAGTGCTGGTCGTCTTCCCACATCAATTCGTAGGGGATCTTGTCGAAGCGCGTCCAGCGGGGCACCGCCTCGGGGGTCTCGGTCGGCGTGCCGACGAACGAGTGCGACGTGTAGACGTGGCAGTGGATGTCCGGCATGTCCGACATCGCGAAGAACAACTCCCCCATCTTCCGCGGATCGCGCGGGGTGATGAGCAGTTCCTCCTGGGTCTCGCGCACCGCCGACTCCAGCGGGGTCTCCCCGGGGTCGATCTTTCCTCCCGGCCCGTTGATCTTCCCCGCCCCGATCCCCCGCTGCTTCTCGATCAACAGCACCTCGTAGCCATTCACCACGAACATCAGCGTGGCGTGGATCTCCGCCTGCCAGTTCGCCCAGTCGATCGGCGAGGAGGTTCCGTTCTTGCTCATGTTGATTCGCCGTCGCGGGCGTAGGCTTCCATTCCGGCGCAGGTGCAGACGAGGTGCCGGTCCCCGTGGACATTATCAATGCGGCCCACCGCTGGCCAGAACTTGTGGTCCCGCAGGTGCGCCGCAGGGTAGGCCGCCGCCTCCCGAGAATACGGCCGGTCCCAGTTGTCCGCGCAGACGGCCTCGGCGGTGTGCGGGGCGTTGCGCAGGACGTTGTTTCCGGCCTTCGTGGCATCCTCCGCGACCTCCCTGATCTCGCCGTGAATCGCGATCATGGCGTCGCAGAAGCGGTCGAGCTCCTCCTTCGATTCCGACTCGGTCGGCTCGATCATGAGGGTCCCCGACACCGGCCAGCTCATCGTCGGGGCGTGAAACCCGTAATCCATGAGGCGCTTCGCGACGTCCTCCACGGTGATGCCGCTCTCCTCGGTCAGCGGCCGGAGGTCGAGGATGCACTCGTGCGCCACCCGCCCGTTCGCCCCGGTGTAGAGCACCGGGAAGTGGTTGCGCAGGCGCTGGGCGATGTAGTTGGCGTTCAGGAGCGCCACGATGGTCGCGGCCTGGAGGCCGTCGGCCCCCATCATGCGGATGTACATCCAGGAAATGACGTCGATCGAGGCGCTGCCGAACGGCGCGGCGCTGACCACCCCCTCGGCCGAGCCGAGGGCGGCGTGGCCGGGCAGGTACTCGACGAGTTGTTTCGCCACCCCGATGGGCCCCACCCCGGGTCCGCCCCCGCCGTGCGGGATGCAGAACGTCTTGTGGAGGTTGAGGTGGCAGACGTCCGCCCCGACCGCCGCCGGGCTGGTCAGCCCGACCTGGGCATTCATGTTGGCGCCGTCCATGTAGACCTGCCCGCCGTGCCGGTGCACCATCTCGCAGATTTGCAGGATGCTCTCCTCGAACACCCCGTGCGTCGACGGGTAGGTCACCATCAGGGCCCCCAGCTCGCCGCTGTGCTCCTCGCACTTCGTCCCGAGGTCGGTGAGGTCGATGTTGCCCTCCTCGTCGCAGCCGACCGGCACGACGCGGAAGCCCGCCATCACCGCCGAGGCCGGGTTGGTTCCGTGCGCCGAGACCGGGATCAGGCACACATCCCGCTGGGCCTCCTTGCGGGCCCGGTGGTAGCGCCGGATCGCGAGGAGCCCCGCGAACTCGCCCTGCGAGCCGGCATTCGGCTGGAGCGAGACCGCCGCGAACCCCGTGATCTCCGCAAGCCAATCCCCGAGCTGCTCCAGCATCTCCCGGTAGCCGGTGACCTGGTCGCCGGGCGCGAAGGGGTGCATGGCGCCGGTCTCCGGCCAGGTGACCGGCATCATCTCGGCGGTGGCATTCAGCTTCATGGTGCACGATCCCAGCGGGATCATGGATTCGTTCAGGGCGAGGTCCTTGACCTCCAGCCGCCGCAGGTAGCGCAGCATCTCGGTCTCGCTCTGGTGCGTGTTGAAGACGGGATCCTCCAGGAACCCGCTCCGCCGCACCAGGGCGTCCGGAAGCCCCGGGGCCGGCTTCCCGTCCGGCTTCCCGCCGAGACAGTCGAGCAAGGCCGTGACATCCGCGTCGGTCGCGGTCTCATCGAGCGCGATGCCGATCCGGTCGTCATCGATCCGCCGCAGGTTGAACCCGCGCTCGAGGGCCTTGGCCACCAGCCCGTCCGCCCCGCCCTTCGCCACCACCGTGAGGGTGTCGAAATAGGTCTCGTTGGCGGTCTCCAGCCCGCCGGCGCGCAGCCCCGCCGCCAGCCGCGCGGTCAAATCGTGCACGCGCCGCGCGATTGCGCCGAGGCCAGCCGGACCATGATAGACGGCGTACATCGACGCCATGACCGCAAGCAGGACCTGGGCCGTGCAGATGTTGGAGGTCGCCTTGTCCCGCCGGATGTGCTGTTCGCGCGTCTGGAGGGCGAGGCGATAAGCCGGCTTGCCGGCCGCATCGATCGAGACGCCCACCAGGCGCCCGGGGAGTTTCCGCTTCAGCTTGTCGCGGCACGCGAGATAGGCGGCATGCGGGCCGCCGAACCCCATCGGGACGCCGAAGCGCTGCGTCGACCCGACGCAGAGGTCCGCGCCGAAGGCCCCGGGTTCCTTCAGGAGCGTCAGGGCGAGGGGATCGGCCGCCACCACCAGCAGGCCGCGGGCCGCATGGACCCGCTCCGCGAACTCCGCGTAGTCCGCCACCGTGCCGTAGGTGTCCGGGTACTGCACCAGCGCCCCGATGAGTTCCCGGTCGTCCGGCGCCTCGAAGTCCGCCCAATCGCCGCACACGAGACGGATCCCCACCGCCACCGCCCGCGTCCGCAGGACGTCGATCGTCTGGGGGTGACACCGGGCATCGACGAAAAACGTCTTCCCCTTGGGATTGGCGGACTGCGCCATCGCCATGGCCTCCGCCGCCGCGGTCCCCTCGTCGAGCAGCGACGCGTTGGCGACGTCCATCCCGGTCAGCTCCGCCACCATCGTCTGGAAATTCAGGAGGGCCTCGAGGCGCCCCTGCGCGATCTCCGCCTGGTAGGGCGTGTAGGCCGTGTACCACCCCGGGTTCTCGAGGATGTTCCGCTGGATCACCGGCGGGGTGAACGTCCCGTGGTACCCCTGGCCGATGAACGACTTCCGCACGAGGTTCTTCCCCATGATCCCCTGCAACTCCTCGAGGGCCGCGCTCTCGCCGAGGGCCTCCGGCAGGTCGAGCGGCTTGCTGGTGCGGATCGCGTCGGGAACCGCGGCCTGCACGAGATCCTCGAGACTGCCCAGGTCCAGCGCCGCCAGCATCTTCGCGCAATCATCGGGCCCCGGGCCGATGTGCCGCTGCGGGAAGCCTGGTGGAATCACCATGAACTGCTGGCTGTAAGGGGCACCGGCTCCGAAGCGCTAGCTGATCAGGTCCGTGTAGGCGTCGGCATCGATGAGGTCCTCGAGTTCGCTCGCATCCTCGATGCGCACCCGGAATATCCACCCGTCGCCGTAGGGGTCGCTGTTGACCAGCGCCGGATCCGACTCCGCGACGGAGTTCCCCTCCGTCACGCTTCCCGTCACCGGGCTGTATATCTCGCTGGCCGCCTTCACGGACTCGACCACCGCCACGGCCTCCCCGGCTTCCACATGGCGCCCCTTCTCGGGCAGCTCGATGAAGACCACGTCGGTCAACTCGCCCTGGGCGTGGTCGGTCACCCCGACGGTGGCGATGTCCCCCTCGACGGACACCCATTCGTGGTCGGATGTATACTTGAGATTTTCTGGAACGTTCATGCGGATGAAATCAATGCAAGATAACTAGCCTTTCACCGGGGCTTGTAAAACGGCTTTTTCACCACCTCCGCGGCAATCGGGCGGCCGCGCACATCGATGGTCACGGGGGTCCCCGGCTTCGCGGCCCGCCGCGGCAAATAGGCCATTCCGATGCCGATTCCGAGGCTTGGGGATAAGGTCCCGCTGGTGAGAACCCCGAGTTGTTCACCGTCCGCGCCCAGGACCGGCGCTCCGGCCCGCACCGGCGGCCCCTTCGCCACGCACCGGATCGCCGCCAGGCGCTCCGCGAGGCCCTCCTCCTTCTGCGCCGCGAGGACCTCCCGCCCGGTGAACTCGCCCTTCTCGAGGGCCACGAAAAATCCAAGCCCCGCCTCCAGCGGACTGCGGTCCGGGCTGAGGTCGGATCCGTTCAGCGGATAGCACACCTCGAGGCGCAGCGTGTCCCGGGCGCCGAGGCCGCACGGGACCGCCCCCGCGGCCATCGCCTTGCGGAACCAGTCGGCCCCGTCGGCCGCCGGGCAGAAGAACTCGAACCCGTCCTCCCCGGTGTAACCGGTGCGGCACACCAGCCAGCGCCCGCCGTCATGCTCCTCGATCCCGTTGCGCTCCGGAAGGCTGGCACCGTCCGTCATCGCGGCATAGACGGCGGCGGCCTCCGGCCCCTGCACCGCCATGGCGGCGAACTCCTCGCTGCGGTCGTCAAGCTCCACTCCCTCTTCGATCCGCTCCCGGAGCCAGTCGACATCCTCCGCGACCTTGGCGGCATTCACCACCGCGAAAAACTCCTCGTCACCGACCCGGTAGAGGATGAGGTCATCGATCACCCCGCCATCGTCGTTGAGAAGGAAGGTGTAATGTCCCGTGCCGACCTCGAGCCCCGCGACGTGATTGGTGAGCATCCGGTCCAGCCAGGCCGCCGCCCCCGCACCCCGGATCCGCAGCTCCCCCATGTGGGAAATGTCAAAGACGCCCGCCCGGCTTCGCACCGCCTCGTGCTCCTCGATGATCGACCGGTAACGGATCGGCATCTCCCATCCGCCGAACGGCACCATCTGCGCGCCCAGCTCCCGGTGCAACGCGTCCAATGGACTCGGTCTTCCCTCCTCGCTCACGCCCGGGAGACTGAGAAGCGCCTTGAAGCTTGTCAATGCGACCATGGGATTCATTGTTCGCAACGTGGGACCCGCAAATTCCGCCGAATCTCGCTTTGCATGGCTCGCGTTTCCGGGGCTCATCCGGGGCATCGCGATCATCCATTTCGTGATGTACATGCTCATCTTCGTGCGCCCGGAAGCGGCCGCGATCTTCCACTTCGACTGGGAGAAGATCCTCGGCGGCGAGATCTGGCGCTGCGCCACCTTCATCTTCCTGCCCCCCATCCCCTTCGGCAGCATCCTCGGGGCCCTCTTCATGTTTTTCATGCTGATGATCTCCTTTCTCATGAGCGACTCCCTCGAGTCGGTGTGGGGCACCCTGCGGACCTCCCTCTATTGTTACGGCCTGTTCATCTGCCAGCTGGCCGCCAACATCATGATCGCCCTGCTCGGCTTCCTCGATCCCGTCTGGTGGGGCGGGATCCTGTTTTACGAGGCCATCTTCTTCGCCTTCGCGACCCACTTTCCCCGTTACGAGTTCCGGCTGATGCTGATTTTCCCGGTGCCGGTGTTCATCCTTGCGATCGTCACCGCGGCGCTGGGCGTCCTGATGGTCTTTCCGCACTGGCCGAGCATGCTCTACGGCCTCGTCTGCTTCCTTCCCTACCTCGCGTGGGCCGTGCCGCGGCTCGTGATGTGGTCCAAGACCCGGAGCGACACCGTGGCGCGCCAGACCGCCTTCCGCGCCAAGAGCACCCCGGCAGGCGAGGCCTTCCACCACTGCGAGGAATGCGGCGCCACCGAGCTCTCCCATCCGGATCGCTATTTTCGCGTCACCGCCGCGGGCGACGAGATTTGTTCGGAGTGCCTCCCGGATGCCGCGAAGACGGGCCCCGCCGCGAAAACCTCGCGGGAGCCCTGAACGCCCCGCCCGTAACCACCCCTTGATCCCTGACCATCGATCCCCGGGACCATGCCTGACTTCAGCCAGCTTCCTTCCGTCGAGAAACTGACCGCGGCCCTCGAAGCCGGTTGCCCCCTGCCCCGCCCGCTCATCACCGGGTTCATCCAGCACGAGCTCGCCGCCTGGCGGGAGCGCCTCACGGACGGCCGGGAGGCCGGGCGCGAGGAGATCACCGCCTCGATCCGGGCCGGCCTGCTGGGCTTCGCGGCCTCGCGCCTGCAGCCCGTCGTCAACGCCACCGGGGTCCTCATCCACACCAACCTCGGGCGCTCGCCGATGGGGGCGCGCGGGGCGGAGGCCCTCCAGGCCATCGCCACCGGCTATTCCAACCTCGAGTTCGACCTGCCCGGCGGACAGCGCGGCAAACGCGCCGCCTACCTCGAGACGGCCCTCGCGGTCCTGCTCGAGAGCGAAGCCGCCACCGCGGTGAACAACTGCGCCGCGGCGCTGGTGCTCACCCTCCGCCATCTCATTGCCGGCGGAAAGACGGAGGTCATCGTCTCGCGGGGCGAGCTCGTCGAGATCGGAGGCGGCTTCCGCATCCCCGACGTCCTCGAAACCTCCGGCGCCACCCTCCGCGAGGTCGGGGCCACCAACAAGACCCACCTCAAGGACTACGCCGAAGCCATCTCGGACCGGACGGCCCTCATCCTGAAGGTCCACCGGTCGAATTTCACGCTCTCGGGATTCACCAGCGAGCCCCCCGTCCCCGAACTCGCGACCCTCGCCCGCGAGCACCAGCTCCCCCTCGTCGAGGACCTCGGGTCCGGGGCCGTCATGGCCACCGACGACCTCGCGCCCATCGATCACGAACCGACACCGCAGGAAGCGCTCCGCAACGGCATCGATCTCGTCGTCTTCTCCGGCGACAAGCTCCTCGGCGGCCCGCAGGCCGGCATCATCGCCGGGAAACGAGACCTCGTGGCGGGCATCAAGGCCGAGCCGTTCTACCGCGCGGTGCGTTGCGACAAGCTCATCCTGACGACCCTGCAGGAATGCATCGATGACTACCTCCAGGCGCGGGGCGGCGACCCTCCGGAGTTGCCGGTCCTCACGTTCATGGCCACTCCGGTCGACGACTTGCGGGCCCGCGCCGCCGCCATCATCGAGAACCTCCCCGGCCACTCCGCGGCCCTCACGGTGGTCGAGGCGACCTCCCGCACCGGCGGGGGCACCATGCCCCACGCCGAGATCCCCTCGATCGCCATCGCCATCGATCCCCGCGACCGGTCGCTGGATGACCTCGCCGCGGCGCTCCGCACCGGCAGCCCCGCGGTGGTCGGCTACACCCAGGATGACCGGCTTCTCCTCGATCTGCGCACCGTCTTTCCGCACCAGGACGAAGCCCTCACCTCCGCGCTGCAGGCCGCCCTCGGCGCCTGAGCCCCGGGACCCCCCGCAACGATTCGGCATTCGGGCACCCCGCCACGATCGCGGGTGGCTGCGCTTGCGGCCCCCGTCCGCCTGCGCTAGGGATACACCGGAATGAGCGGAGCGAAGGACATCACCGCCTACCTGCGCGAAACCATCGAGCGGGGCGGTTCCGACCTGCACCTCTCCGTCGACGCCCCGCCCGCGGCCCGCATCAACGGATCCCTCGTCCCCCTCGAGGAGGAACCCCTCAGCGCCGCCGAGTGCAAGGACCTCATCTTCTCGACCCTCAGCGAATCGCAGCGCGCCAAGCTCGAAGAGGATTGGGAACTCGACTTCGCCCTCACGGCGCGCTCCGCCGGGCGGTTCCGCGGGAACGTCCACTACACCTCCGCCCACGTCGAGGCGACCTTCCGGCACATCCCCACCGAGATCCCGGAACTCGCCGGCCTCGGCCACCAGCCGGTGGTGGAAGAGCTGTGCTCGCTGCGCAGCGGGCTGGTCCTCGTCACCGGCGTGTCCGGAACCGGCAAGTCGACCACCCTCGCCGGCATGATCCGCCGCATCGCGGAAACCCGCCCGGGCGTGATCATCACCATCGAGGACCCCGTGGAGTTCGTCTTCCCCCACATGGCGAGCCTCGTGAAACAACGCGAGGTCGGCCGCGACACGAAATCCTTCGCGCGGGCCCTCCGCCAGGCCATCCGCCAGGACCCCGACGTCATCGTGGTCTCCGAGCTCCGCGACCTCGAAACCATCCAGATCGCCCTCACCGCCGCCGAGACCGGCCACCTCGTCCTCGGCACCCTCCACACCGTCGACGCCCCCCAGTCGATCGACCGCCTCGTCGATGTCTTCCCGCCGTCGCAGCAGCAGCAGATCATCGCGCAGCTCAGCAACGTCCTGCAGGCCATCGTCTCGCAGCGCCTCCTTCCGCGCGCCGACGGGGCGGGACGCGCCCTCGCCACCGAGGTCCTCAAGGTGAACTACGGCGTCCGGGCCTGCATCCGCGACCGGAAGGTCGAGCAGATCGTCGGCCTCATGGAGGTCGGCCGGAAGGAGGGGATGCACACCATCGACGACAGCCTCGAGTTCCTGCTCGCCAACGGGCTCATCTCGCGGGATCTCGCCACCCACCACGCCCGGGACCCTGAGCGCTTCATTCCCCACGACACCGAATCCAAGAAAAAATCCATCTGGACCTGACGACGGTCCGCGCATCCATGGCCACCGGCGACACTATCCGATACATCTTCCTGGGCCTCGTCGGCCTTGCGGTCCTCCTCTTCGGCCTGAAGCAGTGGAACAAGCACAAGGAGAAGAAAACCATCGTCACCGAGCTCCGGTTGCACGTCAACCCGACGGCCTCCTTCGAGCAGTTCTACGCGGCCGACGCCGAGAAGTCCCTCTTCAAGGCCATGTCGCTGATGCACCGTGCCGAGGACGACCTCCGGATTCCTCCCCATGTCCTCCTCGATCTCGCCTTCGAGAAGAAGGAGAGCGGCAACATCCTCGGTAACGCCGACCCTGCCAGCGACTACGAACTCGACCCCCGCGAGCGTCTCATCCGCTCC
>JABDMC010000335.1 GCA_013001695.1 Akkermansiaceae bacterium
GCCATGATCTGCTCGTCGGACACCTGGCGCATGGCTTCGAGTTCCTCGCGCGCGTCCTTTTCGAGGAGGGCGTTGAAGTCGAGCCCGAGGGATGACTCGAGGTCGTAGCCGTCGGCCCGCTTCGGCGCCGGGGCGGCGGCCATCATGGCGGTCCCGTCGGCCGGCACGGGATCGGGATCGGCGGGCACCATCTTGCCGGTGGGGACCTGGATCTGGCGCTTCACCTCGCGAAGGTTGGCGTTGGCGGGCCACTTGAAGTCGGTGAGATGGCCGGCCACCACGATGCTGTCGTAGAGGACCTCGCCGAGCATGCGGCGCACCGGCGCGGCGGCGAATTGCTTCTCGGAGTGGTCCCGCACCGCGGACCCGACGTCCCCGGTGAGGTGCCCGCGCCGGTAGGTGTCGGAGAGGGTGATCATCGTGATGAGCGACCGGAGGTCGTAGCCGCTCGCGACAAACTCGTGCGCCAGGAAATCGAGCGCCGAGGCGTGGCGGATGCCGGTGTAGTCCGAGAAGTTGTCGAGCGGTTCGACGAACCCGTGGCCGGTCAGTTCGGCCCAGAGGCGGTTCACGAAGGCGCGCGCGAAGTAGCGGTTCCGCGGGTCGGTGATGAGTCCGGCGAGCTGGGTGCGGAGCTCGCTGGCGCGGTAGATGTCATTGAGCACGCCGAGGTCCCGGCTGTCCTTGCGGGCTTCCGCGAGGACCGGATCGGACGGGCGGCCGACGGCGGGTTCGACGGCGTCGAGGAGGGCGTCGATGGAGGCCTCCTCGCTGCCGGCCACGGCGGCATCCTCGCGGGCCTTGCGGCGCCGCTCGAAGCGCGCGAGGTGGGGAGGCGTTTCGGGGAAGTCGGCGAGCAGGAAGGGGAACCGGGGGCTGACCGGCTTCCGCGCGGCGGCCTCGGCCTGGTCCTCGGGCGGCCAGAGGACGCGCATCTCGTCGCCCTCGGTGGTGTAGACGGTGTTGCGCCCGCGGCCGCGGACCTGCTGCGTTTTCCCGAAGAAGGCCGCGAGATCGTAGAAGTCCCGTTGTTCCCAGTCGTCGAAGGGATGGTCGTGGCACATGGCGCAGCCGATGCGCACCCCGAGGAAGATCTGCGAGGTGGCGGCGGCCAGTTCGAGGGGGTCGGCGCCGTCGCCGAGGATGTAGCCCACCGCGGGGTTGGCGTTGGCCGCCCCCGAGGCGCTGATGAGCTCCCGCACGAGGATGTCGTATGGTTTGCCGTCCTCGAGGGAGGCATGCACGTAGGCGAGGAGCTGGTTGCCGCCGGTGATGTTGGAGCGGATCCGGAGGAGGTCCGCCATGAACACCGTCCAGCGGTCCGCGAAGCGCGGGTGGGCGCACAGCGTTTCGATCAGTTTCGCGCGCCGGTCGTCGCCCCAGCTTTCGAACTCCCGGACCTCCTGCATGGTGGGGATGCGGCCGATGAGGTCCACCGTGGCGCGGCGGAGGAAGGCGGCGTCGCCGATGACGTCGGTTGTGATGACCGCCTCGTCGGCGTTGCCCCGCCTCACGAGGTCGTCGAGCATGGCGGCCGCCTCCGCGAGGTTGGCGGGCGTCTTCTCCGGCATCGCGACGCGTTTCACGGCGTCGGGCTTGCGCTCGGTGAGGGTCACGCCGTCGGGCCACGGCGCGCCGCCCTTGACCCACGCGGAGAGCGTGGCGAGGTCCGCGTGGCTGAGGGCCTGGCCTTCATCGGGCATGAAGCCCTCGTCGATGGGGCGCAGGTGGGTCCGGACGATGAGTTCGCTCTTTTCGAGGTTGCCGGGCACGACGGCGTCGGCTGATTCGCCGCCCTCGAAGAATTTCTCCCTGGTGTCCATGCGGAGGCCGCCCTTGACCTTGCCGGCCTTGTGGCAGCGGACACAGTTGCGCTCGAGGATGGGCTGCACCGCAACCTCGAAGGAGGGCGTGGCGGCCGTGCCCGGGAGTCCGAGAAGCAGGACGGCGGGGAGGCAGAGCACCAGCGGCAGGGGCGGTTCAGGCACGGGCATCAAAAACAAGTTTATCCACTTCAAACTAATTACTGGTGGCCCAAAGGGAAGCTTACAAAGAGCGCGATGGGAAAAGGAGCGAAGGTGGGCGCCGATTCGGGCTGGAGGGCCGGAAGGGGGGCTGCCGGCAAGGATCCCCGGTTCATCCCGGGTGGCCGGGGGGGGTGG
>JABDMC010000357.1 GCA_013001695.1 Akkermansiaceae bacterium
GGTGTCTGTGGTCCGCAACACCCTGGTGTGGTGATTTCGGACATGCCCGGGTTGGATGGTCGATGAGCGGAGCCGCCAGGGCACCGCCCACGCCCGCCCTGATTGGCGGTGGTTCGAGGAGGGCGAACGCTCTTCACTCAATTTGCCAAGAAGATCCGAAATACCAGAGCTTCTGGATATCCCGGCTTTCCTGCCCCTCCCGCACCGCTCCGCCACGCGTAACACGCTGAGGCGACTGGACTTCTCTTACCCCCGAAAAACTAAGGGTCATCCCCGATTCGCCGCCGCGATTATTTGCAGAAAAAAGTAGACGCTGTTCGGCCCGCTTCATAAATTGGCGGCGAAATGAGATCTCCGAAGGAACTATTTGCTCTTGGGGTGATTGGCGGACTGCTGCTCTTGCCGGGCTCCATGACGTCGCAGGCGATCACCATCACCGGAGGCGTAGCATTTGAGGGTATGTTCGAGCTCAATGACACGATTGGAGCCGCCACCGCCTTCACGGGGTTCAGTGGCGTCACGGTTACCTCAGGAACCGGCGCATATGCGGGGGTCGCCGCGGGAACGGCGGTCAGTTATCCCACTCCCTTCCAGTTCAGTCCTACCCTGGTCCCCTCTCCAGTGGACACCCTTTGGTCGTTCACGGACGGAGGCGGAACGATGCATGAGTTCGAACTGACCTCCATCTCCATCTTCACGCAGAACAACTTCACGCTGGCTCTCGGCGGAATGGGAATTGCCAAGATCGACGGATTTGAAGACACCATCGGATATTGGAATTTCATGAACAACGCCTTCGGCCCGACGCAGTTTGAATTCAATGCCATGGGGAGCGCCGAGGGTGAGAGCGCCGGTGATGAAGGTGTAGGTGGGATGGCCAAGGTTCCGGATGGGGGGTCGACTCTCGTCCTCCTCGGTTGCTCACTGCTTGGTGTGGTCAGCTTGCGGCGCAAGTTCGCCTCGCATCCCGCATAAGCTGCAGGAGGCTGTCCGCCACGAGAGTGGCGTCCCGGCCGCGCTTCGGTTGATCGGGCCAGCCATCGGCTGGCCCCTTCTCATTTCCCGCGGCTCCTTCGCAGGGACCGCACGCGACGGGATCACCCTGCGGCTCGCGGAAGGATCTCCCCGTCGTCAACCGGGCCCCAGGGATCTGTGCAGCGAATGCCGGTTGGGGTTGAATCCGCCGGTGGGGACGCAGGCCAAGGGGTGGCATGGACGAGGCTTGCTTTGGCCTCTACCCCGGATTGCGGGGAGGACGGATGCCGAATGGGAAGCGTCCGATGGCGCCTCCCCAAGTCCAATGGGAGCGGGACTACCTGCAGGGCGCGCTGGAAGTGACCAGCGGTGAGAGTCGCTCCGGACCCATTCCCCGGGGGCGCGGAGTAGAATCGGCTCTACCCGAGCAACCTCGGAGCGAGTGCCCCGAGGGCGATTCACATCGTGTGGTGCGAGATCAGGCCGGCTTCCATCCATGTGCGCGATCGTGACACGCGCCAGCCGGACCTTCCGCTGCACCGAGCCACTGCGCCGCGCGATGCGTCCCATCGGAAGGCGCTTCTGGCACGAATCCCGTCGCGTCCTGCGCCTCACCGGTCGCCCGCGGCTGCATGATCAGGCAAACGCTTCGTGCAAACCTGGCAGCAACAAACCCGATTGATCCGGTGGTTCTACGGGCGTGCGGCCCGGTAGAAGTTCCGGTCGGGGGCCGTTCCGAGGTCCTCCACGATATCGAAGAGCCCGTCTCCATCGGCCGTGGCATGGACCCGATAGGTCCATGACAAGGGCCCGAGGCTCGGGGATTCATCCACGCGGTAGGTGGCGTAGGCCGACCCGCGCCATGTGACCCGCAGCATGTCCCCGTGCTCGAGGTCAATCGACACCACTTCGGGGACGGCCGCGACGACCGTGAAGCTTCCTTCCGCCGCGAAGGCCGACCCGAGCCAGGCGCTGTCCACGGTCTGCACCGTCCAGTAGTAGGTCCCGGGCACGAGGTTCACCACCGAAGCGAAGCGATTGGAACCGGCATTCCCGGGCGCGGGAAGAAAGCGCGCCCCAGTCGCCGAGGATTGCGGACTGACGATCTCACACCCTCCCGGAGAGGTCCCCACCCGGATATTATAGGTCAGTCCCGCCACCGGCGTCTGCCCGTCCGACCCGGCATCCCAGCTCAGCAGGACGTTCATCCCCTCCACGGAGCCGGCGAGATTCCCCGGAGCGGCCGGGGCGAGATTGGCGGTGGTGGTGTCGTTCTCGAACACTTCGAGGAAGTCCTGCGGCCCGACCTCCTGGCCGGCCAGGACGAAATCGGCATCGCCGTCGTTGTCGGCGTCAGCCCATGCCACGGCCCCCAGGAGCACATCCGGAAAGGTCTCCATGCTGTCGACGAAGGAACCGCCACCGTCGTTTCGATACAGCCGCGAGAGCCGCGCCCCGGCGCCCTGGCCGCTGAGCATGATGTCGAGGTCCCCGTCATTGTCAGTGTCGCCCCAGCCGGCCGCGGACAGGAAGAGGTCGGGCACAGCCGCACCGGAATCGGTGAGCACCCCGAGATTGTTCTCGTAGACTCTCGTGAGGCGGACCGCCGCGGTGGGCGTCCCGCCGCTCAAGAGGTCGAGGTCCCCGTCGCTGTCATAATCCCCCCACTCCGCGAAACCGGTGGTCACGGGAATGAAGGCCCCGCCCACCGCGCTGAAGACCCCGCCTTCGTTGCGGAAGATGCCGCCTTCGATCGAGTTCGTGCCCGAGGAGGTTCCCGTGATGACGAGATCGAGCTTGCCGTCGTTGTCGAGGTCTCCCCACGCCACCGCACTGGAGTGCACGTTGGGAAAGGGCATCCCGCCCACTGCAAAGAAGGCCCCTGCGTCATTCTGATAGAGTGTCGTGGTGGAGAAGCCGCCGGGCTCCGTGATACCCGTCACGATCAGGTCGAGGTCCCCGTCGTTGTCGTAGTCACCCCACGCCAGGTCCCCGGCGGAGACGTGCGTGAAGGGTGCCTGGGCGACGGGCGTGAACGCGGCGCCCCCGTCGTTCCGGTATAGGCGCGTATTGGCGTTGCCGCCCGCATCGAGGCCGATCATGGCCAGGTCGAGGTCGCCGTCGTTGTCGTAGTCCCCCCATGCGGCCGAGGCCGAGCCGAGCCCGGGGAAGGCGATGCCGCTCTCCGCGAAGGTGCCGGCCGTATTGGTGTAGAGCAGGGTCGTGACGGAGCCCGCCACATCGCCGGACACCAGCAGGTCGAGGTCCCCGTCGCTGTCGAAATCCGCCCACTCCGCGCAGGGAAACTCGGGTTCGATCAGCCCTGCTCCCATATCGGTAAAGGGATGAGCCAGGGTGGAACTCCACGGTCCCAGCACGAGGGCAAGCAACGGCAGCAAAGATCGCGGGGGGGTCATGTTCTCTTGAGCAGCGTACGAGGTCCGCGCCTGATTGGCAATAACTTAGGGGGCGCCGGGGCGCGGGCGGGACACGGGAAACCTGCGGGCTCCCAAAGCGAGAACGGGGGCTCCATCCCAGCCGCCCGTCTCTTGCCCGCCACCTCGACCACGGTGACGGGCTTTCTTCTTCAGCGGATTCTTCCCTCGACTCCCACGGGCCGGGCAAGCACTCAGGACTTCTGCACCGCGAAGCGCTTCCCCACGCCGGCCACCACCAGGCCCAAGCCAAGGAGGGCTGCGGTGGAGCCGCTGTCGGGCACGCTCTTGGTGAACTTGACACGGTTGATTTGCACGTCGGCCGCCTCTTCGGGGAACGCGATCTGCAGCCTGACACTGTCAGGGGCTGTGAATGGCGAGGCGGTCGTGTCCAATGCGGACAAATCGAACAGGTAGTTGCCGATCGTCCCGTCCGGAACGGATTCGGTGACCGAGGCCACGTCCCCGCCGCTGACGAAGGTCCAGCTCATGCTGACACCCGGGCTCACCGTGCCGGCATCCACCATACCGAAATCGACCAGGATTCCGTTAATCCCGGCCAGCGAACCAAGCGGTCCGTCCCAGATGACACTTGGCGTCGTTGAAAGGTTGGCGATAGAGCCAAGGATCAGGGAATTGCTTTGGGAAGGGCCCACGGAAATCGTAGATAATCCATCAAAATTGGTAATGGTCCGGGAATTTCCCAAAGCCGAGGTGGTCGGCGTAGTATTTGGTCCGGGATCAAAAAGGCCAAGCGATTGATCCCCGTCGGTGAAATCGTCGAGGATGATGGTGGCCCGTGCCGGGGAAACCAGCGCGAGGCCGGTGAGTGCGGCGGCGCCGAGGGCCGCCATGGGATGAATCAACGTCTTCATGATATTGTCCGAGTGTTGGTTGGTCGTATGGTGGGTGGGCTGGAGAAGTTGGTCAGTCGCGCTTGCGCCGGGCGCCGAGCACGCCGAGGCCGGCCAAGGCGAGGAGGGCGCTGCCGGGTTCCGGGATGAACCCCGGGATCATCTCGATGGAACCGACCCGGTAATCCACCGAGCGATCGCCCCCGGTGTCGAAAATGACCTCGATCCGGTCGATCCGGTCGAAGTTGATCGCGCTGGAAAAATCCTGGAAGCCGAAGAGGATACTGGCCGGTGAAAGGATATCGGACGTCAGGAGAATCGACTCGGTGTCCACATCCCCGTCGGTATCGGTCACGCGAACCGATGTCTCGAGGGATCCATTCGCCAGATCGAGAAGCAGCATGTTCAACTCGAATGCCAGGAAGCCCGGCTCGGCCTGGGTGCCCATGAGATCAACATTGAGGCCGGCGCCACCCGCATCATAGGTGGCCGTGAGGACCGAAGCGGGAATGTTGTTGATCGCGTTCAGCGCTCCGCCCAGTGGGGGGGCGAACATGGGATTGACGAAGGCGGCGGCGATGCCGGCTCCCGACTCGGCTTCGAGGGTCAGCATCCGGACGCCGCCGAGGACGGTGGCGTTGACCGAATTGCTGACGATCCCCCCGTCAGTCTGGATGGTGATCATTCCATCGTTGAAATCATCGATGGGGGTGATTGCGACTACCGCCGGGCTGGTGCCGGCCGTTCCGAAATAGCAGGCGCCCATGGCCGCGAGAGTCGGGAGGGACAGGCACGGAAACGATACAGTGGATCGAAGTGGAATTCTCATGTGTGGTAAGGTAAGGGGAGGGGGTATTGGTTGCGGCCAAGCGCTCTCTGTGGACAAATGTGAAGAAAGCGATCTCTGGACACGTACGCGTTTCGGCGTATCAGGCTTGTTCTACGGCAGCGTGGTCCGGGCGGCGAAGCGGGGACTACCTGCTTAATCATCCCGTAAATCACTGAATGGGACGATAATCGCTCTTCCAGAAAACCGGGAAGCCGGTGATTGATGCCGCAGGGAATCCTAAGTCACTAAGCGCAAGCGGATTTCGTGTCGTGGAGTTCGGACCCGGCGCCCCAGTGAAATATCGAGTAACCTAACAGCAACGCGGGCGAAGGTTTAACGTACCGCCACATGTCAATATTCTCCAACTTTCGGGATGATCCAAGCAACATGCACCTCCCCTTCGGAACGACCTTGAACGCGAGTTCGAATCGCCCGCCCGCGCGTCCTCCGGCGGGATCCTCCTGAGGCGGCCCGGATTGGCCGTCGCCATGGAACGAGTCGGCGGCGGGGCCGGGCCTCCGTCAACCGGCCCCCGGGAGGCTCTCGCGGCCCTGATCAGGGATGATCCCCAGCCGCCTGCGGCGGCCCGCCCGAAATCCCTTCAGATTTCATCCTGATCGGGCGAACAGCGGCGCCTTCTCATTCCTCCCGCGACGAGCAGGGCGAGGGCCCCCAGAACAGCAATTCGCGGCTCGGGGATGGGATGCTGTGCGATGTAGGCGTCGATCTCGGTGGCATAGTTCCCGGTGTAGCTGTGGAACGTGGACGCTCCCCCCACCGCGGAACCGATGCCCAGGAGTTCGAGCGCTCCGCCGGAGTCTCGGAAGAGAGGCGCTCCGGAATCCCCCGGTTGCGCCTGCGTTTCAAACGGAACGAAATCCCCCTCCCCCGGGTTGTCCTCCACCGTCAGCAGGACGTCGCCTTGCCGCAAGCCGCCTCCCAGCACCCCGAAGGTCTGGTTGTCATTGAACGAGAAGATCACATTGCGCCCCGTGGCCTGGCTCGTGCGCGGGTCCGCGCCGTAGCCGCCCGCGGTCGGCGTGTTGCCGTTCAGGTAGGCATTGGTCCCCGCAATGGTCGAGGCGCTGAAATTGAGCTCCGTGAGCGTCTCGGTGGTCCGGGTGTAGCTCCCGATTTCAATTGGGAGGGGCACGGTGAGGTGTCCCATCCAGATGTCGGTGGTGCCGATCGCTTCGCCGCCCCCCACCACCGCGGTCACCGGCGTCGCGCCCGGATCGTTGTGCGGGTAGAAATAAAGGGTCGTGCCCGGCCCGGGAGCAAAATGCGACGAGGAGAGGAAGACGTTGGGCGTGATCATCGTGGCCCACCGGCCGTCCGCGGTCCGCCCCACCCCGGACATGTCAAACCCGCCCGCAATATATGCGAGGTCATTCGCGAACCGGTCGTTGGAGGCCGGGCTGAAGCCGGCAACGGTGACCGCCCACGCCGCCGGCGTCGCGACGCCGAGGACAAGAAGCAGACCTATGCCTTTCGGAACCATAATATTAAGGCGTATATCAATTATCAAAAATTGACGATAATTTTTTTGGGGTTTCCGAAATGTCAGCATCCGGCACGGTGTTGTTCCCATGCGGTGGCCTCCAGTCCGGTGCGTCGCGCAGTCCAAAATCCCCTGAATTTCCCATTGAATCAGCCACTCCCCGGGTCGGCGCCACTTCTCTTGGCAGTAGAGAAAGTCAATGCACATTGATCAATTTTATTGCTTCGTAATTGAGGTGCTTGGGTATCTGGTCGGCCCGGAAAGCTTCCCCGTCGCCAGAAAGATCTAATGAGAACCGCGGAGACGGGTCGCGGGCAGTTTGCGGGGATTGGCCCGATGGATGCCCCCTCGCGTCCGGCCGCGGATTGGCCTGTCGAGGTGCTCCGTGGAGCCTGAGATCCGCCGGCGCCCGCGCACGGGGCGCAGGGTGGGCGAATGCGGTGAGGAGGGGCGAAACGGCCCGCTTTGGTGCGATCCAGGGCACTGCATCAGCCCACGCCGGCCCGGAACACCTCGTGCCCGCCCCCGGTTCATGGAATGCTGCGAGGCCCTCCTCGAAATCGATGCCGAAACAGCCACCGGGATCCCCGGTTCCCCCGACGACCTCAAGCTGCGCTCCGGCGTCGCCCTCTTCTCGACGATCGGTCCGTCCGAATCCGCATGTGCATCCGCAATGGACCCGTCCTCCGGATTCGCGGAGGACCGCCGTCACAGGTTCCCGCCCTCCTGCGCATGCCCTCCGGGGATCTCCCCGGCAGCCGGGCGGCCATCCGCCTCGCGTCCCAAGCTTTGGTGAAGACCCCGCCGCCGGGCGTCAGGGGAGGCCGAGGGGCGGGATCTTCTGTTCCTCGATCCAGACGGTCAGGTGCCCGCTCGGCGGGATGGGCTGCCCGCGCTTGTGCGTCTGCAGGAAGCTGGTCACCGCGATGGTCACCTTGCCGTCCTTCAGGTCATCCCGGAAATCGCCGTAAACGTGTCCGCCGCGCGGTTGCCCGCCCTGGCGGTTGGGCACGCCGCTGGTCGATTCGGCGAGGAGCCTGCCGTCGAGGTAGACCGCGTAGCCCTCGCCGGATGTGACGTGATTGCTGCCGCCGACCACGATGCGGTAGCGGTGGCCGTCCCTGACCGGCGGGATCTCGAAGGTGCCGCGCACCAGGAGGACCTCCTTGCCCCACAGGGTCCGCGGCTTCTCGCCGCAGCCGCAGCCGCCGGTCCGGTCGCAGGTGCGGAGCGGCTCGAGCTTGCCGTCGAGTTGGCCGAATGGCGGGAGGCCCTTCTTCCAGCCGGCCTTGGCGGCATCGAACCCGGGCGCATGCCAGTTCTCCATCCCGGCCGGGTAGCCCACCTTCCGGTAGCGGGCCCCGTTCTCCCTGGCCGGCGGTTCCTCGGGGTCGAAGGTGAAGTAATCCCACTCCATGTCCCGGAGGTCCTTTCCAAAGACGTGCCAGTCGTAGGCGTCGATCCCGGCCGCCCGGTAGCAGTTGACCAGCCCGTACATCGCCCCCCGCAGGAACTGGGTGCGGCGCTGCGGCGGGGTCCCCGCGGCCTCGTCGACCAGCGATTTGTTGTAGCGCGGGTTGGCCACATAGGACGCCGCGATGCCGTCGATGATGATCGGCCGCAGGGCCTCGCGATCCGCGGCCTTCTGTTTCTCGGTGGGCTCCGCGACGTCCTGCGGGGCCACCTTCTCCGACCTCGGCTCCAGCGGCAGCGGTTCCGCCTTCCCGCCCTTCAATCCGACCATGGCGCGGCCGAGGGCATCACCGATCAGCATGTAGGTTTCGGCATTGCGGTTGTAGTGGTAGTCCTCGCCCTTCGGCGATTCGTCGACCTCCCGCCAGAAGTCGCGGGTATCGACCGAAGCGACGTTGCCGGCGAACCCGGGGTGCTTCTGCGGATCGCCGACCGCCATCTGGGCGGCGTGAATCCGGAGGAACTTCTCCGCCATCCCGTAACCGCCAAAGCCGTTCGACCCGATCACCACCGGCAGCTTCGGCACCTCGAATTCCTTGCGGACGTCCTTGATCAGGTTGACGAGGTTCTTCTCGTACTCCGCGATCAACTCCTCGGAGAAGCTGTCCTTGTGCCCCTGGAACCACGCGAAGCCGGCGATCTCGTACCCCTGCCCCTTGTAGCCGGGAACGACCTTCTCGATGTGGTCGAGGGTCTTGCGCACGCCCTCGACCATGAGGCGCCACTCGGCCGACTCGAACTCGTTGCCGGGATCGGTGCGCCCGCTGGAAGGAGGCCGGAAATCAAAGCCCAGCGAGCGGTTGCCCTGCGCGGTCTTGATGAGGAGGACCTGCTCGTCGTGGAACTCGCCCACGACGTGCCCGAAGCCGAGTTCCGGACCGATGGTCTTGCCATTGTTCGAGGTCGGGCTCAGCGGCGAGCCCTTGCCGTCCTTCGCAAGCCGGGCTTCCTGGAACCAGACGTCGTGGCGCACCGACCACTCGCCCTTGTCATCGACCAGCCACGGGAACTTCCCGTCCCGCTTCGCCACCGCCTCGAGGTCGCCATGTCCCAGGAGGTCGGTCTTCTCCAGCCAGAACCTCGGCGGGTCGCCCTGGAAGCCGGAGATCTTGAACGGGTAGCGCTTCCCCGCTTCGAGGGTCACGTCCTGCACGACGGGTTTGCCCCCCGCCTCCCGCCGGTAGGCTTCCTTGCCGTCGACGTGCATCACGCCCGACGCGCTTTCCCCGAACCCGCTGTGGAACCGGTAGATCCCGGGCTGCGGGACCTCGAAAAGACCCTCCGCGATCGGCTGATCGGTCGCCGTTCCGTCCGGAAGGCAGACCTTCAGCGGCGAGACCTTGTAGTTCCCGACCTTGTAGATCTGGAACGGCCCGTCCGGCACGGCGGGATCGGAGCTGAGATAGACGCCGCTGTAGACGTTCTTCGCGCCGCTGAGGTTGCCCATCCCGACCATGTTCGACTGCCCGGCCAGGATGTAGACCTTCACCGGCTTCCCGGGATCGCCTCCCGCGTCCGCGGGATCGGGAAGCTGGGCCGGGACCGTCTTCGCCGCGGCCGGCAAGGCGAGACCCGTCAGGGAGAGCAGGATGAGGGCGGAAATGGTCGGTCGTTTCGTGATCATAATGTCGGCCCGCGCGCGGGCGTCTCAGGATTCACGGTGGCTACGCCCGCACCAACCGGATTCTCGCTCGCCTTTGCGGATTCCCCGCGCTCATTTGCGGCATGGGGGGGACCGTGGCATGACCGTCCCGGTCATGGACAACCAGAGCCCGCGCTACACGCGGCAAATTCCGGCCCTCCGGGCCGCCCGGTTAAATCATGACCGGGACGGTCATGCCACTTCACCGCAACCACCGTGGTGCTTTCGGCTGCGGCCCATCCGCCGGCGGACCGCCAAGCGCCATCGCGTTCGCTTCAATCTCCGCAAGCTGCTTCCGCGCCCGGTCCATCATGGCGGTCACCTTGTCGGGATGATCCGCGGCGCGGTTCTTTTCCTCGGACGGATCCGCGGCGAGATCGAAGAGGGCCGGCCCGGCATCGGACCCGGGGACGTCCTTCACCTCGTCGAAGTAGAGCTTCCACCGGCCCACCCGGATGGCCTGCGGCACCGCCCAGCCGCTCCAATAGAGGAGGTCCTGGCGCGGGTGGGGCCCCTCGCGTCCGGCCAGCGTGTCCCACACGTCGCGCCCGTCGAGCGGCGGGCGGCCCTCCACGTCGTTCGTCCCGATCCCGCAGGCCCGCGCCAGGGTCGGGAGGAGATCGACGGCGGCGGTGATCTCATCGCTCACCCGCCCCGTCGGCACCACGCCGGGCCACGAGACGATGCACGGCACGCGCGTCCCCCCTTCGAGCGAACTCCACTTCAGGCCGCGATGGGGTGCGGCGGTGGCGAACTTCTTCTGCCCGGGTTCCGGGCCGTTGTCGGAAAGGAACACCACGATGGTCTTCTTCTCGAGCCCCGTCTCGCGGAGGGATTCGAGGATTTCCCCGATACGGGCGTCCAGTTCCTCGACCACGTCACCGTAGGCCCCGTTCCGCGACCTCCCCTTCCACTCCGGGTGCGGCTCCGCCGGGAAGTGCGGCGCGGTGAAGGGAAGATAAAGGAAAAACGGACGCTCCCCGCCCGCCTTGATGAACGCGATGGCCGCCTCCGTGAACTGCTCCGTCAGCCGCCGGTTGTCGAAGGGATCCGCCACCAGTTCCCCGTCGCGCCAGAGCTTCTTCGTCTGGTTGTTGCTCATCTTGATGAAGAACGCCGCGTCGAATCCCTGGCTCCGCGGGCCGAGTTCCTCGGTGCTGCCGAGGTGCCACTTCCCGCACAGCCCGGTCCGGTAGCCGGCGCCCTTGAAGACCTCCGCAATGGTCCGCGCCTCGGGGGCCAGGCCGGTGGACGTCTTCATCTTGTAGCCGAGCACCCCGCCCCGCCACCCGAGCCGCGGCGGATAGGCGCCCGTCAGCAGCGCCATCCGCGACGGCGTGCAGACCGTGGCCCCGGCGTAGAAACTCGTCAGCCGCACCCCGCCCGCCGCCAGGCGGTCGAGCACCGGCGTCCGGATCGTCCCGCTCTCGCCGCGGGCGTCGCGATCCGCGCCTGGCGCGGTCCCGCGATAGCACGACAGGTCGCCGTAGCCGAGGTCGTCGGCCATGATGAGGATCACGTTGGGCCGCTCCTCTTCCGCCGCCATCGCCGGCCAAGCCCCCACCACGGCGAGGAGGCCCGCCATGGCAAACAGTACATCAGGAATCGCGCGTTTCATCATTTTCCCCCTGCATCTCACCACCTCCGCCCCATCACCGCCAGCGAAAGTAATCCGCGAGCCCCGGAAGGGGCGGCACAATCCCAGCCGCTGGCGCAAGCCAGCGGGATAAGGCAAGCAAGGGAGACGAGCCCCGGGAGGGGCGACGCAAGCCGCCGATGGGGGGCCACCGATCCCCATGATATTGATCGCCTCTCTCGCCCCTCCCGGGGCTCCGGACTTGCGGGCACGACCGGTTCCGCGGGTTGTCACCCGCGGCTCTTGTTGTGGCGCCCCTTCCGGGGCTTCGCGCTACCTGACCGCCGAGCGACCCTCCCCTCCGGCTCCCCCCCGGCGCCGGGGAACCTAGCGCCCCTCCTCCTCGCGGTAGTCGGGAAAAACGAGCACGCGGGGGGTGCGGACCCCCGGCCTGGGGATGATGAAGACCACGCTCCGGCTGCGCGGATCGTGGAGCCACTTCGTTTCGCAGAGCGGGTAGAGGTGCTCCTTGCCGGGGATGCGGAAGGAGAGATCGACCGGGTAGTTCGTGTTTCCCCTCGCGGGCGGATCGAGGACCTGCCGCGACCCCGGCTTGATCACGAGCTTCCGCCCGCCGACCGTGCCGCCCACCGGGTTGGGGCTCAGGTTGAACCACATCATCTGCCCGCGCTTGAGCCGGTCGGAGTTGGCATTGATGAGTTGGAGCCGGACCGGCGCCACCTTGTTGGCCGGGTCGCTGGTGACGAGGAGGTAAAAGTCGATCACGGCGGCGGGGACCGCGACCGAGGGCGCCCCGGCCGGGATGTGTTCCGGATCGCTGAGCGGACGGGAAAGAAGGTGCAGGGTCAGGGCGCCCGGCCGCAACTTGTAGACCTTCGAAAAGTTCAGGCGCGGGAGGTCGAC
>JABDMC010000166.1 GCA_013001695.1 Akkermansiaceae bacterium
CTCTGGAGGAAACACCCAAAGTGTGTTTCCTCCGGCGTCGGGGCGGGCCCCGACGGCTCTGACCAGTCAGAGCGTGTCGGCCCCCGCGTTCGCGGGGGCGGAAATTTCATGAAATTTCCGGGCTAGAACCGGTCGATCTGCGGGAAATTCCGGGAGGGCCGGTCGTCGAATCCCCGGTCCGCGACGACGATGCGGCACGCGATATCCCCCGCGGTGAAGGCCGCCCGGGCCGCTTCGGGCCGGATGCAGCAGAAGGTGGCCAGGGGGTCGGACTGCACCGCGGTGGGCGCCACCACCGTGGCCGCGATGCGCCGCGTCAATCCGAGCCCGGTGGCGGGGTCGATGATGTGGGAATAGCGGTTCCCGCCGATCTCGATGAACTGGTGCAGGTCGCCGGAGGTCGACACGGCGCAGTTCGAGACGCGGATGAATTCCGACACCTCGGGGCCGAGGGTGCGGAGGCCGACGCGCCATGCCGGGGCGTCCGGCGGCGGGTTGCCGAGGCGGATGTCGCCCCCCGCCGCGATCAGGGCCCGGGTGATGCCGGCATCCCGCAGCACCGAGAGCATCTCGTCGGCGGCAAATCCCTTGGCGATCCCGCCGAGGTCGAACTTCAGGCCGGGGGTGTTGACGGTGACGAGGCGTTTCACGGGATCGATCGTGAAGTTCTTCCAACCGCTCGTTGCGCGCGCCTCCTCGAGGACCGCGGGGTCGGGCATCTCCCGGGTGTCGCGGGCCGCCCGCCAGAGCGAGGTCAGGGCGCCGAGGGTCGGGTCGAAGGCCCCGTCGGTCACATCCGCGACGCCGCGGGCATGGGCGAGGACCGCGGCCAGCGTCGGGGAGACCTCCTGGGGACGGCCGGTGGGGGCCTCCCCGAGCATGGACAGCTCGCTTTGCGGATCGTAGTCGCTGCAGGCGGTGGCGATCTCGTCGGCGCGGCGGAAGGCCTCCGACATGGCCCTGCGGGTGGCATCGCCTTCGGTCCCGTAGGCCACGATCCGGAAGAGGGTGCCCATGAGCGGGCGTTCCTCCTCGAACTTCTCGAACGCCGGGGGGGGCGGGACGTTCGGGGAGCCTCCCAACGGCGCGAGGTTCGTGCCGGGCCGCACGAATTGCCACCAGACGCCGAAGAGAATGCCGCCCGCGAGCAGCAGGAAGATGAAAATCCTTCTGGCAAGGCGGCGCGATGGGGTCTTTGCTGGGGCCATGAAAGAAAAGCTTTGGTCCGGCCTGATGGCGGTTTGTTCGTTATTGGGCCTCGCCACGGCGGGCGAACCGCTGGAGCTTGGCAAACCCGTCCCGGATGTGGAAGGGAAGACACACGAAGGCGAGGTCGTCAAGCTGCGCGAGGCGGGCGCCTCGGGGTGGTTCCTGGTCTACTTCTATCCGAAGGCCGCCACCGGCGGATGAACCAAGCAGGCGTGTAGTTTGCGGGACGCAAACGAGAAACTGACGGAAAAGGGCGTGAAGATCTTCGGCGTGTCGCGCGACAGCGTGGCCGACCAGAACGCCTTCGCGAAGGACCAGAAGCTGCCGTTCACGCTCATTGCGGATGTCGACGGCGTGGTGGTGAAGGCCTTCGGGGTGCCCACCATGGGGAACCGCGGCTTCGCCTCGCGGCAGGCCTATCTCTTCAAGGACGGGAAACTCGTCTGGCGGGACCTGAAGGCCTCCACCGCCGAGCAGGGTGCCGATGTCCTGAAGGCCATCGCGGAGGCGGAGTGAGGACGGGGCGGGGCCGCCGTTTCTACAGGTCCTCCACGTTGCGCGCCGCCTCCCACCAGTCGGTGTTCCAGAAGAGGTGCATTCCCTCGAGGCCGGGCGTGGCGAGGGGCCGCACGATCCGGAACCCGATGTGCTGCGCGGAGGTGTGGGTCCAGATGCTCTTCGGGAAGGACGGGTCGAGGGCCTTGAGCCGGTTGCTCGACGCGTGGCGCGCCGCGGAGCGCAGGGCGGGCGGCGGGTCTTCCCAGCTTCCGCCCTTCAGGACCCGCGGGTAGCGGTGCTCCGGGATGCGCCACGGGTTGAACGCGCCGCGCGGGATCGACCGGCGGTAGCCGTCGTCGCGGCCGTCGAGGACCCACTCCGCGACATTCCCGTGCATGTCGTGCAGGCCCCACCGGTTCGGCTTCTTCCCCCCGCACGGCTGGTAGGTGTTCCCGGAGTTTCCCTCGAACCACGCGAAGTCGCCGAGCTGCGCCGGGTCGTCGCCGAAGTGGTAGGCGGTGTTCGTCCCGGCGCGGCAGGCGTATTCCCATTCGGCCTCGGTCGGCAGCCGGTAGAAGTGCCCGCTCTGGGCGCTCAGCCATTGGCAGAATTTCGAGGCCGCATGGTGCGTCATGTTCATCGCGGGGAGATCGTTCCCCGATGCGAAGCCGGCGAGGAGGAAGTGGCGGTAGGGCTGCGTCGGCTGGCTGATGACGTCGACCAGCGCGGAGCCGGGCTCCGGGAGGTCCATCGTCCCGTCCGACCCGCGCGGGTGACCGTTGTAGAGGAAGGGCAGGTAGAACCCCCACGGGATCTCGGTGGCCGACATCCAGAAGGGCGCGAGGCGGACCCGGCGCGGAGGGGCCTCGTCCTCCCGGTCCGAGCCCATCTCGAACTCGCCTCCCGGGATGACGGCCATCTTCAGCGCCGCCGCGCGAACCCGCCCGACCCGCAGGTCGTAGGGCTTCATGGCGGCCTCCCGGTCCGGGCCGGCCTCCGCCGCCGCGATGACGGCGTGCACCCGCCGGGTCACGGCGAGTCGGTCCGGGTTGGGGAGCGGCCACGCCGCGGGCGTCGGGGTGGCGCCCAGGTCGGCGGGATCCCACTTCTTCGCGGGAGGACCGCCGGGATCCGCCGCCGCGGCGAATCCCAGGAGGCCCAGCAGGGCACCGCAGAAACGGGGTGCGCGCCGGGCCATGATGGTGCGGGACAGGCCCTAGAGATCCTCGCCGTTGCGGACCGGATCCCACCAATCGGAATTCCAGAAGAGGTGCATCTCCTCCTCGGCGGGGGTGCGGAGCGGCCGCACGATGCGCAGGCCGACGTCCTGGGCGTCGGTGTGGTACCAGACGCTCTTGGGCACCTGCGGGTCGGTGTCCTTCCACTCGTTGTCGGAAATGAGGCGCGAGGCGCAGCGTGATTCTTCCGCGAGGGCATACCACGATCCGCCCTTCGCGATCCGCGGGTAGCGCGTCACCGGGATGCACCAGGGATTCAGGACGCCGTCCTGGAGCTTCTCGCGGAACCCCTTGCGGTGCCCGTCGAGGGTCCACTCCGAGACGTTCCCGAGCATGTCATAGAGTCCCCACGGGTTCGGCTTCTTCTGGCGGCCGACGTGGTAGGTCCCGTCGGAATTGTCGTCGAACCACTCGTAGTCGCCGAGCTTCGACGGGTCGTCGCCAAAGTAGTAGGCGGTCGTGGTGCCGGCGCGGCAGGCGTATTCCCATTCCGCCTCGGTCGGCAGCCGGTAGAAGTGCCCGGTCTGGGCGCTCAGCCACTGGCAGAACTTCGACGCGGCGTGGTGCGTCATGGTCATGGCGGGAAACTCGGGATCGGACGAGAAGTCGCCGCTGAGGAACATGTCGTGGTACTGCGGGGTCGGTTGGGACACGGCATCCACGACGTTGCTCAAGTCGCCCTTCTTCAGCTTGTCGGCCTTGGCCTTGTCCTTGTTTTTCCCCTTCACGGTGATGACGTGCTCCTCCCCTTCGCCCACGAGGGTGCCGTCCTTGTTGCGGGCCAGGCCGTTCTGGTAAAAGGGCTGGTAGATGGCCCACGGAACCTCCACTTCCGACATCCAGAAGGGCTCGATCTTCACCTTGCGCTGCGGGCCTTCGTCCTCCTGGCGCCCTTCCTCGTCCTTCGGCGATCCGAAGAGGAACTCCCCGCCCTTGATGGCGATCATCTTGAGGGTGGCGTCACCGGCCCGCGGCACGACCTCCTCGTAGTTCGACATCTCCGCTTCCGAATTCGGTCCGCCGCGCTCGGTGATCACCTTGTGCACCCGCTTCGTGCTCTCCAGCTGCCTGGGCAGCTCGGGAAGCTTGTAGTCGGCCGGGAACTTCGTGGCGGTCGGGCCGGCGGCTGCCGGGGTCTTGACCTCGGCGTATCCGATGCACGCCGCCGCAACGGCGACGGGGATGGTCATGAGAAGGCTCTTTTTCATGGAGTGGTTGGTTTCAGGACGCAAGCGGAGCGGAGGTCGCCCACCGCTCGGCAAAACTTATCCCGGGGCGGCAGATGCGCCACAGGAATATCAGGCAAACTGGTCTTCGCCCGGGACCGGCGGCGGCGGGACCGGGAACTTGTCGTTGAAGACGAGATCGTCCGGGGCCATGTCCTCGTCGGATTTCCAGAGGTCCTCCCAGGTGACCCGCTGGCCGGTGTGGGCGGCCTCGCGGCCGAGAATGCCGAGGGCCGTCGAATCCGCCATGTACTTCCCGGCGTTGATGATCTCGCCCTTGCGCAGCGCGGCAAAGAACTCGTTGTGGCAGACCTGATACATGTTCTGCTCCTCGCCGCGCTTCTCGCGGTATTTCCACGACGTTTCGCCGGCCTTGTCCTGGATGGAGACCTTCCACGGCCCGATGACGTTGCCGTTCTCGCAGATGATGCGGGAGATGTTCTCGTTGTGGCAGCCGGCGTACTGGCGCTGCAGGACGTGGCAGAACACCCCGCCGGGATATTCGTAGGCGATGCTGTAATTGTCGTAGACGTTGCCGGCGTCGGTGCGCTGGCCGCGTCCGCCATTCCCCACCGCCGCGATCGGGGCGACGTCGCCCATGGCCCACGCCACCTTGTCGACGACGTGGATGCACTGCTCGAGCAGCGGGCCGCCCGAGAGCCATTCGAAGTTGATCCACTTGCTGAGCTGCCACTCGACGTCGCCCATGCCGTCGGGCTTCATCGCGTCCGGGGCGAGGGCCCGCACCGGGCTGCCGAGGTAGGTCCCGTAGAACCCGCGGATGGCGCCGAGCTCCCCGCTGTGGGCCCGCTCGAAGGCGATCCGGTTCGCGGGGCTGAACCGCCAGCAGTAGCCGTGCTGGATGGCGGTGTTGTTCTTCTTCGCCATCTCGGCGCTCTTGATGATCGATTTCACCCCGGCCATGTCGACCGCCATGGGCTTCTCGGCGAAGACGTGCTTCCCGGCTTCCACCGCGGCGCGCACGTGGAGGGGGCGGTACCCCGGAGGCGCGGCGATCAGAACCACGTCCACCCCGGAGGCGAGCAGCTTCTGGTAGGCGTCGAGCCCGACGAAGCGGCGCTCCTCCGGGACCTCGATGCGGTCCGGGAAGGCCGCCCCGAGAGTCTTCAGGGGCGCCTCGATCTTGTGCGCGAAGGCGTCCGCCACGGCCCACAGCTTGGTGTTGTCGTCGGCCTTGATCGCCTGGGTGGCGGCGCCGGTGCCGCGTCCGCCGCACCCGATGAGCCCCACCTTGATGGTCTCGTTGTTGCCGGCCTGCGCCTTGGCAATGTGCGGGAAGCTCGCGGCCGCCGCGGCGGTGGCAGCGGTGGTGGTCTTCAGGAAGGTGCGGCGATCTCGTTCGTTCGGCATGATAATTCTTCTCGGTTGGATTGCGCCTACGCTAGGCGGAGCCCCCTGCCTTTCAAGGTTTTCCGCAATCCCTTGCAGAATCGGGCTTTCCCGCTTGCCGCTCCGATTGGCAATCCCTCAAATGAACCGGTTATACCGAATCCATGACAGCAACCGCCTCGACCTCCGGCAACACGATCAAGCTATCGATCATGATGTTTCTCCAGTTCTTCACCTGGGGGGCGTGGTTCGCGACGCTGGGCCAGTGCCTCGGCGCGAACGACCTGGCGGACTTCGGCGGGGGCGCCTACGGAAGCGCCCCGCTGGGCGCCATCTTCGCGCCCCTGTTCCTTGGCCTCATTGCGGACCGCTTCTTCCCGTCGCAGGTGGTGATGGGGATCCTGCTGCTGCTCGGCGGGGTTCTCCTCCTGCTGATCCCGAGCGTGGCGGCCGGCGGCGCCGAGAACGGGAACCTCATGGTCTGGCTGATGCTCGGCAACATGCTGTGCTACATGCCGACCCTCGGGCTCGGGAACTCGATCTCGTTTGCCAACCTCGACCGCCTCGCGTTTCCCAAGGTGCGCGTCTGGGGGACCATCGGCTGGATCGCGGCCGGGCTGGCGGTCGGATTCCTGGGGTGGACCTCGAGCTTCAACATCTTCTACCTCGCCGCCGGCAGCTCGCTGGCCCTCGGGGCGTTCTCCTTCGTCTTGCCGCACACCCCGCCGCCCGCCAAGGGGGAACCGGTCGATCTGCGGGCCCTCCTGATGGTGGACGCCCTCGTCCTCTTCCGGCGCCCGGCCTTCTTCGTGTTCATGCTGTGCTCGTGCCTGATCTGCATCCCGCTGGCCTACTACTACGGGGTGACCAGCAACTACCTGACGAATGCCGGCTTCGAGCAGGCCGCCTCGACCATGACGATCGGCCAGATGTCGGAGATCTTCTTCATGCTGCTCATCCCCTTCTTTTTCCGGAGGCTCGGGGTGAAGTGGATGATCCTCGTGGGAATGCTGGCGTGGGTGGCGCGCTACCTCCTCTTTGCCTTCGGGGCGCCGGACCAGGTCGTGTGGATGCTCCTCGTGGCGGTCGCCCTCCACGGGATTTGCTACGACTTCTTCTTCGTGACCGGCTTCATGTATACCGATCGGATCGCGCCGAAATCGATCCGGAGCCAGGCGCAGAGCCTCCTGGTGTTCTTCACGCAGGGGGTCGGGATGTACTTCGGCTACAAGGTCGCCTTCGGGAAGTTCGGATCGGAGGTGACGAGCTACGGCGATCTCGACAAGGCCATCTCGGAGGCGCGCGGCGCCGAGGAACTGGGCTTCGGCGCGCAGCTGGGCCGGATGTTCTCGGTGGACATGCCGGAGGGCGTCGACCAGTCCCTCATCGCGGAGACCATGAACCAGTGGAAGTCGTTCTGGATCTTCCCGGCCATCATGGCGGGCGCCATCGCGGTCCTGTTCCTGGTCGCTTTCTGGGACAAGGTCCGCGTCACCGACGACGACAGCGAAATCGACGCCGAAGTCGCCGAGACCCCGGGAGAGCTGCCGTAAGGGGGGGCGAAGAACCACCCTTTTCCGTCGGCCGCGGCGGCGGGTGCGACCCCGGCACCCGGCACCATTCCGGGATCAGGGCTTCGTTCTTGTAATCTTGCGGCGCAGTCGGCACGTAGGAAGTGACATGCCCGCTTCCCAATCCATCTCCCGCCGCAAGACGCTCAAGGGTCTCGCCGCCCTCGCCACCATCCAGATCGTCCCGCGCCACGTCATCGGGCAGGGGCAGACGCCGCCGAGCGAGCAGCTGACCCGCGGGATCATCGGTTGCGGGGGCATCTCCGGGTCGGGCGCGCACGTCGGGCAAAAGGGCCCGCTCCTCGCCCTCTGCGATGTGGATCGCAAGCACCTCGAGAACCGCACCGCCGACGCGAAGAAGCGCGGCCACGACCCGAAGGGGTATCACGACTTCCGCGAGCTCCTGGCCCGCGACGACCTCGACATCATCCACATCTGCACGCCGCCGCACTGGCACGCGCTCATGGCGATCGCGGCCGCCAAGGCCGGGAAGGACATCTGGTGCGAGAAGCCCATGAGCCGCACCATCGGCGAGGGGCTCGCCATGAAGGAGGCCGTCGAGAAGAACGACCGCATCTTCCGCATCAACACGTGGTTCCGGTTCCGCGACGGGTTCTACGGGATGGGCTGCCCCGCGAAGCCGCTCCGCAAGGCCGTCATGCACGGGCTCCTCGGCGCCGGGCCGCTCACCCTCACCGTCGGCGCCCACCAGGGGTTCAACTGGAAGTTCAACTGGTCGGGGCGCACCGACCTCGTCGAGCAGCCGGTGCCGGAGCACTTCGACTACGACTTCTGGCTGGGGCCGGCCCCGAAGAAGCCCTACCACCCGCACCGCACCCACGGGTCCTTCCGCGGCTACTGGGACTACGACGGCGGGGGCCTCGGCGACATGGGCCAGCACTACCTCGACCCCGTGCAGTACATCCTCGGCAAGGACGAGGAGTCGCCGGTGGAGGTCTTCATCGACGCCGATCCGCAGGACCAGGATGCGGTGGGAAGCTGGCGGCGCATCGAATACACGTATGCCGATGGCACCAGGATCATCCTCGACGGGGACGGCCGCGAGAAGGGCACCCCGTATATCAAGGGATCCGAGGGCAGCATCAGCCGCGGCCTGAAGTCCGATATCGCGGGGTTCGACGAGAAGCTCAAGAGCCTCAAGGACCCCGAACCGCAACTCGGCGACTTCCACGAGGCGGTCCGGGAACGGAAAAAGTTCGCCCTGAACGAGTCGAACGCCTTCCGCTCGGCGACCATCGTGAACCTCGGGACCATCGCGCACCGCTCCAACAAGAGCTTCAAGTTCGACCCGAAGACCATGACGATCGACGAGCCCGAGGCCCACAAGCTCATCAGCCAGCCGATGCGCGCGCCGTGGAAGTTGGAGGGGTGAGCGCCCGGGGAACAAGTCCACGATGATATCCGCCCGATGCTGGGAGCCTATGAAATCCTGATCCTCGTTTGCCTTGCCGGCTTCGGGGTCACCGTCGTGGTGGTGACGCTGGTCGTCATTTTCTCCGTGAAACGCCGGAAGGAACGGAACCGCGGCGGCATGGCACCGAAGCCGCCGGAAGAACCGCGTTCCTGAAAAAGCGGCCGGAGCGGCTTCCACCGCGCCGCGTGACCGGGGCGAATGCGAACCGGGCCGCGCATCGCGCGCCGGCGACCTGATCCGGTCCGGCCGCCGGAGGGGCGGAAAAAAGGTCTCGTCCCCGCAGCCCGGTCTGACGTAAGGGACTGGCAGGAATCATGAGCAAACCCATCCGCATCCTCTGCATCGGCGCCGGCAACATGGGACGCTCCCATGCCCTCGCCTACCACCAGCTTGACGGTTTCGAGATCTGCGGGATCGTGACGCGGTCCCCCGAATCGCGGGCGGCCCTGAACAAGGAGCTCGGCGGCGGCTACGCCGAGTTCGGGGACGTCGAGGAGGCCCTCGCCGCCACGAATCCGGAGGCGGTCAGCATCTCGACCTACCCCGACACCCACGCGAAGTTCGCGGTGGCCGCCATGAACGCCGGGGCGCACGTCTTCGTCGAGAAGCCCCTCGCGGAGACCGTGGCGGAAGCCGAGGAGATCGTCGCGGCGGCCAAGGCCACGGGCCGCAAGGTCGTGATCGGCTACATCCTCCGCCACCACCCGAGCTGGATCCGGTTCATCGAGGTGGCCCGGACCCTCGGGAAGCCGCTCGTGATGCGGATGAACCTCAACCAGCAGTCATCCGGCGAGGCGTGGGCCACCCACCGGAACCTCATCTCGTCGATCTCGCCGGTCGTGGATTGCGGGGTGCACTACGTCGATGTGATGTGCCAGATGACGCGCGCCCGGCCGGTGCGGGTCGCGGGCCTCGGGGCGCGGCTCACCGCCGAGATCCCGGAGGACAGAATCAACTACGGCCACCTGCAGGTCACCTTCGACGACGGAAGCGTCGGGTGGTACGAGGCCGGCTGGGGGCCGATGATGAGCGAGACCGCCTTCTTCGTGAAGGACGTGGTGGGGCCGAAGGGGTGCGTCACCATCGAGGCCAAGGACGCCGGGGGCGCGGGGGCCTCCGCGGAGGTCGATGCCCACACCAAGACCGAGTCGCTCCACATCCACCACAGCGACATCGACGCCGACGGGAACTTCACGAAGGAGGACGAGTGGATCGACATGCAGGACGAACCGGACCACGACGAATTGTGCCGGCGCGAGCAGGAGTACTTCCTGGAGGCCATCCGGGAGGACCTCGACCTCACCGATCACATGGAAGATGCCGTCAACTCGATGCGTATCGTGGCGGCCGCCGACGAGTCCTACAAGACGGGAAAGATGGTGGAGCTTTGATCAACCGCAACGAGCGCACGGGACACAGAAGGAAATGAAACTGATCACGATTTTCACGTTGGGCGCGGCCATGGCGGCGCAGGGCGGATGGGTGGAGCTGTTCAACGGGAAGGACTTCGCGAACTTCGGCGGGGCGGAGAAGACCGAGCTGAACGGCTACCTCGTGAAGGACGGGATGATCGAGTCGACCCCGAAGTGCCGGAACCTCGTCACCGAGAAGGACTACGCGGACTACATCCTCGAGTTCGAATTCCAGCTGACACCCGGGGCCAACAACGGCCTCGGGATCCACTACCCGGGGACGGGCGACGCCGCCTACGCCGGGATGGAGCTGCAGATCCTCGACGGCGAGGACAAGAAATGGGAGGGGAAGCTGAAGGACTACCAGCACCACGGGTCGCTCTACTCGCTCGTCCCGGCGCTGCGCGGACACATGAAGCCCGCCGGCGAGTGGAACGCCCAGCGGGTCACGGTGCGCGGCCCGCGGGTGGCGGTCGAGTTGAACGGGGTGTGCATCCTCGACGCCAACCTCGACGAGGTCAACAAGAGCCACCCGAAGCACGAGGGCGCCAAGCGCCGCAGCGGGAAGATCTGTTTCGCGGGTCACGGGGACGTCATCCGGGTCCGCAAGATGCGCATCGCGGAGATTCCCTTCGGCGAGGACGCCGCGGGGGACGAGTACCTGCCCGCCGGGAAGGCCGACCCGCGGTTCCTGGAGGACGGATACACCGCGCTCTTCGACGGGAAGTCGCTCGAGGGGTGGGTGCAGGCGGACGGTCACGCCGGCCACTGGATCCCGAAGGACGGCTGGATCCTGCACTACGACGGCAAGAGCGAGGCCCGCGACAAGAACCTCTGGACGGAGAAGGAATACACCGACTTCACGATGGTCTGCGACTGGCGGTGGACCGGGCCGGCCAAGGTGATGGGCCGCCCGATCCTGCTCCCCAACGGGCTCACCAGGACCGGGCCCGGCGGGAAGCCGGTGACGGTCGACATCAAGGAATACGACAGCGGGGTCTTCGTGCGCGGCGCGGTCCGCACCCAGGTGAACCTCTGGAACTGGCCGGTGGGCTCCGGCGAAGTCTACGGCATCCGCAACGACCGGAATCAGCCGCTGCCGATCCGCGCCGCCCTGACGCCCCGGGTGAACGCCGACATGCCGGTGGGCGAATGGAACCGGTTCGTGATCACGGTGCAGGGCGAGAAACTCACCGTCTACCTGAACGGGAAGTGCGTCTTGTTCGAAGCGGTCCTGCCCGGGGTGAAGCCGTCCGGGCGCCTCGCCCTCCAGCACCACGGCAACGCCCTGGAATTCGCGAACCTCTACGTCAAGGAGCTGTGATGCCGGGCGGCCCCGCGGCCGCCCCGGGCGGTCGAGGGGCGTTCAGGGCCGGGGCGCCACACTAGGAAGGGGAGGCGCTCACCACGAGTTCATCCCCATCGCCGGTTGCCTGGTCCGGCGTGAGGCGGGGCGGGTTCCGGGGGGCGAGCGGGGCGAAGCCTTCGAAGCCGTCATCGACGACGTGGCCCGCGGGAATCGCCCCGGGCTCATCGGAAACCGGCAGGCTCGAGAGTCCCCCCGGGAGGCGGGGGTGATGGCCGACCTCGCGCATGGCGGTCAACGGGGCGTCGGTCGAGGCGGTCCCGAGATCCTCGAGGCGCCGGGCGCCGGGGATGACGGACGATTCGACCGTGCCGAGCGCCTTGTTGTAGCTGCGCACGGTGCTGTCGAGCGACCGGCCGACGCGCGCGAACTGGTCGGTGAGGATCGCGACGCGATCGTGCAGCTCGCGGCCGACATCCGAGATGGCGCGGGCGTTGGCGGCGATCGACTCCTGCCGCCATCCGGCCGCCACGGTCCGCAAGAGGGCGATCAGCGTCGAGGGGGTGGCGAGGATGACGCCGCGCTCCGCGGCCTTCTCGATGAGATCCGGATCGTGGGCCAGGGCCGTGGAGAAGACCGACTCGCCGGGAAAGAACAGCACCGAAAACTCGGGAAGGCGGTCGAAGTCGCCGTCGCGGTCCGGCTTCCCGAGACGCTCGAGATAATCACCGACCTCGCGGGCGTGCTCCCGGGAGGCGTTTTCGCGCTCGTCGTCGCCGCCCGCCTCGATGGCCCTCAGGTAGGCCTCCATCGGCGCCTGGGCGTCGACGAAGACCCGCTGGCCGCCGGGAAGCTTGATGATGAGGTCGGGTTCCGCCCCGGGGGTGCCGCCGTCGCCGGAACCAGCCACAGCGTCGAAGTCGCAGTACTCCTCCATCCCGGCGAGTTCCACGACCCGGCGGAGTTGCAGGTCCCCCCAGCGCCCGCGGGCGCCCGGCTGCCGGAGGGCCCGCGCGAGTTCCCCGGTTTCCTTGCGCAATCCCGCCTGCACGGCGGTCATCTCGCGCACCTGCTCGTGGAGCGACTCGTAGGCGCCCTCGCGGGCCTTCTCGAGGTCCGCGAGGCGCTCCTGGACCCGGTCGAGGGACTCCGCCACCGGCCGCACGATCGTTTCCACCTCGGCGTGGCTGCGGGCCAGGTCGTGGGTGGCGTTGGCCTTTTCGGAGGCGATGGTCTCGCGGGCGTAGCGCGCGAATTCCTCGCGGGACGTCTGGAGGGCGTTCTGCGAGAGGGTTTCGAAGGTCTGGGCGAGGCGCTCTTCGGCGGCCTCGAGGAGGGCCTGCTTCTCCTCGTTGGCCTTGCGGGCGGTCCGGGCGAGGGCCTCGAGTTCCCCCTGGTGCCGCATCAGGCCGGCCTCCGACTGCCGGACCTTCCCGAGCTCGGCCTCGAGATGCGCCGAGCCGGCCTCGAGGTCCGCAATGGACTTGTCCGCGGCCCGGATGCGCTCCTCAGCCCGGACGCGCTCCGCATTCGACCGGTAGCGGACCACCAGGAGGGTCAGGAAAATGCCGGTCAGGAACCCGGAGAAGGCCGTGATGTAGGGGATGTAGGGCAGGATGTGGTCCATGGCGAGTTTGTCCCTTGCGGATTGTGGGGGCTCTGCTTTCCTCCACGGAAGACAGGAACGCTGGTTGTAGCCACGACCGGCAAATTCTCGCAACAAGAAGATATTAACAGCTACTAACAGGTTATTCAAAATGGCACACGAACTTCCAGATCTCGGTTACTCCTTCGATGCTCTCGAGCCGCACATCGATGCGCGCACCATGGAGATTCACCACGACAAACATCACGCCGCCTACGTTGCGAACCTCAACAAGGCCCTCGAGGGACATGACGATCTTGCGGGCAAACCCGTATGCGAGCTGATCGGCGGATTGAGCGGCGTGCCGGAGGGCATCCGCGGGGCGGTCCGCAACAACGGCGGCGGGCACCTCAATCACAGCATGTTCTGGAAGGTGATCGCCCCGGGCGGGGCGAGTTCGCCGTCCGGCGACGTGGCGTCCGGGATCGATGCGGCCTTCGGTTCCTTCGACGCCTTCAAGGAGCAGTTCGCGCAGGCCGGGGCGACGCGCTTCGGCAGCGGCTGGGCGTGGCTCGGGGTGAAGGACGGCAACTTCTGCGTCTGCTCGACGCCCAACCAGGACAATCCCATCATGGGCCCGGACTTCGGCTGCACCGGCTGCATCCCGATCCTCGGCCTCGACGTCTGGGAGCACGCCTACTACCTCAATTACCAGAACCGGCGCCCGGACTACATCAAGGCCTTCTGGAACGTGGTGAACTGGGACGCCGTGGCCGAAAATCTCGCCAAGGTGAAGGAAATGGCGAGTTAGGTGCCGCCGGGGACCAGGAAGGTCCGTTTTCAGCGGCCGGGCCCGGTGCCCGGCCGTTTTATTTTTGACCGGGGGACATTCCGAAACGAATTCCGGAGCGGGCGGCGCTTGCCGATTGAAGCGTCCATCGTCATGCAAATGCCATTGATCCTGAAAATCAGCGCCGTGTTCATCCTGGGAACGGTCTTCAGCGCCCATGCCGAAAAGGTCGAGAAACGGGAGGAAGCCAGGGAATTTTCCACCTCCTCGGCGTCGATCAGCAGCTCCGTCAGCAACGACAAGGGGTCCGTCAAATACAACGACAAGGAGGTCTGGACCGGGAAGGTCCGCAAGGGGCTGAACACCGTGGCGAAATCCGTCGACGGCGCGGACCTCGCCGCGGCGTGGGATGGCAGGAAACTCGTCTGGGAAAACGTCAAGGACGCCGGCAAGAAGCTCGAACCGGAGTTGAAGGAGCTGCTCAAGAAGCTCAAGCAAGGCCAGCGCTGAGTTCGCCTCCCTGCCGAATTTGACCGCAGAGATCGCAGAGATTGCGGAGGGCAAAAAAGACTCTGCGCACCTCCGCGCACTCTGCGGTCAGGATTGGGGTTCGCCCGGACGCTGCGGCGCCATCTCCACCTCCCTGCCGAATCTTAACGGCAGAGAACACAGATAACGCGGAGGAAAAAAGACTCCGCGCACCTCTGCGCTCTCTGCGGTCAATACTTGTTGAGCCGAAGAGCGGCGGGACGCCGCTGGGACGGACTGCCGCAGGATGCGGCAGCTAC
>JABDMC010000365.1 GCA_013001695.1 Akkermansiaceae bacterium
GATGAAGGGGGTCATGACGCTCCCGAGGTCGCGGCGGGCGTCGAGGGCGCGGTTGAAGGCCCCGGCCCGGCCGGCCCGGCCGCCGACGATGGCCCGGATCGCTCCGGTGCGGCAGTCGATGCAGACCGCGGCACCCTGCACGTCCGGGTCGCAGTGCTCGAGGAGCGTCGCGAGTTCGGCCTCGAGTGCGGATTGCATTCCGGCATCGAGCGTCGAGGCGAGGTGCAGGCCGCCGCGGCGGATCTCGCGCGCGGCGAGGATCGTTTCGAAATGGCGGCGAATGGCGCGGGTGGCGGTGTTTCCGGCGGGAGGGCCGGCGTGCCCGGCCAGCGCGAGGGGAAGGGCGCGGACCCGGCCGGCCGCGGCGGCGTCGATGGTGCCGTTGGCGACGAGGCGGTCGAGGACCTGGTCGCGCTGGGCGAGGGCCCCGTCGAGGTCGCGCCGGGGACTCCAGGCGTGCGGGGCGCGGATGATGCCCGCCAGCAGGGCGCACTGGTTGGCATTCAACTCCGAGGCGGGACGATGGAAGTAGCGGCGGGCGGCTTCCTCCAACCCGTGGCACCCGGAACCGAAGTAGATCCGGTTCACGTAGGCGGTGAGGATCTCGTCCTTCGAGAAGCGCGCTTCCATGCGGAGGGCGAGGGCCGCCTCGAGCCCCTTGCGATGCAGGTCGTGGTCGCCGAGGTCGATCGAGTTGCGGGCCAGCTGCATGGTGAGCGTCGAGGCCCCCTGCGTGAATGACAGGTCGCGGACGTTGCGCAGGAAGGCGCGGGCCATCCCGCGGAGATCGACCCCGTGGTGATCCATGAAGCGCTTGTCCTCGCGGGCCATGAGGGCATTCACGAAGAACGGGGGAATCTCGTCGCGGGTGATGAGGCGGCGGTTCTCGCCGTGCAGGGTGGCGATTTCGGTCCCGTGCCGGTCGGTGACGATGGAGCGTTCCGGCATGCGCTGCACGGCATCGAGGTCGTAGCGGAAGGAGAGGCAGAAGTAGAGCAGGGCGGCGGCCACGGCGGCGGCGGCGAGGAGGGCCGCGGCTTTCAGGGCGGTGCGCAGAAGGCGGCCCCGGCCGTCCGGAAGCTCGTCGGCAAGGGCGAGGACATCCTCCGGCGGGAACCAGTCATCGTCCGGAACCGCAGCGAGGCGCCGCTCGCGATCGCGCCGGGTCGGGGCGTGGAAGGTGGTGGAAATCGGTCGAGCTGGTGGAATTCGCGACGGGGTCCGCGGACGAATGGTCCGGAGTCCCGGGGCCTCACCACCGAAAGCGCCCGATGCGGCGCGGTTTGTCTAGCCGATATTTCCGGCCCGGCACGGCCGGCGCCGGGGGAGCCGGGGAGCCTAGCGGACCGGGACGGCGCGGAGGACACCGCCGCGGCGCGCGGACCGGCGGGGCGCCCGGGGCTCCCCGATCGGGATGGCGCGCGGCGGCGCGGATCCGTTCACGGGCTGGGCCCGGAGGGGGTGGATCGTGCAGAAGTCATTGGCGGCCGGGACGAGGTCCTCCGGCACCTTGTCCTTGTAGTCGGACTCGGCCGCGGCGCACCCGCCGGTGGCGCGCTTGCCCGAGTAGCGGCAGAGGTGGCAGTCGACGAGCGTCACGTTGGGCGCAAAGTCCTTGAACTGGTAGCGGCCGAGCCGCTTCGCGGTCTTCATGGTGTTCACCCAGATCGGCAGGGCGAGGCGCGATCCGTACCCGGACGACATGATGGTCTTCGGCTGGTCGAGCCCGACCCAGACCGCGCAGGTCAGGGAGGTCGTGTAGCCGACGAACCAGGCGTCCTGGTAGTTGTCGGTGGTGCCGGTCTTGCCGGCCGCGGGTTCCCGGAAGTCGTAGCGGCTCCGCATCGACGAGGCGGTCCCGCGCTGGGTGACCTCCTCGAGGATGTTGGACACCTCCCACGCGGCGCCGGCCCGGGCGGCCCGGTAGTTGAGCGGGTCGGTCCGGTAGAGGGTGCGCCCCTCACGGTCCCGGATCTCCTGGATCAGGAAGGGCCGGTAGCGGATGCCCCCGTTGGGAAACATCGTGTAGGCCGAGGCGACCTCCCACGGGGTCGCTTCCCAGGTGCCGAGAAAGGACGCCGGCATCCGCGGGATGCGGTTCTGGAAGCCGGCCATGCGGGCCACCTCGGCGACCTTCTCGAGGCCGGCGTAGTCGCCGACCCGCACCGACGAGGTGTTGCGCGACTTCACGAGCGCCTCCTTGACCTTGACGATCTCGTAGTACTTCCCGTCGGAGTTGTTGGGGGACCACCTGTCGGGGGCGTGGTCGATCTGGCCCGGCTGGATGCGGTCGTCGCTGATGAATGTTTCGGGGAGGAGCCCCTCGTTGAAGGCGGACAGGTAAACGAACGGCTTGAAGACCGAGCCGATCTGGCGGCGGGCGTGCAGGGCCCGGTTGAACTTCGATTCGTCGGCGTCGCGTCCGCCGACCACCGAGAGGACCGCGCCGGAGTTGTTTTCCAGGATGACCACCGCGCCCTGCAGGTAATTCGGCGCGCCGCGGGATCCGGCGGAGAGGTTCTGCCACGCGAGGCGCGTCTGGTGGCGGTAGCCGGGGGAGCGCTCGATGGAACGGAGGTGCTGGTCGAGGGAGCGTTCCGCGGCGTCCTGCAGGTTCTTGTCGATGGTGGTGATGATCTGCAGGCCGCCGAGCTTGATGTTGTTTTCCTCGAGGATGCGCTCGAGGTCCCGGCGGACGGCGTCCATGGCGTAGGAATCCTGGATGATGCGGCGGTCGGGCGGGCGGATGTGCAGCGGTTCCGCCTTGGCGGCGGCGACCTGCGTTTCGGTGGCGAATCCGTAGCGCAGCATGTTGTCGAGCGTCTGGTCGCGCTCGCGCTTCGTCTTGGCGAGGTCCTCGAAGGGAGAGAAGGCGTTCGGGGCGCGGATGATCCCCGCCAGCATGGCGCCTTCCGAGAGCGTCAGGTCCTTGGCGGACTTCTCGAGGTAGGTCCGCGAGGCGGCCTCGACGCCGTGCACCGAGCCGCCCCAGAAGATGAGGTTCATGTAGTGCTGGAGGATCTCGTCCTTCGAGTAGCGGGCCTCGATGCGGAAGGTGAGGGCCAGTTCGAGGAACTTGCGGTCGAGCTCGACCTTCCAGCCGCCGCTGGTGGGCAGTTCGAAGGCGTTGCGGGCGAGCTGCATGGACAGCGTCGAGGCGCCCTGGGCGAACCGGCGGCGCTTGAAGTTCTGGTAGACGGCCCGCATGACGCCGCGGACATCGACGCCGGGATGGTTGTAGAATCCCTTGTCCTCGCGGGCGAGGAGGGCCTTCTGGAAATTCGGGGAGACCTCCTCGAGATCGACGATGTAGCGATGCTCGCCGTGGATGCGGCCGAGCTGCTTGTGGTTGCGGTCGAAGATGATCGAGCGGGCGGGCATTTCGGCGACCCGGTCGAGGTCATAGCGCAGCGACCGGACGTAGTAGAACACCGCCACCGCGGCGAACAGCAGGCAGGCGAGGACCGCGAGGTGGCCGACGAGACGCGCCGGGAACCGGAAGACCCCGTGCCACCGGTGCGTCAGGCGCTGGACCAGCAGGAACGGCCAGAAGAGGAGCCATGTGAAGAACCCGTGGGCCGGGGCGGCGGCCTTCCGCTTGCGGCCCGGGCGCCGCCGGGCGGTCGATTTGCGGGCAGGGGACCGTCGTCCGCGCGACCGGGAAGGTCGGCGTTTGGGCGGGGACGATCTCCGTCTCGGCGGGCGACGTGCCATGAACAATGCGTGGTCTCTATGGGTGAAGCGCGCGGGGCGGCACGATCTTTCTGGGAAACATCGCGGAGGGTGAAATCAGGCCAGCGAACAAGACGAAAACCGTCGTGGTTGACGCTGAAGGTAATAAGAGGATATTAAATGCCGATGAAAGTAGCAAGCGTTGGAGCGATCATGGCATTGATTTCGGGCCTTTTCTGGCTGGCGGGCGGCGCGCTCCACGGGGAGAAGCCGCTCGGCGGGGAGCCGGCCCTGGGGTCGATCCAGGATGCCCTCGCCCTCCAGGCGCAGGTGAAGGCCGTGACGGCCCGGGCCCTCCCGGCCACGGTCTCGCTGTTTTCGGAGGCCAACGGGTCCTCGGGGAGCGGGGTGATTGTCTCGCCGGACGGGCTGGTCCTGACCGCGGGGCACGTCGTGGAGGGGCTGGAGGAAGTGACGGTGGTGTTTCCGGACGGGAAGCAGACCCGGGCCGACGTCCTCGGCGCCAACTTTGCGAAGGATTCCGCGATGGTGAGACTGCGGGGCAAGGGACCGTGGCCGTGGGTCGAGAAGGGCAATTCCCGGAAGCTGAAGGTCGGCGACTTCGTCGTGGCGCTGGGACACGCCGGGGGCTACGACCCGGTGCGCACCCCGCCGGTGCGGTTCGGCCGCATCGTGGGCCGCAACGAGCTCGGCTACCTCGTCAGCGACTGCACCCTGATCGGCGGTGACTCCGGCGGACCGTTGTTCGATCTGAAGGGGCGCGTGGTCGGCATCCACTCCTCCATCGGCGGCGACCTGATGGTCAACAACCACCGGGGGGTGACCGATTTCCAGACCGACTGGGACCGCCTCCTGAAGGGCGAGACCTGGGGCGAGTTGACGAACAACCCGCTGCGCAACCCGGACCGGGCGGTGATCGGGTTCCAGGTCGAGGGAGAAGCGCGCGGAGGTGTCCTGGTGGGGAAAGTCGAGGCCGGCTCCCCGGCGTCGGAAGCGGGAATGAAGCGCGGGGATATCCTGAAGGAGATCGACGGGAGACCGGTCCGCACCTTCCGCGGGTTGCTGACGACCTTGTCGAACCGGGAACCGGGCCAAACCGTGTCGGTGTCCTTCCTGCGGGCGGGGCGGCCGATGGAACGGCGCGTGAAACTCGCGCGCCTCGGCGACCTCTACGAGCGATAAGGAGGAAAGAGAAACGATGATGAAGACAATCACATATCTGATGGCCCTGTCGCTGGCGGTGACCCTGGCGGCATCCGCGCAGTTCGAGTTCCGGAACCGGGCCGAAACGCGGCGCCTCGAGAACCAGACCATCAAGCTGTTCGAGTCGATCGCCCCGGCGGTGGCGCGCGCCGCGAAGGGGACGGTGGAGGTGCGGGTGTGGCGCAAGCGGTCGGGATACGGCACGGTGGTGGCCCCCGGGAAGGTCCTTGCGAAGTGGAGCGAGGTCCGGCGGGCGGTGGATGCGGTGGCCTGCCGGACGGACGGCGGCCAGTGGCTCCCGGCGAAGGTGGAGGGCATCTACCGCGACGACGATCTCGTGATGCTGAGTGTCGAGGGCCTGCGGGCCGAACCGGTGATCCTGGCGGACGCCGACGGTCTCGAGCTCGGGGATTTCCTGGTGCTGGCGCGGCCCGACGGCGAGGCGGCCTCGATGGGCGTGGTCAGCGTGCTGCCGCGCAGCCTGCGGCACGCCGACCGGGCGTTTCTCGGGGTCCAGATGGACCTCGATTACGACGGGCCGGGGGTGCGCATCGAGGAAGTGCGGCCGAACACCGGCGCCGAGACGGCCGGCTTGCGCCCCCGCGACATCATCACCGGCATGAACGGCAAAGCCATGAACGGCAACTTCGAGCTGAGCAGCGCCCTGCAGCGTCTGAGCCCGGGCGAGACGATCTCCCTGAAGTTCCGGCGCGGCGACGAGCAGAAGTCGGCCCGAATCAAGCTCGGCGGGCGGGTCGATCCGCCGAAGATTTCGCGGAGCCGGATGGAGCGGATGAACCGGCTCGGCGGGCAGCGTTACAACGAGTTCCGCGACGGGTTCCAGAACGTCATCCAGTCCGACATGCAGATCGAGCCGGAGGATTGCGGCGCGCCGGTGGTCAACCTCCACGGGGACGTGGTGGGGATCGCGGTCGCGCGGGCCGGGCGGATCAAGTCGTTCATCCTGCCCTCCGGGGCCGTGAAGGACCATCTCGCGGAGGGGCCGGAGCAACCCGCGGAGGACGAGATGGCCCGCATCGAATTGAATGACCCGGGAGAACTCGTGCCGTGGCAGCGCCGGGAGCCCCCGCTCAAGTCGATGCGGGAACACATGGACGAAATGCGGCGGTTCATGGACCAGTTCGAGGAGGAATTCGGCCGCTGAAGGCGCAGATTTCCGGAATAGGAGCGGGCCGGGAGGACTCTCAGGGAACGTGAGGATCGGGTGGATACTGCTGGTGCTGGGGAGCGCGGCGCCGGCGTGGGCCGAGGCGGACTTCAATCCGCGGAAGGTGGTGGCGCCCTTTCCGGCCATCACGGACGCGAAACACGTTCCCGCGAAGGAGGCCGGGAAATTTGTCAGCGACGATGAACTCGTTCTGGGTGTGGCGGTTGGGGGCGAGGCCCGCGCCTACCCGATCAATATGTTGACAAATCCGACCCGCGAGATCGTTAACGACCATGTAGGCGGGAGGGCCATCGCAGCGACATGGTGACATTTGTGCTTCAACGGCATCGTGTATGCCAGGGTCGAGGGAGAGCGCGAGCTGACCTTCCAGGTTTCGGGCATGTTGTGGCAACGCAGCCTCGTGATGAAGGACCTGGAAACCGGGAGCCTCTGGAGTCATCTCCTCGGGGAGGCGATGCGGGGCGAGTTGAAGGGGACCCGCCTCGAGATGCTGCCCGCCGCCATGACGACCTGGAAGGAGTGGCGCCAAAGGCACCCCAAGACGACCGTCCTCGCCATGTCGCGAACCGCGCGGGAATTCGACGCGGAGATCTGGAACCATCCCGGGCCGTTCGTCTTTGGCGTGCCGCTTGGCGCCGGGCGGGACGGGCCGGCCGTATCGATTGAGAAGCTGATGAGCGTGCACGTCATGAACCTGCAGGCGGGAGGGAATCCCATCCTGGTGACATTTGCGGACGCCGGGAACCGGGCCCAGGCCTTCGATCCCAGCCTCGACGGGGAGGTGGCGCGTTTCGAGACCGCCGGGCAGGGCCGGATGAAGGACACCCGCACCGGCTCGCTCTGGGACGCGGTGACGGGCGTCTGCCTCCACGGGGTCCACAAGGGGAAGAAGCTCGCCCCCCGGCCGGGGACGATTTCCTACCGGAAGGCGTGGCGCGCGTTCTTCCCGAAGGCGGAAGTGGCGGAGTAGCGGAGGTGCGGAAGGCTTGCGTCTTCCGGGGGCGGGGTGGAGGAGGGGACACCCAAATCGGAACGCGCAGGCGTTCCGCTACGAAGACTGCGAGTGTGGCTCCATGCGTAGCGGAAGGCTTGCGCCTTCCGGGGCCGGGGTGGAGGAGTGGACTCCCAAATCGGAACGGGCAGGCGTTCCGCTACGAAGACTGCGGGTGTGGCTCCATGCGTAGGGGAAGGCTTGCGCCTTCCGGGGGCCGGGGTGGAGGAGTGGACCCCAAATCGGAACGCGCAGGCGTTCCGCTACGAAGACTGCGAGTGTGGCTCCATGCGTAGCGGAAGGCTTGCGCCTTCCGGGGCCGGG
>JABDMC010000051.1 GCA_013001695.1 Akkermansiaceae bacterium
GCCATGACCAGCCCGAAGTCGCCGCCGGCCGCGCTCCGCCGCGGCTTCGCATCGCGCCGGCCCACACCGCGGATCGCCGGCGGGCCGCTGCAGGTGGCTGCCCGGCGGGGGGCCGCTATCCCGCCCCGAACCGCGCCACGATGTGGAGGTTGTCGATGCCGCTCTTGGTGAACTCGGCCCAGTAGCGCCGCTCGATCGGCTCGGTTTGCTTCCGGCGGGCCTCCGCGTCCAGCGCCGACCACGCCGGCAGCCCGATCCGGCGGATGACGTCGCGCTCCGCGAGGCGCAGCGTGAGCTCCTCCCAGAAGATCTCGTTGCGCATCTCGTCGAGGCAATCCTGCACGTAGGAGTTCGTCAGGTACTCGGTCGTCAGCCGGTGCCGCTGGTTTGCCTCGTCGAACTCGATGAACTCGTGAAACCCCTTCAGCTTCGCCTTCTCGAGGATGGAGTTCTCGAGCTCCTCGAACCCCTGGAATCCCTCCTGCCCTTCCGGCTTGCGATTCAGCGACGCCACTTCCGCCGCGAGGCTGATCATGTCGATCAACCGCGCAAATTCTTCTTCCGTAAACCGCAGGTGCATGCTCGTGCGACCATGCAACAAACCACTCCGCGCCCCCGACCGCAAGCCCGCAACGTCCCGCCGGCCACCACCGCGCCCCGGCTGCCGCGCCCGTCCCGGACGGGATCCGGCCTTGATCGCCGCGCCGAAATCCGTTTTCCCCGCCGTCTTGTGCGGGGTGAGCTCAGTGGGCAGGACGACCCGTGGACACCGTGAAGCGCTTGTCTACACCATGGATCAGTCTCCGGGGCAGAACATTGACCTGAGGAGTGGGCCACGTTATCATGAATACTGCGATGGAGGAAAATGAGTCAGTGGCAGCCACCCGTTTCTTTTCGAGACGCAGCCGTTCGGCGGCCGGATCCCTGGCTCGTGAGATTGAGCAGCTTCGGGCCATGTCCGTTGAGGAACGAATCCATGTCGCCCTTGGCATGAGACGCCGATTCTCTTGGCTGAAACCGGCGCCGCGGGAGGACTAGAGTCGTGGAAGACTCGGAAGCTACGCTGCGCGCCGCGGAAGATGTCGTGAGATTGCTCAAGGAGCACCAGGTAGAGGCGGTGGTGATTGGAGCGGTGGCCTTGGCGGCTTACCACTACGTTCGCCAGACCGAGGACATCGACCTTGGAGTCAATGCCAGCCTGCCCGCGCTCAGGGAGGTCACCCGTTCGTTGCAGGAAGCCGGCTATCAGGCGGATCTCCGCGCGCCCGACGGTGACGATCCGCTGGGCGGGGTCATCGATGTGCGTGGTGACTTCGGGTCCCTTCAGATCGTGAGTTTCGCAGGGCGATTTCCCGCGGTCATTGATGATGCCGTGTGCGCCTCCGACCTGGTGGTCCGGGAAGGGAGTCCGCTCAAGTTGGTTCCCATTCCTCACCTCATTGCCCTCAAGCTGTATGCCGGGGGTTTCAAGTCCAAAGCGGATATCGTCGCCCTGTTGGTCCGCAACCCTGACCTCGACGTGGAGGCGGTGAAATCGCTCTGCGAAGGGTACCGGCTCTCCGGGCTCGACGAACTTGTCGACGAGGCTGAGCAGGAGCGGCCCTGATGACGATCCAGGGCTGTCCACCGCGGCTCTATTTGCACCCCCGCCCTCTCCCCGCCTCGTGAACAAGACTTGATCTCGCCGCCGGATCCCGCATCATCCGCCTTGCAAGCGACGCGGGGTTAGCTCAGTTGGTAGAGCAACTCGTTTACACCGGGAATCGGTTGGCTCGCCCAGGGACACTGTCGCCTGAAGAGATCGGCGTATGCTGCTGAAGCGCAGTCCCTTGGCGTTCTGTTAGAGAATCGGCCGGAACGACGGCGAGGTGCGGCGTTGTGACTCAATTGGCCTCGAAGGGTCCCAGTTCACCATCATCAGTATCCATAGGGAGTATACATAGCGGCGCACGAGGAGCAGTAATTGTCCAAGTGCGTCCGATACGGCATACGGCGATCAGCCACGTGGATGGGACGGCGGCATGGCGAGAGGTGCTATGCTGCGGCGAAAAAGCCGGGTTGAACGACGGTTGGAGCGTCAATGTGGGCAGGATACCTTGCGAAGGCGTCGCACACCTCGTACGTCAACTCGGTGCAGCCGCCTGCCTCTGAGAAGAAGTCTGCAAAGAGTAAGAACGCAGCCTTGCCGTCAGCGTGATTCAAGAACTGGAGCGTGTAGATACGGTTACCCTTTGGCGTTTCCACAAAATAGATACCGCAATCATCCATTATTCTCTCGAGATCGGGATCAAGAAGATCGAGCGGAACTTTAATGTGAAGGTCGGACCTTTTGTTCTGCCTTGAGCTGATTTGCGGGATTTGGCCAAGTGGAAAAACCCGGGAGCAGTCGAATGGGGCTCTTTCAAACGAAATCTGGTTGCCCTCAGGGATCTGCTCACTTTCAAGGTAGCCCACAAATGCATTGCCGGAAGAACCGAGCAGTTCTCGGACCTCACACAATACACGGGAGTGAGCTTCCCGAACTGGACGAACTGGGCCCTCTCGTTGCCACGTAAGGTGGATTGGAGGCAACTCGAGCCCGCCGCCAGCCATCAGGAAGTCATCGTCCACGAATCCGAGATCTAAAAGACGATTCTTCAAGCCAGGGGAGATCTCCCGGGCGTCCAAGTGAATCTCGCTAATCAGTGTTCTGCTCATAGGGAATTGAACTCGGCGTTTACCGAGGCGTCGCCTCGGCAAGGAATACGGGAGCCACCAATCCTCCATCTGCAAACGTGTCGTACTCTACCACGCCACTGTCTAAGAGACGGTGAATGTGCTCGACAAACTCGTCGCCATATCGGGTTAGCCAATAGGGCACGAGGGTGGCTTCCACTTTGGACCATTCGTAGTGAGCGTTGAGCAGGTGTTCAATCCTTCGCCAGTTGGACCACTTCGGTATCGGGATGTACAGCTTGCCCGAGGGATTCAGGAAGTCGGGAGCCGAGGTCAGAAGTGGCACGTACAGATCGGCACCATCGTCGCCTCCGTCCACTGCGAGTCGCATCGACCATTCTTTCGAGTGCCATGGCTTTGGCACCGGCATACAGGGCGGATTGGAAATGATCACGTCGAACCGCTCCCCACGGAGTGGTTCAAATAGATCGCCTTCCCGTACACTAACGGACTCTTCAACCTTGTTCGCCTCAGCATTCAACTCCGTCGTGGCGCATCCACAAAAGGGGGTCAGTCCTTGAAATCGAGCATTGTCCGCCGCCGACCGCGCTGCTAGCCACGGGCATGGCGCGACCGATTCGTTATGAAGCTGCGGGGGCCATCTACCACGTCATTGCCCGGGGGGATGGCGGCAAGAGGGTCTTCCATACCGAGGCCGACCGCGGGGCGTGGTTGAGGCGCCAGGAGGAAGCCAGCGAGAAGTTCGGGTGGCTGGTGCACGCCTGGGTGTTGATGGGAAACCACGTGCACTTCCTCCTCGAAACTCCGGAGCCGAATCTCGTGGTGGGCATGAAATGGTTGCTGGGCGTCTACACGCAGGGCTGGAACCGCCGCCGGAATCGCCGGGGCCACTTGTTTCAGGGCCGCTACAAGGCGGTGGTGGTCAATGGGGAGGATCGGGACGCCCACTACTTCCGCATCGTGGCGGACTACATTCACCTGAACCCGGTGCGTGCGGGCATGGTCGGCGGAACGACCCGGAAGAAGTTGCGGGACTTCCCCCACAGCAGCTTTCCGGCCTACTGCTCAAAGCGGGAACGACCCAAATGGCTGGTGACCGAAAAGGTGCTGCGGGCCTTCGAGTTGGACGAGGGAAAGCGCGGGGCGCGGGCCTATGTCAACTATCTCGAAGAACGGGCCAAGGACCGGCGGGCGGCCCTCAACGACGAGTCCTTGAAGGCCTTGCGACGCGGTTGGTATCTCGGCGACAAGAGCTTCGGGGCGAAGGTTCTTGACGCGATCGCCGCGCAGGTCCGGCCCACGCGGAAGAAGGGCAGCGTGGCGGGTTCCGCGGCCCGCGCCCACGATGAAGCGGAAGCAGAGCGAATCGTCGGCCACTGCCTGGCAGAACTCGGGCTGCCGGCGAAGCCCGGGCAGCTGGCGGGACGCGGGCGGTGGCTCGAGGAAAAAGCCCTCATCGCAAGCCTCGTGAAGACGCACACCGCCGCGAGCAATGGCTGGGTCGCCGCTCGCCTCGCGATGGGCCATCCCTCCAGCGTCAGCCGGGCGGCGCGCCGGGTGCGGGAGAACCGCAAGCTGGGACGGGCCCAACGGCGCCTGCACCAAACGCTCGATTTCAAGGACTGACCCCATTTGTGAGGAGAGGCTGCCGCGGGGCGCGCGGTTCTCGGGG
>JABDMC010000069.1 GCA_013001695.1 Akkermansiaceae bacterium
ACACCGGAGAACCCATCGCCGTCACCCCGGACGGGGTTCAGTTGGTTCAGTTCGTCTGTCCCCATTCGTCCCCCGACCTTCGTCGCTCTGCGAACTATGAAGGTCAAGAGGCTTCGACCGGCAGGCCAATCCGGCCCCGCGGCTGTTTCAGGGGCCTTCCCGAGAAAGCAAATTCCTGCGACGAGGTTGGTCAAGTCGAGGAGTGATTCTTCTCGCGGTTAGTTTTCCGTCCGGACCTCGCGTGCCAGTTTCTCATTCCTACGGGGTCTGGGTCACCTCCACGATCACGTAGAGCGCGTCGATGGCCGTCCCGGTGACGGTGGCGGTCACGGTGGTGATGCCGGCGTCGGTGGTCGAGGCGAAGTCGACCTTCGTGCCGCCGCCATCGGTGGCGCCGTCGGCGAGGAAGGCCTGCAGATCCTTCGACCAGCGATAGCCGGCGGTGAGGTCGTCGGCCAGGGTGCCCTGCGCGTGGGTGAAGGTGAAGGTGCCCGCTCCGGGGTCCGCGGTCCCCGAGACGAGGCCTGCGGTGAAGGTATCCGGCGCGGTGCCGAAGAAGTTCTCGACGCCGTTGTCGATGCCGTCGAGGTCCGGGTCGTCGCCCAGGCCGTTCTCGCTGCCGACGCCCGGGTAACCCGAGATCCAGTCGCCGAAGGTGTTGCCGCCCGGTCCCGACAGGCCGGTGAGGTAGATGGTGTCGACGCCGTTGTCGACGAGGCTGGGCGCCCCGGACCAGCCGGCGGGGAGCACGATGCTGCCGGCAAACCCGGCGAGGTCGCGGGTCACGCCCGGGTCGTAGGTGATCACCGGCAGCTGGTCGCCCGCCGCGGGCGAGCCGCCGGAGGCGATGATGTTGAGCGTGAAGTCCTGCAGGATCACCGCGCCCTCCGTGATGTGGATGGTATCGGTGGCATTGCCCGCGCCGACTTCCCAGTCGTAGGTCGCGCCCGCTCGCAGGGAGAACGAATAGTCGCCGAGGCTCGGCGTGGGGCTGCCGCCGCCGGTCCCGTAGGCGACGGTGATGGTGCCGATCCCGGCGCCGGGCGACACGGTGGATCCGCCCGCGAAGTAGGGCGATCCCCTCCGGTCGTTCGTGAAGATCGTGAAGGCCCCGGTCACGGTGCCGCCGGTGGCCCGGAACTCGTTGTAGTCGCTGCGCACCGTCCCACCGAGGGTGAAGGTGCCGCCGGTCACCTTGAGCGTCCCGGTGCGGATGCCGCCCGGGATCGTCCATCCGCCCGACTGCAGGTTGGTGTCGGCGTAGCGGTCCCCGCCAGCGTAGTCGATGGAGGCCACCGAGTTGCCGGTCGTCGATCCCGCCAGCGTGATGCCGGCCTTGTCGGTGTTGCCGGTGTTGTTGGGGTTCAGGACGGCGCCCAGCGTCTGGGTGCCGCCGGCTGGCGCGAAGATGAGCCCGTTGTATTGGTTCCCGACGCCGAAGTCCCTCGTCTCGACCGCCGGGCTGCCGGTGATGGCGCTGGTGATGGTCTGGTTGTAGCGGTTGTCGTTGGCCCGGATGGTCGCGCCGGCGGTGAAGTTCAGGGTGTTGCCGTCGATGAGGTATCCGCCGCTGGCGGGCGTGAAGGTGAGATCCGAGACGATGATCGTTTCGCCGAGCGTGACCGTGCCGGGCGTCCCCTCGAAGACGGCGCTGTCGCCGCTGCTCCAGGTGGTGGCGTTGTAGGGGCCGCCGGAGACGAGGCTCCAGACGCTGTCCGCCGTGTTCCAGGCGAGGGTGGCGCCGCCGGCGCTCGTGTAGAGGGTGGTGGGGGCGCTCACCGTGGTGGTGGCGGAGGCCGGCGGTGACCAGCCCGTGACGTTCTGCGCGGCGCTCTTGTCGCGGGCCCGCACCCGGTAGCTGTATTCGGTCTCGGCCGTCAGCCCGGTGTCGGTGTAGGTCGGGCTGTCCTGCCAGCCGCTGTCATTGCCGCCCCCGGCGGTGCTCTCGAAGAAGTACTCCACCCCGCTCGGATCCGAGGCGGCGGTGGCGGCCATCGTGATGGCGCTGGCCCCCAGCGCGGTGGGCGGCGTGTCGAAGCTCATCGGGTCCGGCGCCGGGGCGGTGGTGTCCGGGGAGTCGGTGGTGGCGGAGGCGGGGTCCGACCAGGCCGTGGGAATCTGCGCGGCACTCTTGTCGCGGGCCCGCACCCGGTAGCTGTATTCCGTTCCGGGGGCGAGGCCGGTGTCGGTGAACTCCGGGCTGTCCTGCCAGCCGCTGTCATTGCCGCCCCCCGCGGTGGACTCGAAGAAATATTCGACTCCGTTCACGTCGGACGCGGTGGTGGCGGTCATCGTCACCGAGGTTTCGCCGAGGGCCACCGGCGCGGCCGCGAAGCTCATCGGGTCCGGAGAGGGCGCGGTGACGTCGTTCCCCGGGGCGGCGCTTTGCGTTGCGGACCAGCCGGTTTCGTTGCCCGCGGCGTCGCGGGCCTTGACGCGATAATCGTAGGTGCCGGCGCTCAGGCCGGTATTGTTCCACGCCGGGTCGGTGCTCCAGTCCCGGAAGTTCCCGTTGGTGGTGTTTTCAAAGTAGTACTCGACCGGCTCGGAGAAGTCGGTGGCGCTGGTGGCGACCATGCCCACCGTGGTGGGATCGACCGCCGAGGGCGGGACGGCGAAGCTCATCGGGTCGGGGTCCGGCGGGGTCTCGTCGTCCTGCAGGCCGACCATCGCCCGGCCCGCGGCGTCGCCCACGAGCATGTAGGTCTCGGCGTTGTTGTTGTAGTGGAACCCCTGGCCGCCCGGCGACTCCGCGAGGGTGCGCCAGTATCCGGTGGTGTCGACCGAGGCCACCGTCCCCGCGAACCCCGGATGCGCGGCGGGATCGCCCACCGCCATCTGGGCCTCGAAGATCGTCGCGGCGCTGCTTCCCGCATCCCAGTTGCCGCCATCAAAGCCGACCGACGCCACCACGAACGGCGCGTCGGGCACGGTGTTGAGCGGGTAGCGGGCCTCGTAGTAATCCCGGAGGCTGGTGATGAGGTTCACGAGGTTGCCCTCGTAGCGCTCGGCATACACGCCGGCGGCGCTGGTGCCCGCCTGCCCGCCGTCCTTGTGGCCCTGCCACCAGACGAAGCCCGCGATCTCGAATCCCTGGTCGGCCCACTCCGGGTACTCGCTGGCGAAGTTGTCGAGGACGTCGGTGACGTTCGTCCCCGGGGCGCCGTTGTCGATCGCCAGGGGGCTCATGTCGGCCTCGTCGAGGAAACACTGGTCGTACTGGAGACCGGCGCACCAGTTCGCCGGGGTCGGGGTGGTGCCTTCCGGCCATGACGCCGGGGAGTCGCCGTAACCCGCGTAGGTGGTGCCGCTGACCGTGTATTGGCCGCTGCCCGGCGGCAGGAAGTCCCAGCCGAGGCTGCGGTTGCCCTGGGAGCTCTTGAGCAGCAACACCGGCTCGTCGTGGAACCACCCCATGACGTGGCCGAAGCCCAGCTCCGGGCCGAGCCGCGACGAGTTGGCCCCCTGGCCCGCGGTGAGCGGCGCGTTGCCGACCGCGGTCACCACGCCGCGGTACTTCACGTCGCCGCGGGACGTCCAGTTGTTCGCGCCGTCGACGAGATTGGGGAACTTGTTCTCGCGCTTCGCGATGGTCTCGAGCGACCCGGGCCCGGGGCCGTTCACGTAGCCGATGCCGACCATGTTCGACTGGCCCGCCATGATGTAGACCTTGACCGGCGGGGCCCCGGGACCCGTCGGCCCGGTCGAGCCGTCCGGATCCGGCAGCGGGTAGAGGACGTTCGGCTTGTCGCCCGCGTCGTTCGGGTCGCTGTAGCTGGCGACGAGCTCGTACCAGTCGCCGGCCCCGTCGCCGTCGCTGTCGGGCAGGTTCGGGTCGGTCCCGGTGTCGGACGCATCGACGAAGGTGTCGGTGTTGGTCTCGACGGTGTCGGTCAGCGCATCGCGGTCGGTGTCCGGATCGGTGGGGTCCGTCCCGGTGTCGGCCGCTCCGATCCACGATCCGGTGTTGGTCTCGGCGAGGTCGCCCAGGGTGTCGCCGTCGGTGTCGCCGGTGGTCGGGTCGGTCGGGGGACGCGACCCCGCTCCGGCCACCTCCGGCCCGTCTTCCAACGTGTCGCCGTCGGTGTCCGGGTCGTTCGGGTCGGTCCCGTTGAGGTATTCCTGGAGGTTCGTCAGGCCGTCACCGGCGCCCCCGTGCTCGAGGTCCGCGGCGGGGTCGAGGGCGGTCGCCGATGCCGGGCTGGTGTGCGCCAGCTCGAAGGTGTCCGGCATGCCGTCGAGGTCGGCGTCGGTCGCCCACTCGATGTTGTTGCCGTTGATCTGGAGGATGCCGGGGAATCCGCCGATCGATCCGGTGCGGTCCGCGGGGTCGAGCGTCCCGTTGATGCCGCCGGTGCTGGTGATGAGGACGTAGGTGCCGGCCTCCACTCCGCCGAGGTCGGTGAAGGCGAAGTCGGAAAAGCCGAGGGCGCCGGTGCCGATGTTCACCGTGCCGGTGACCCCGATCCGGTCGCTCGTGGCGGCGAGGGCATCGAGCTCGAAGTCGAGGATCCCGGGTCCGCCGGCCGGCGCGGTGAGGTCGAGGGTGCCCACGATGGAAAGCGTCCCCACCGGGTCGCCGGGCGCGACGTTGCCGGCCGCGGGCACGGTGACATTCTCGTTGATGACGCCCGTGCCGCCCAGCGTCCCGCCGGTGAACTGGAACCCCGAGTAGTCGCAATCGACCGATCCGTTGAAGAGCACGGTGCCTTCCGAGAGCCTCACCGTCCCGATCTTCGTGTTCCCGTTGACGGTCCACGTGCTCGAGCCCTCCTTCCGGAAGTCGGCGTAGCGGTTTCCCCCCTCGTAGGTGACGGCCCCGATGGTGTTGCCGGCGGTCGATCCGGCGAAGGTGATCCCGCCCTTGTCGCCGGTCCCGTTTTCGTAGGGGAGGGTGACGGTGCCGAGCGCCACGCTGCCGCCGGTCGGTGCGAAGGTGAAGCCGAGGTAGATCGCCCCTGCATTGTCGGCGACCCGCACGTCCGGGCTGCCGGTGATCGCGGAGGTAATCGTGTGGTTCACGTTCGGGGTCGCATTGGTGATCGTGGCACCCGGACTGAAGTTCAGGGTGTTGCCCTCGATGCTGTATCCGCCATTGGCGGAGGTGAAGGTGATCCCGCTGACGGTGATCGCCTCGCCCAGCGTGACGGTGCCCGGGGTGCCCTCGAAGACGGCGTGGTCACCGCCGGCCCAGGTGGTGTTGTAGGGGCCTCCGGGCGAGGTGGCCCAAACAGCGGTGGCGGAATCCCACGGGCCGGATCCGGTCCAGTAGCGGTCGGTCTGTGCCGGAGCCGTTGCGGCGCCGAGTGTGATGGTGGCGAGGGTGGCGAGCAGGCAGGGGCGCGGATTCATGGCGATCTGGTTTCTTCGTTTCGGTGAGGGACTGGAATGCAGGCGGGGTCCGGCGGATGGCCTTCCCGCCGTGGACGCGGCGGGAAGCGTTGATCCCGGGTGGAACGCCTTGGGGCTCGTTCCAGCTCCCGTGATGGGGCAGGTCGGTTCTCAGTGGGAATTGTCGGTCGGGGAGAACCGCATGCAATTCATTGTTGCCGGAGTCTGGTGCAGGGGAGCGGGACGGGTCAACTCCCGCCGCGGGAGGATTCCCGCCACGGAGGATGCGGGCCCGGACCCGCTCCGGCCCTTGCCAACCGCATCGGGCGCCATCATGGTCCGGGGGTGAAGAACGTGCTCATTCTCTCGATCGTGCTGGGGTGCCTGGGCCACGGGGTGGCGGCGCCGGAAGGGGACGGAAGGCGGTTCACCATGCAACCCATCGGGACGGTGCAGAAAAAGGAGGGAACGACCACCGTGGTGATCGCGCCGGAGTTCGCCGAGGGCCTTCTGCATCTCGACCGCTATTCCCACCTGTGGGTCATCTGGTGGTTCGACCGCAACGACAATCCGGATGATCGGGACGTCTTGCGCGTCATCCCGCGCGGCAACGATGCCAACGGGGTGGCAGGCGTCTTCGCAACCCGCTCCCAGTTCCGCCCCAACCTCGTGGCCATGACGCTGTGCAGGATCAAGAAGATCGACGGGAACCGGATCGAGCTCGACGGCATCGATGCCTGGGACGACACCCCGGTCATTGACCTCAAACCCTACATCCCCGCGATCGACCGCGCCGAAGACGTCCGCACCGCCGACTGGAAGGCGCCCGGGAAAAAGGCGGAGTAGGCGGCGGCCCGGCAGTCAATTGTAGGCCGGGCGCCCCGCCTGGCGATTCGGTCTTGGCGGTTGGTGGGGCGATTGGGTTTGGTTTTTGGCAGGCGGAGCGCCCGCCCTACAAGGCGGTCATGGCTGTTGGGGAGGGCGATTGGGTTTGGTTTTTGGCAGGCGGGGCGCCCGCCCTACAAGGTGGCCATGGTCGTTGGGGGGGCGGGATTGGAATCGCGTTCCGGCAGGCGGAGCGCCCGCCCTGCAATTTTCCTGGCGTTCCGGTATGGCGCCGGCACTCGGGCCAATCAATTGCAGGCTCGGCGATGCGCCGGGCGGCGCCGGAGGCCCGCCGCCAGCATCGCCGCAGCGATGGCGAGCAGGGCCGGGGATGGTTCCGGCGTGGGCGCCACCGCGAGGGAGCGTGGGCTCGAGAGGCCGTCGCTGTTGTCGGCGAATGGCACGCTGCCGAGCGGGGTCCCGGCCGAGTCGAACTTGTACAACTCGCTGCTGAATGAGGTCGAATAGATGTTGCCGGAGCTATCGACGTCGATTGCGAACGCCCCGCCATGGGATGCCATGTTTCCAATCGTCGTCCCATTGTGCGCCTCGGTAAATCGGACGATGCCTGCCGTCCGGTCGGCCACGTAGATGCGGTCCTCCGAGTCGACCGCCAACTGGAAGGGATCGCCCAAGCCGTCGCTCCCGTTGGCGAATATCGTCGTCGTGCTGAAACCGGTCACCTTGAGAACCTCATTGGTTCCAACGTTCGAAAAGAAGAACTCCCCGGCGGAATTGATCGTGAATCCGAGAGTCTGCCCGAGGCTGGTGCCCGCGTCGAACACCGTGACGCCCGGCCCGTTGCCATCCAGGCCGAAATCGATGATCTCCGTGTTCCCGAGGGTCAGCGCATAAATGTGTCCGTTCGCCCCCCGGGCCACGTCGAAGACGTTCAGTGTTCCGCCCCCGGGCCGCGTGCTGGCCACAAGGGTCGAAGCGTAGGAGGAGTCCAGCCGTCGCAGGTTCCCGTCGCCGCCTTCGCGGGCGTAGAAGAGATTCTCTCCCGCCGAATCGAAGGCCATGCCCGTCATGGTGAATGGATCCCCGAAGCCATTCTGGAAGATGGTGCTCCCGCCGCTGCCGTCCGCTGCAAGGTGCGCAATCGAGCTGTTCCCCTCGTTGCCCAGGTAGACGTCGTTCGCGATGAACCCCACCGCCGCCCCCAGCGGGGCGATTCCCCCGCAAGCCAACCACACCAGCAACACCCCGCCCGCCGCACGCTTCCCACGCCACAATCCCATCAGTTCAATAAATAAGAACATTCCTGAAGGATTTCATTAATATTAAGAAATCCAAACCAATTGTTCGTCGAGGCGCCCCGCCCGGTCCCGTCCACCCGGCGCCGGGCCGGTTTTTACAGGGCCCCGCGTTCCTCAGCCGGGTCCGCTCAGAGCCGTTCAGTGTGAGTAAGTTGCCGGCGCACTCAGGCCAATCAATTGTAGGCCGGGCGCTCCGCCTGGCGATGGCCTTGGCGGCATGCCCACGCGCCATTCTGGCCTGCCGGGAATGACATGTGATTCAGCACGGTGCGTCGTCGCGGAACGGATCCCGGCAGGCGGGGCGCCGGTCCTGCAAGGCGGTCATGGCTGTTGGTGGGGGGCGATTGGGATTGGTTTTTGGCAGGCGGGGCGCCCGCCCTACAACGAATTGTAGGCCGGGCGCTCCGCCTGGCGATTCGTTGAACGGGCGCTCCGCCTGGCGATTCGTCTCTTCTTCACGACCGGCGCCGATTCTGCGGTCCCATCGATCCTCACCCCGGCGGGCCCGCCAGGCGCAAAAACCGCTGACCCCCAACTCGTTAGTTCATCACCGCCGAAAATCAGGGCGATTTTTCAGTAGGGGAGGGGGGATCTTTCTCTTCCCTGTAATGCATCCCGTAGTCTAAAGATATCTGGATGAAGCAGCATCTTCGATCCGTTTGCTGCGCCCTGTTCACCCTTGCCGTCGCCTCGCCCCTCGGGGCGCAGGACGATCCGGATCCGCAATTGCGGGTTGGCGATGGCGACGAGGCGGTTCTCTCCTGGTTCGGGGCCGCGGGGCGCACCTTCTTCGTCCTGCACACCTCCGATCTGCTCGATTGGGATTACCTGCCGGCCATCACCCTCGGCGCCGGGGGGCAATACGAACTGGGGACGCCGGGGGATCAGCCGTTCTCGGCGCTGCGGTTGCAATTCACCGATCAGCCGACGAGCGATCCCGTCGCGGACGATTTCGACGGCGACTGGATCAACAATTGGCTCGAGATCACGCTCTTCCACACCGATCCGTTCGACCCGGCCACCTACGGGGTCCTCGACCGCCACCGCGACGCCGACGGCGACGGCGTTTCGGATTTCATGGCGTACCTCTTCGGCATGGAGGCCACCACCGACACCGATGGCGACGGGCTCACCGACGGCGCCGAACTCGCCGCGGGCACCAATCCCCTTGACCCCGACAGCGATCACGACGGGCTCGCCGACGGCGAGGATGCCGCGCCGCTCACCCCGCTCACGACCTCCGGCGGCGCCGTGAGTTCCCTCCAAATCCTCACCCCGCTCGCGGAATGAACCCGTTGCTTCCCGCCATGAACGGAGCGTTGCGCTCTGGGTTTCCCGGTCTCGCCGTCCTCACCGCCGCGGCGATGCTCGTGGCGCCGGTGCTGCCCGCCCGCGGCCAGGGCTGCGCGACCTGTGCCGATGCCGTCCGGGTCACCTTCCATGTGATGGAAGACGTGCAAGGGCCGTTCTCCGTCACGGTCAACGGCTGCGAATCGGCCGGTGTCGGCGCGGATGGAGACAGCTATACCCAGTCGAGCCCCCAGACGGTCCGCCTCGAACCCGGGCGCGAATACACCGTCACCGCCGACGTCGGCAGCCAGCCCGGCGACGATGCCTGCGCGCACGTCACCTTCGATGCCGATCTCTCCTGCGGGCTGGTCTTCGAGGTCCAGGACCAGGGGCGGTGGGTGCGCAGCAACGAATACCACGTCAATTTCAACGGCGAGTACGTCTGGGAGCCGCTCGGCCAACAGCATCAATTCCAGGTCCGCATCCGCCGGCCCCAGAATGCGCCGGGGGCGCTCGGAGCCACCAGCTTCAACGCCCGCTCCGCGACATTGCCGGCTGCGGCGGGGTGCGTCGGCGCGCCCGATCCTCCCGCGGCGGGCGATCCCAACGCGCAACCCGGGGCCACCGAGCCCGCCGGGGTGCAGGCCACCATCCCGCTCGGCGCCTCGTCCGGCGCGGGCTCCGACCTCAGCGCGGGCCAGATCGTGGTCAGCGGCAACGTCGGGGATCTCTCCCTCGCGTCGCGCTCCCGGGTGTCCTACCGCGGCCTCGAACCGCCCGGCACCACCATCATCCCCGCGGACGAAAACCTGCCCATCGAACAGATCGAGACCGGGCGCTTCCTGGTCATCCTGAGCGACGTGCCCGATGGTCTCCACGTCGAAACCTACCCGGCCGGCAGTTATGCCTTCGATGCCGGATTGGGACGCTACGTGCCGGACGCCGGGGCGGTGCCGACCAAGTCCCACACGCTGCTCACGGTCCCGGCCGATGCCAACCACGCCGGGGGGATCCGCCTCGTCGACAGCTCGTCCGCCGGCACCAGCACCCGCGAGATCGTGGCGCCCGTGGCCGATGGAAACTGCTGGGCGGAACGCACCCTCGACGACCAGGGAAACGAGCTGTCGCGCACCGAGTGCTACAGCTTCTTCTCGGCCGTCGACGACCGCTGGGTGCGCACCGACCGCACCAGCGAATTCCGCGACGGCGTCCTCACCCGCAGGATCGAGGAAGAATGGATGTTCTTCGAATGGGGGGAGGATCTGCTGAAGTCGCGCACCTTCACCGACCCCAACAACGAAAACGCCTATCTCGAGACCGTGTATGCCTACCACGAGGACCCCGCCGACAATGGCTACCGCCACGTCAAGTGGATCATCCATCCGGACGGTGGCTGGGTGAAGTACGACTACACCGTGGACCAGGTCCCGAGCCGCATCTACCGGCCGTGGAAGAACCTGCCGGCCCATCCCGACGAGGCCACCACTGCCAATGCGCAGTATGAAGACCGGGGCTACACGAGCCGCGTCGATTCGCCCTACCCGTACTTCGAGACGGAACTGGAGAATTCGGCCCACTTCCTTCCGGGTGGGCAATTGGTCGGAGCATCCTGGTTCGATGCCTGGAGCGGAGTGGGATTCCTGCCCACGAACATCCGTTCCTTTCTCGAGTCCCGGATTGACGGCGACGACCTCGTCACCCGCGAGACATGGCAGGAAAGCGGGTTGACCGGCGGGGCGCCGCTTTATTCCGTCACCGCCCGCTACAACGACACCCACCCGCAGTGGCCGGGACGGTTGGTGGCGCGGCTCGATCCGGACGGTCGATCCGAGGTGCATTTTCACACCCGCGGCGACTACGATGCCTCCACCGCCGTCTTCACCGCGAATGCCGCCGGCGGCTTTGTGCAGGAGGAGATCTTCGAGGGCACCGGCGACAACCCGGAAGGCGTCCTTCTCGACGGGAAGCCGGCCACCACCCGCCGCACCATCATCCGCGACGATGAAGGCCGGATCCGGCGCGACTCCCTGGCGGTGTACGAGGGGCCCGGGACCTTCTCCGAGCTGCAGGTCACCGTCTTCGACCACCTCTTCGATGCCTCCGGGGCGGTGGCGGCCGTCACCGAGCGCCGCCTCGACCCCGGGATGCCGGCCCCCGGCCGCGTGGTGCGCGAAACGACCTACGACACCCCTCACCAGACGACCGTCATCGACGAGACCGGCCGCGCCACCGTCACCATCCGCGACGAACTCGGCCGCGTGCAGACCGTCACCACACTTGGCGCCGCGGGGGATCCCGACGAGGTCACCACCTATGCCCGGGACGGCCTCGTCGAGACCGTGACCCGGTCCGTCGGACCCAATGTCACGACCCGCACCACTATCCGCGACCTCGCCGGCCGCACCGTCACGGAGGTCGACGCCCTCGGCCGCGTCACATCCACCACCTACCCGAACGGCGGACGCGACACGGTCGCCACCGGCCCGGGAGGGGTGGCCGCAACGACCACCCGCTACCTCGACGGCCGCACCGCCTCGGTCACCGGCCCCGGCGTGGTCGATACGCATTACGATTACGGCCTCGAGAGCGGCTTCCCGGCGACGACCGTGACCCGCGGTGCCACCCGCTGGGAGAAGACCGTCGCCGATCATGTCGGCCGCGAATACCAGCGGATCACCCCGAGCCCGGATGGCGCCGGAACCGTCACCGTCACCACCGCCTATGCCCTTGACCCGTTGGGTGGAGGCAGCACGCGCCACCCCGCCCGCCGGACCTCGACCGCCCCGCAGGTCCCGGTGGTCCTCTCGACCTACGACCTCCTCGGCCGCGCCACCGCGGCCGGAATCGACGCCGATGCCGACGGGACCCTCACCGCGGCCTCCCTCGATCGACTCCGCACCGCGGAGCGCTACTTCGAACACGACGGCACGAGTTGGTGGGAGGTGGACGTTTCGAAGAGCTACCCGGCCGACGATTCCGACGCCGCGCAGGTCACCGTCCGGAAGTCGCGCCTCGGCTTCACCGATCCCGCCGTGCTGTCCGAGACCCGCGTGACGCTTCCCACCGGGGAAACGATCGCCACCCTCCGCACCGTGGACCGCGCCACCGCCACCGTCACCGAAACCCGCTCCACGAATCTTTCCGATGTCGATGCCGTCACCGTGACGAGCAACGGCGTCCTGCGCTCGCGCACCAGCCACCTCTCCGCCACCCCCGAAACGTGGACTTACCACCGGGCCGGCAACACCCTCGAGACGATCCACACCGACGCCCGCGGCGCGGTGCGGCGGCGCATCGAGAGCAGCGCCGGCCAGGTGCTCACCGAGATCGATCCGCTCGGGAAGCACACCTACTACCTCTACTACCCGGCGGATCATCCGAATGCCGGCCGGTTGCGGCGCACGACCAATCCGGCCGGCGAGACGACCGAGTAC
>JABDMC010000077.1 GCA_013001695.1 Akkermansiaceae bacterium
TCTAGCCCGGAAATTTCATGAAATTTCCGCCCCCGCGAACGCGGGGGCCGACACGCTCTGACTGGTCAGAGCCGTCGGGGCCCGCCCCGACGCCGGAGGAAACACACTTTGGGTGTTTCCTCCAGAGTCGGTTTTGCGAATCGGATGATTGAGCTTCAGCCACATTCGCAAAACGCATGTTTCACTTCGTGAAATATGCGGGCTAGCGGCACCGCGCCGGGAATGGCGTCGCCCCGCACGGATCTCTCCATGCGGGACAACGACCCGATCCAAATTCGTGGGTCCTGGCCCGGGGTCACCCCCCGCCGGCCATCCTAGCGGCAGTAGGGGTCGTAGTATCCGCCGTAGCCGCCGTAGCCACCATGGCCACGCCGGTGGCCGTGGCCGCGGTGTCCGCGATGCCGGTAGTGTCCGTCATCGTCGTCGTCACCGGCGATGGCATAGCCGATCAGGCCGGCCGCCACCGCTCCAAGGGCGGCCCCTTCCGGGGTCACGGTCTGGACCGGTCGGCCCTGGGCATCGTAGGTCGTGGCGCAGCTGGTCAGCAGGAAGCCGACCCCGAGGGCCGCGAGCACAGGCAAAAGAAGGACTTTCAGTCTCATGCCCCTGAGACTCCGCCCCTTCCGGGGAAATTCATCGAAAATCAGGATTTTTCGCCCCGCCGCCGCCCGGAAGCCCGCCAACCCGGGCGATTTCCGGGAATCGGACCGTCCCCCGGCCCTTCCACGGGGGAGTCCGGGCCGATCCGGGCTGCACCCTGAGAACCGATACCGGCTCCCATGAAAACCACCGTCCTCATCGCCGCGGTCAAGAAAGCCGGCTACGGCGCCGGGGAGCGCCAGGGGGAATAACCGCCCGCACCCGGCCGGATCTCTGCAGGGGCGCTTCGGCGCCCCGTTCTCATGGCCGGACCCGCCCCGCCGTCCCTACCCGAGGAAACTTTCCAGCATCCAGATCGTCTTCTCGTGAACCTGGGTGCGCGCGATGGCGAGATCCTCGCTCTCGGGGTCATCCGCCGCGGCGGCAAGGTCCCGCGCCTCCCCGAGGCTCTTCACGAGCTTTCGGTTCGCCTCCGCGAGGTGCTTCACCATCGCTTCGGCGGAGGCGTCCTCTTCGAGCTCCTTCATCCCGGCCATCTTCGCGAGGTTCCCCAGCCCGCCCGGCGCGAGCGATCCGAGCGCCCGGACCCGCTCCGCGATCTCGTCGATGGCGGTGAACAACTCCGTGTACTGCGCCTCGAATGCCGTATGCAGGGCGAAAAACCCAGGCCCGCGCACATTCCAGTGGCACAAATGCGTCTGCCCGAGCAGGGCGTAACTGTCCGCCACCACCTGCCGCAAGGCCTCCACTACATCCGATTTCGTCGCTGTTGTCTGGGACATGCCGTAATCTAGGAAGCGGGCGCCGGCGATCAAGCGGCAATCGCCAATCGCCTCGACCCGGCGCGCTCCGCCCTCCACAATCGCGCCACCGCATGCCCTCCGACCCCGTCACCGTCAAATGCCCGAAGTGCGGCCACGAGTTCCCGCTCGAGGACGCCGTCCTCGGCAGCGTCCGCGAGCACCTCTCCGAGGAGCTGGAAGCGACCGTCCGGGAGCGCGAGAAGAAGCTCCGCGCCGGCGAGGAGGCCCTCCGCAAGCGCCGGAGCGAAGTCGACGACGAGGTCGAAGAGCAACTCAAGCAGCAACTCGCCGAGGTCGAGGCCCGCGCCGCCAAGAAGGCCGCCGAAGCCGAGGCCACCCGCGTGAAGGCATTCCAGGAGGAACTCGCCGAGAAATCCGCCGCCCTCCAGAAGGCCCGCGAGGCCGAACTCGCCTTCGCCCGGAAGGAACGCCAACTCAAGGAGGACCGCGAACAGCTCGAACTCGAACTCGAGAAGAAGCTCAGCGCCGAACGCGACAAGCTCAAGGAGCAGATCGCCCGGCAGGAAGCCGAACGCCAGTCCGTGAAGCAGGCCGAACTCGAGAAGAAGCTGCAGGATGCCGTGAAGGCCAACGACGACCTGCGGCGCAAACTCGAGCAGGGGTCCCAGCAGACCCAGGGAGAGGTCCTCGAGCTCGAACTCGAGAACCGCCTCAAGTCGGCCTTTCCCCTCGACCACTTCGAGGAGGTGCCCAAGGGCGTGCGGGGGGCGGATCTCATCCACCTCGTCGCCAACCACCTCGGCCATCCGTGCGGACGCATCGTCTACGAGACCAAGCAGACCAAGGCGTGGAGCAAGGACTGGATCCCGAAGCTCAAGGACGACCTCGCCAAGGTGCGGGGCGACGTGGCGGTCCTCATCACCTCCACCCTCCCCGACGGCGTCACGACCTCCGCCCAGATCGACGGCGTCTGGGTGTGCGCCGTCCCGCACGCCCTCCCGCTCATCCACACCCTGCGCTGGGCGCTGCTCGAGCTGTCGCGCGCCAAGGCCGCCAGCGAGGGCATGGAGGACAACAAGGACCTCCTCTACCGCTACTTCACCGGCCCCGAATTCCGCAACCGCCTCGAGACCATCGTGCAGACCTTCGACGCCATGCGCACCACCCTGGCCGCCGAGAAGAAGGCCCTCAGCAAGCACTGGGCGGCCCGCGAAAAACAGATCGACAAGGTCGTCCTCCACCTATCGGGCATGCAAGGCGACATCCAGGGCATCGCCGGCGGCGGCCTCGACACCCTCGAACTCCTCGACCTCGAGGACGAGTAACGTGGCGGCGGTTTCCAACCGCCCAGCCCATTGTTCCAACCTCGAAAGGAGTGCCGTCGTGGCGGCGGTTTCCAACCGCCCAGCCCATTGTTCCTACCCCGGAAGGAGCAACCTGGCATGACCGCGTGCCGCGCCGAAGCCTCGGCGAAGGCTGGTCCCGGTCAGACACTCACCCCTGCCCCCTCAACCTCAGCTCTTCTGCCCGGTGCCGGGCAGGAACCGGTAATAAACCTCCAGCATCAGGGTGCACAGGGCGGTGCGATAAGTGGCGGTCTCGACATGCAACTTGCCGGCCGGCGGCGGCCACGACCCGTCCTCCAGCTGGGCGTCGAGGAGGTTGTCCCGGAAGAGCTTGTTGTAGTTCCTCCACGCCTTGCCGCCCGCATTGATCATCGCCTGGGCGCTGTAATAGTGCTCGTAGAGGTTGGCGGGGCCCTTCGTGTAGTCGAACTTCGAATTCTCCTCGAGAAACTTGACCCCCTTCCGCGCGTCGGAGTCGGCGGCCCCCTTGTGCTGCTGGATGCACAGCACGCCCGCCCCGGTCAGGCTGATCCGGCCGTTGTTCCCCGTGTAGGCAAAGGCCCCGTTGCTTCCCTGCCGTTCCCGCACGTACTTGAGCCCCGCCGTGATGCAGCTCCGGTAGTTCTTGAGCTCCAGGCCGGTGGTGTGGCCGGCCTTCAGGGCCTGCATCTGCCAGGCCGCAATCGAGAGGTCCCCGCCCCGTGCGGAATCCTCCGAGTAGCCGTAATCCCACCCCCCGGACTTGTGCTGGTTGTTGATGATCCACTGCACCGCGTCCTGCGTCGCTTCCTGCAGGTTCGGGATGTGCACCCCGAGCATCGTGCAGAACGTCAGCGCCTCCGAGATCGCGTAGGTCGCGATGGCGTGCTCGTAGCACCAGTGCCGGTCGCGATAGTTCGTCGCCAGCTTCCCCTTGTTCTTCACGGCGACGTCCACGAGGAAGGTGATCGCCGCGGTCACGGTCAGCCCGAACTCCTCCGAAAGGGGCGTCTCGCAATGCCCGAGGTAGGCGAGGAGGACCAGGCCGGTCATGGCGACCTTGTGCTTCTCGTCCCAGCTGCCGTCCTTGTTCTGGGTTTTCTGGAGGAAGCGGAGCGCTTCCACCACCGCGTCCTCGCATTTCTCGTTCCCTCCGTTGGCGGAGAGCCGGGCGAGGCGGTCTTCCTTGGTGCAGCGTTTCCGCATCGCGGCCGGGATGTTCCCGAAGCCGCCGCCTCCCCCGTCACCGCCCGATCCCCAACCGGCGCCGAAGTCGTCGCCGCTGCCGAATTCGACCGAGGGCTCCGGAACCGCAAACTCCGGAACCGGAACCGCGGTGGGAGACACCGTGCTCGCCGCGATGACCTTCGCCATCGACGAGGACGGCGCCGACGGCTTGCGCTGCACCTGGTCGTTGATCCGCCGCTCCTCGAGTTCCTGTTCGTCCTCGATCGAGGAGCTGTAGGCCACGATGGTGGGCGATTCGAAAAACATGCCCTTCAGCGCGATGAAGGCCAGGATCAGACCGCAAAGCACGATCACCAGGATGCTGATGACGATGCTCGAGATGGTCGAATTGCGCTTCTGGGCGCGCAGACGCGCCTCGGCCTCGGGACTCAACTGGGCGTGCAAGCTCATGCGGGACAGGAACATACCTCCCCTTGGCCTCCACGGAAAGGTTTGGATTCCGTAAATTCCAGGTTTCCCGGCGCGCCGCCGCCCCTGGGAATCCATGATTCCGCGGCTTCCCGACGCAACTGCGGCCGATTCCGCCCCGCCGCCTAGGGCCGGCGCACCAGCCACATCAGCGCCACGAAATCGTAGACGGCGTGGGCCACCATCGGCGCCAGCAGATCCCCGGTCGCGATCGCCATCCATCCCAGCAGCGCCCCCACCACGATCGCAAACGCGACATACTCGCGGCTGACGCAATGCGCCAATCCGAAGAGCACGCTGGCCACCGCAAGCGCCACCGCCTCGGGCCACCACCCGGAATCCCCCGGGAACCACCCCGTCAACAGCACCTCCAGGCCGCCCTGGATCACCCCGCGGAACACCATCTCCTCGCCCCAACCGGCCAGCAGCGCGATCGCCAGCAATTCCCACCACCGGCACCCCCCGAAGAGCCCTTTCACGAGCCGGTCGACGAGCCGGTTCAGCTCCGCGAGCGGCCCCCGCGGGACGGCCCGGCAGATTCCCAGCAGGGCCAGCATCGCCACGGCCCCCGCCATTCCCCACGCGAGACCCTCGCCCGACCACACCACCCACCCCGCCACCGGCAGGCCCAGCAGCAGGCCCGCGATCCACGCCAGGATCCCCATCCCGCCTTCCACCGCCACCGCAAAGCCCACGATCCGCGGCCGCCCCGTCGCCAGCTCGTCGATCCAATCCTCCTCCATCGCCTCCGACCCTAGCCCCCCTCGGATCCCGCACAAACCCATCCACGCCAAATCGTGGCGCGAACCGCGATCAGCGGTTCAAGGCGAGATAGCCTGCATGCAGGTCGGTCGCGTAGCTCACCCGGCAGATGGAGGGAACCAACAGCCACGATGCGACACGGCCCACTTTGCGGAATGAGGAGGATCGTGAACGCATTCGCCACGAGGAGGACCACGGGGGTGTTCAGGTCGCCGGTCCGGCCTGACCGCCCGGGGCGGGTTGGAGCAGACGCAACTCGCCAAAATACGGACGGAAGTACCCCCGATCCAACGCGGCGAGCCGGTCCGCCTGGACCTGCGCATGGGCCGCGATGAGAAAATCGGGAATCAGGTGCGTGCGCGGACCGCCGCTGCGTCGATACCGCAGGAAGGTTTGGCCGGCGAGGTAGGCCGCGTCCGGAGCGAGCGGGTCGTAACGGATCTGCAAGGCCGCAAAGCGCTCCAGGGCGAGCTCGAGCGAGGAGTAGCCGGTGGTGCACTCCGCGAAGGCCACCGAACTGATCAGGAGGGGCCCCTCGCCGGCCGCCACGGTGAGCGTCTCGCGCCACTCTTTCCAGCCGGCCTGCTGCCGCTGCAGGAGGATGACCACCGAGGAATCGAGGGCCGTTCTCACTGCTTCTCCTTGCCGGGCGGGAGTTCGACCGGACCGCGCAACTCCTCGAGGACCTCCCCGAGATCGCGGCCGGGCCACGGATCCTTCCAGCCCCGCCCGAACTCCTCCCACGCCTCCGGCGCGATCGCCTTGGTGGCCTTCAGGAAGGGGGCCTCCTCGTCGAACTCCAGCACATCTCCCGGCTCCAAGTGCAGCCGCTCCCGGATCTTCACCGGAATGGTGATCTGCCCCTTGCTGGTAAGGGTCGCTTTCATTGCGCAAAAGTAAGGAACTAATGAAAGGAACTCAAGCTGAATTCCTCGGGAGATCGGCGCGGGCCCGCCTGGCGCGGATTGTCTGCCACCGGTCACCGGGTGCGTGGACATGTCCGTCCCTTCGTTTTTTCCCCCTTCGCGTAGAACAATCCCTCTCAAGTCGCTTCGGTTTCTCGGGGGCAGGTCGGATCCGATCGTGGCGCGAACCGGATTCAGCGGTTCAAAACCAGATAGCCGGCATTCAGGTAGGTCGCGTAGCTCACCCAGCAGAGGTAGGGAACCAACAGCCACGATGCGGGACGGTCGACTTTGCGGAAGAGGAGGATCGTGATCGCGATCGCCGCGAGGAGGGCGACGATGACGGCCAGCGCCGGGAGAATCCGGTGGGCGCCGAAGAAGACCGGGGTCCAGAGGAGGTTCAGGGCGAACTGCACGAACCACGCGGTGACCGCGGCCCGCTTGGGCGGCCCCGCCTCGCCGCGATGCCAGACGAGCGCCAGGGCGGCGCCGATGAGGGCGTAAAGGACGGTCCACACCGGTCCGAAGACCCACCCCGGCGGGGTGCCCGGGGGGTCCCGCAGGGCGTCGTACCATTCGCGGTCGTCCCCCATTCCGACGAGGCCACTGCCCGCGCCGAGGAGTTCGACGACAAGGGCACATATCACGATCTTCACCCAAAGCGGCATGCCGGAGCGGTAACGGGGCGCCGCGCCCCGCGCAAGTCTGCGGCCGGGACCGGCCCGGCGGATGCGCGGGATTGGCCGATGCCGGGGCCCCGCGGGGAACGCCTCGACCGGCCACGCGGCGGGGAGGAAGCCGGAATGCGCCGCTCCGCCCGCCGCGGGGTTGCCAAACGGGCCAAATCACCGAGACTGAGCGGGATGAAATCGTTCGTCTCCCTCCTTTTCGCACTTGCGGCCGGGTTCGCCGGCCTGGCCCCGGCCAAGGAATTGCCGCCGGTGGCCTACAAGAAGTTCGCCTCGGGATTCACCTCCCCGGTCTCGATGATCCCCTACGACGACGGCGAGCAGGCCTTTCTTGTCGTCGATCAACCCGGGGTGATCTCCTTCCTCGGCGAGGACGGCGGAAAACCCGGAGCGGTCTTCCTGGATCTGCGCGACCGGATGGTGACCCTGAATCCCAAGTTCGACGAACGGGGTGCCCTCGGCGTGGCCCTCCACCCGATGTTCGTCGAGAACAAGAAGGTGTACGTCTACTACAGCGCGCCGCTCCGCGAGGATGGCCCGGATGGCTTCGACCACACCGCGCGCCTCTCCGAGTTCACCGTGAAGGCGGACGGCAGCGCCGACCCGGCCAGCGAACGGCTCGTGCTCGCCGTCGACCAGCCGCAGTGGAACCACAACGGCGGCAATGTTCTCTTCGGACCCGACGGATTCCTCTACCTCGGCCTCGGCGACGGCGGGAAGTCCAATGATGTCGCCCCCGGCCACGAGAAGGACGGGAACGGGCAGGCCCTCAATCGTCTCCTCGGCAAGATCCTGCGCATCGACGTCGATTCCGCCGATCCCTACGGCATCCCCGCCGACAACCCGCTGGTCGGCAAGGATGGCCGCGACGAAATCTTCGCGTGGGGCATCCGCAACCCGTGGGGGATGAGCTTCGACGGCGGAAACCTGATCGTGGCCGACGTCGGGCAGAACCGCTTCGAGGAAATCGACATCATCGAGAACGGCAAGAACTACGGCTGGTCGCGCCGTGAGGGCTACGCGTCATTCACCGCCGACAACCCCGCCGCGGTGGTCTCCACCAAGGGGGTCTCGAGCGGCAGCGAATTCACCGATCCGGTCCTCGTCTACCCCCACAACGAATCGTACGGCGAGGCTCCCGGCTACGGGATCAGCATCACCGGCGGCTACGTTTACCAGGGCGGTGCCCTGCGGGGGCTCGTGGGCGCCTACGTCTTCGCCGACTGGGGGACGAGCTGGGCGACCCGCAAGGCCGGGCTCTTTGCCGGGGTGCCGGGATCCGACGGCCGCTGGGACATGCAGATTGTCCCCGGCGCCAAGTCCCCCGACGGCAAGGACAAGATGATCGTGGCCCTCGCGCAGGATCGCGCCGGCGAACTCTACGTTCTCACCAACGCCGGCAAGGGCCCGACGGGCACCAGCGGCGAAATCTGGAAGATCGTGCCGGGGAACTAGTGTGGTGTCCCGTAAGTAGTGCAACATGATGCGCGAGGATGATTTTCCAAATTCAAGGCGCTCCGAAGGAGTGAATCGAGATTCACGACTGAGGAGGAACGAAGAAGTTGGGAAACCAGGCCG
>JABDMC010000086.1 GCA_013001695.1 Akkermansiaceae bacterium
CACGCTCTGACTGGTCAGAGCCGTCGGGGCTCGCCCCGACGCCGGAGGAAACACACTTTGGGTGTTTCCTCCAGAGTCGGTTTTGCGAATCGGATGATTGAGCTTCAGCCACATTCGCAAAACGCATGTTTCACTTCGTGAAATATGCGGGCTAGGATGTGGCCGCCCCTTCCGGGGCTCGATGGGCCACCCTGCCGGGGGCATCCGTCGTCCTTCCGGCCGGCCCAAACGTTGGCCGCCCGGGCGGGGGCGTGGCGCTACGCCGGCCTCGTCTCCGCGCACTTGCGGATGATGGCGAGGGCCTCCTCGCGTTCCTCCCCGACCAGCGGCAGGCGCGGCGGGCGCACCGTCTCGGTCCCGAATCCCATCTCGGCGGAGGCCAGCTTGATGTACTGCACGAGCTTCGGGTGGCTGTCGAAGTGCAGCATCGGCATGTACCAGCGGTAGATTTCGAGGGCCCGCTGGTAGTCGCCGGCCATGGCGGCGTCCCACAGGAGGCGGTTCTCGCGCGGAAAGGCGTCGACGAGCCCCGAGATCCACCCGGTGCACCCGAGCATGATGCTCTCCAGGGCGGTGTCATCGAGCCCGCCGAAGATCTTGTAGCGGTCGCCGAGGGCGTTGAAGAGGTCCGTGACCCGCCGCACGTCGCCGGAGGCCTCCTTGATGCACACGATCGTCTCGACCTCCGCGAGGTCCTGGAACATCTCCGGGGTGATGTCGACCCGGTAGACCGGCGGGTTGTTGTAGCACATGACCGGGAGGCCCGTGGCGGCCGCCACGGTGCGGAAGTGCTGCACGGTCTCGCGCGCGTCCGAGTTGTAGACCATCCCCGGCATCACCATGAGCCCGTCGATGCCGGCTTCCTCCGCGGCCCGGGCGGTGGCGCAGGCGTTGGCGGTGGTGAACTCCGCCACCCCGGTCAGCACCGGGATCTTTCCCCCGCAGACCTCCACCCCGGCCTTCATGACCTCCACCTTCTCGTCGAGGGCGAGCGAGCAGTTCTCCCCGATGGTCCCCAGCATGATCATCCCGTGGATGCCGCTGTCGAGAAGCGCCTCGAGGTGGGACTTCGTGGCGGGAAGATCGAGGGAGTAGTCCTCCTTGAACTGCGTGGGGATGGCAGGGAAGACGCCCTGCCAGTCGATATCGAGCGGCATGGCGCCGTTGGTAGTGACACGGCCCGCGGAAGTCAAGTGGCCGCGCGGCGGAGGCGCACCGTGGCGTGCCCCCCCGGTGATGGTGCATCGAGCCCGCGCCATCCCCGGCAGGTTTCCGGGCCTCCGGTCCGCTTCGCGGGTGCCCGACCGGGCCGGAACGGCGCACGACACTTCGGGTTGGCACGCGGCCGTGCCACCGGCGGCCATGCCGCGAATCACTCGCGCTGCTTCGAGAAATCCAGTTCCCGGATCCAGATGTTGCGGAAGCGGATCGGCTGGTCGCGGTGGTCCTGGAGGCGGATCGGCCCCTTCGGTCCGTGCGCCTTGTAGCTCCCGACCCTCTTGTGGGGCGTGTTGCCGAGCAGCTCGGTGGCGTGCTGCACGAGGATGCCGTTCAGGAAGACCGTGACCTTGGCGGGGCTTTCGAGGCTGCCATCGTCCTTGAACCGCGGCGCGATGAAGACGATGTCGTAGGTCTGCCACTTGCTCGGCGGGTTGGCGGCATTCACCAGCGGCGGGTATTGCCCGTAGATGGCCCCCGCCATGCCGTCGCCGTAGGTCTTGTTCTCGTAGCAGTCGAGGATCTGGACCTCGTAGCGGTCGAAAAAGAACACCCCGCTGTTGCTGCGGTGCTGGGAGTTGCTTTCGGGGGGATCATGCGGGTGCCACTCGAGGTGCAGTTGCACGTCCCCGAACTCGCGCTTCGTCAGGAGGTCCCCGCTCTTCGGGACGACCTCCATGGTGCCGTCGACGAGCTTCCATCCGGGGTCGCCGCCGCCCTTCCTGGTCCATTCATCGAGGTTCTTTCCGTCGAAGAGGACGATGGCGTCGGCCGGGGCCGGCCAGGTGACCTCGCCGCCGGGAGCCACCACCGGCGGTCGCGGGCGGTCGTCGTCGTGCACCTTCCACTTCGACCCCGGGATCACGGGCGTGTCGGTGTAACCGGTGGCGTGCTGCTTTTCATCGGCCATGGCGGATTCCACCAGGAACAATGCCATCAGAGCGAGTGGGATGACAGGCTTCATGGGGCCGACCATCGGGGGGGCCGGGCGCGGATGCAATCACGATTCGTGGCGGCGGATTTCATCCGCCAGCCCATGGACGCGAACTCCCTGCCGGTCTGCCAGACTGGGTGTTCCTGCCGGGGGCACCCGCCCCCCGGATGGCGGAACGAAGGGCAAGGCGGATGAAATCCGCCGCCACGTTTACGCCAAAATCTCCTTCACGACGCGCGCCTTCTCGACGCCCGTGAGCTTGAAGTCGAGACCCTGGAACTTGTAGGTCAGGCGCTCGTGGTCGATGCCGAGTTGGTGGAGCATGGTGGCGTGGAGGTCGTGGACCGAGACCGGGTCCTTGGCGACGTCGTAGCCGAGGGCGTCGGTCGCCCCGTAAGTCGTTCCGCCCTTGATGCCCGCGCCCGCCATCCACAGGGAGAAGGCCTTGATGTGGTGGTCGCGGCCGCTGCCCTGCGCCATCGGGGTGCGTCCGAACTCGCCGCCCCAGATGATGAGGGTGTCCTCCAGCATGCCGCGATCCCGGAGATCCTTCACGAGGGCCGCGGTGGCGCGATCGATGTGGCCCGAGACGGTCTCGATCCCCTTCTTGACCCCGCCGTGGTGGTCCCACCCGCGGTGGTAGAGCTGGATGAAGCGCACGCCCCGTTCCGCGAGGCGGCGCGCGAGGAGGCAGTTCGACGCGAACGACCCGTCGCCGGGCTGGGCGCCGTAGAGGTCCATGACGTGCTGGGGCTCGTCGGAGACATCCGTCAGGCCGGGCACCGAGGTCTGCATCTTGAAGGCCATCTCGTACTGCGAGATGCGGGTCGCGATCTCGGCGTCGTTGACGCGCTTCCCAAGGAGGCGGTTCATGCCGTTGATGGTGTCCAGCAGGGCGGCCTGGTCGTCCCGCGTGACGCCGGGGGGGCTCTTCACGTAATGCACCGGGTCGCCCTTCGAGTTGAACTGGACCCCCTGGAACTTCGAGGGGAGGAAGCCGCTGTGCCATTGCCGCGCCGCGATGGGCTGGTCCTGTCCGCCGCCCGAGGAGGTCATCACCACGAAGCCGGGAAGCTCGTCGGTGTCGGCCCCGAGTCCGTAGAGGAGCCACGACCCCATCGACGGCCGCCCCGGGATGATCGACCCGGTGTTCATGAAGGTGTGCGCCGGGTCGTGGTTGATCTGCTCGGTGTGCATCGAGTTGATCACCGCGATCTCGTCCGCGATCGAGGCGATCTCGGGGAAGGCGGTCGACATCCGCCGTCCGCACTCCCCGGATTCCCGGAATTCGAATTGCGGCGCGAGGCACTTGAGGGCGTTCCGTTTCCCCTGGAGCTGCGCGAGTTGCTGCCCCTTGGTGAACGATTCCGGCATGGGCTCGCCGCCGAGCCGTGCCAGCTCGGGCTTCTCGTCGAGCGTCTCGAAGTGCGACGGCCCGCCCGCCATGCAGAGGTGGATGACGCGCTTCGCCTGCGGCGGGTAGTGGAAGTTGCCGCCGATCACCCCGCGCCCGGCGGTGGCGGCCTGCAGGTCGCGGGTGAGCATCCATGCGAGGGCGGCGCTCCCGACCGAGTACGACGAGTTCCGGAGGAAGGTGCGGCGGTTGATGTCGAGGGGTGTCATCTCTGGATAAGTGGCATGACCGTCCCGGTCATGGTTGAAGCGGACCGCCCGTCGGGTGGGGAGTGTCGGCCGTCCCGCGTCGCGGCACTCAGGGCGTGCCGGGCCGGGTGCGCTGACGCGGTGTGAAGACTCTGGATAATCATCTTAATACCTCGTGATGGTCTCGTGCAGGTTCAAGAGGGCCCGTGTCACGGCGGTGGTGGCGCCCAGCTCGGCGGGATCGAGCCCGGCCGGCGCCGGCGCGATTCCCGTCGCGAGCAGCGCCCGGGCGTCGCCGGGGGCGGACCGGTAGCGGCCGAGTTGCCGGTCGTAGAGGGCCGTCAGGAGCGTGGCCTCCTCCCCGGTGGGGGCGCGGGCCAGGAGTTCCCGGAATCCCGCCTCGAGGCGCGCGGGGAAGGTTTCGTGGTCCGACATGAGCCTCGCCGCAAAGACGCGGGCGGCCTCCACGAAGGTCGGGTCGTTGAGCAGATTGAGCGCCTGTTGCGGCGTGTTGGAGCTTTCCCGGCTCGCGGTGCACTCCTCGCGCGCGGGCGCATCAAAGGCCATCAGCATGGGGTGCAGGAAGCTGCGCTGCCAGTGGGTGTAGAGCCCGCGGCGGAACTGCCGGTCGTCGGTGTGCGCCTGGTATTTCCGCTTCGGGAAGTTGAGTTCCCGGTAGTACCCTGCCGGCTGGTAGGGCCGGGCGTTCGCTCCGCCGACGGTGCGGTTGAGCAAGCCCGCCACCGCGAGGGCGTTGTCGCGGACGAACTCGGCGGGAAGGCGCCGGGGATTCTGGCGGGCATACCATGTGTTGTAGGGATCGGCCTCGATCAGGTCCGCCGGGGCGTGCGACGATTGCTGGTAGGTCTTCGAGTCGACGATGAGCTTCACGAGGTGCTTCACGTCCCAGCCGGTGTCCATGAACTCCACCGCCAGCCAGTCGAGCAACTCCGGGTGGGTCGGCCACTGTCCCTGGTTGCCGAGGTCCTGGAGGTCGCGCGACAGCCCCGTCCCGAAGAAGAGCGCCCACACGCGGTTCACAAAGGCCCGCGCCGTGAGGGGATTGTCGCGGGCCGTGATCCACTCGGCGAGATCGAGGCGGGTGAGGCGCGCGCCGCTCTCCGGGTCGCCGGATGCCGGGTCGGCCTTTCCGAGGAAGCCGGGGACGGCCGGCTGGACCACCGGGCCGGACGTGTCCATCCAGTTCCCGCGGGGGAGCACCCGGACCTCCCGCGGGGTGGCCGAGAGGGTCACGAGGGTGCTGCGCTTCCGCTTCTGGGCGGCGGTTTCTTCGGCGGTGATCTGCGCGATCTTCTTGCGGATCGGTGCCAGGGCCGGGGTGACTTCGCGGAAGCGCGCGCGGAGGGCCTCCTTCTGGGGCTCCTCGAGCGGCCCGTCCTGGGTGAGCGCCTGGCGCGCCGGATCGGACAGCCCGGCGAGAACCCCATGCGGGTCGGCGGTCTGACGCCCGGCGAGATCCCACAGGACCGTGCCCCCGTGCTGGGCGTAGGCGAGCTGCGTGATGGTCTTCCCGCCACCGAGGCCGACCTTCGCGGCCGGAACCTCGAGGCGCACCCACTGGCCGGTTTCGGGGAGGTCCCCAACGCGGTGGTGGCCGCCCTTCTTCCCGCCCTTGCCGAAGGGGATGTGATCCCCGCCCCACCAGGCGCGATGATCCCATTTGCCGCCGGCGTGAAACTGCAACATGAGCTGCTTCGGCGGATCGGCCGGGTCGAGCCATACCCATGCGAAGAAGACGTCGCCATCCGCCACCGTGACGGGCGTCTTCTTCGTGTCCACGATGTGCTGCACGACGCCGTCGCCCTGCTGGTGGCGGGCGAGCCGTCCGGAATGCACGTTCTCGGTGACCGTCTTGACCTCGCCGAGCGGCAATTCGTCATCCTCGAGCATCGGGACGTCGCGGGGTGTGCCGTCGCCCGCCTTGGCCTTGAGTTCCGCCACCCACGCGAGGAAGGCCGACTCGAGTTCGGGGGTCGTCCGGTTCAGTTCCGCCTCGGCACCCTTCTTCTTTCGCGCCAGGCGCGCCAGTTCCTCCGCCACACCCGGCTCGGGGATGTCGAGGGTCGGTCCCCACTGGCTGAGGCGGAATCCCGGGTAGGCCTTGATGTCGGCTCCCTCGTTGTAGCGGCCGTCCCCGTTGTAGGCGCCCTTCTCGTAGATGTCCGCGAAGAAGGCCTCCATCGCGTAGAAGTCCTCCGCGGTGAACGGGTCGAACTTGTGGTCGTGACACTCCGCGCAGCCCATGGTGGAGCCGAGGAAGGCCACCGAGGTGGTCCGCACCCGCTCCGCGTAATACTTCGTGATGTACTCCGCGTCCTGGATGCCGCCCTCTTCCGAGATCTGGTTGAGCCGATTGAAGCTCGTCGCGATGAACTGGTCGGTGGTCGGATCGTCGAGGAGGTCCCCCGCAAGCTGCTCCTTCACGAACTGATCGTAGGGCATGTTCCGGTTGAACGCCTCGATCACGTAGTCGCGGTAGAGGGTGACATCGCGCTCCTCGTCGCTGTGGTAGCCGATGGTGTCGGCGTAGCGGGCGAGGTCGAGCCAGAAGACCGCCATGCGCTCGCCGAAGTGGGGAGAGGACAGGAGGCTGTCAATTTTGGTTGCCGGGTTTCCGATGTTGGATTCCGCTGGCGGAAGACCGGTGAGGTCGAAGGACAGGCGGCGCGCGAGCGTGGAGGGTTCCGCGGCGGGGGAGAGGGCGCGGTTCCCGGGCGGCATGCCCGCGAGGATGAAGTTGTCGATGGGATGGGCTTCCCCCATCTCGGGCACCGGCGGGCGCTTCGGCGGGAGGTAGGCCCAGTGCGCCTCGTACGGCGCGCCCTGCTCGATCCACCGCGTCAGGATGTCCTTTTGCTCCGGCGTGAGCGCCTTGTGCGAATCCGGCGGCGGCATGAGGTCGTCCTCGTCGTCGGTGGTGATGCGGTAGACGAGTTCCGACGCCTCGGGGTCGCCGGGGACGAAGGCTTCCTTGTCCAGCGCCGCCTCCCGGACATCCAGCCGCAGCTTCGCCTCCCGCGTCCCGGGGTCCGGCCCGTGGCACGCGAAGCAGTTCTCCGAGAGGATCGGCCGCACGTCCCGGTTGTAGGAGAGCGGGGCCGCCCCGGCCGGGACGATCCCTGCCAGGGCCGCGAGAATGATGGTGGGAATGCGCATTGGGAATTGGGTGGAGAGGGGGCCGGGGTGTCCCGTGGTCCCCGGCTGACTGTGGTCCCGGATGGGCGTGATGGCCAGCCTATCCACTCTCCGATTCACGGATAAAGAACGCGGATTTACGGCCCGTTTTTCCAACGAATTCCACCTTCCGAACGGGCCCGCCCCGCAGCCCCGGGGGGCAGGGAATCGTGGCGGCGGATTTCATCCGCCAGCCCAATCATCCCGGGCGACGGGTTGAGCGGATGCACTCCGCCGTCACCCTCACGCCAGGACGCCCTTCACGGCGTGCGCCGGCTCGACCCCGGTGAGGCGCATGTCGAGGCCCTGGTATTTCACCGCGAAGCGGTGGTGGTCGATGCCGAGGAGGTGCAGCATGGTGGCGTGGAAGTCGCGGACGTGCACGACGTCCTGCACGGCGTTGTACCCGAGCTCGTCGGTGGCCCCGTAGCTGATGCCCGGCTTGATGCCGCCGCCGGCCATCCACATCGAGAACCCCTTGATGTGGTGGTCGCGCCCCGGGCCGCCCTTGCCCTGGTACATCGGGGTGCGGCCGAATTCGCCACCCCAGACGAGGAGGGTGTCCTCCAGCATCCCGCGCTGCTTCAGGTCGGTCAGCAGCGCCCACGTCGGCTTGTCGGTCAGCCCGCAGCAGATGCCCATGTACTTCTCGAGCCCGCCGTGGTGGTCCCATCCGCGGTGGTAGAGCTGGATGAAGCGCACCCCCTTCTCGGCCAGCCGCCGCGCGAGCAGGCAATTCGACGCGTAGGACCCGTCGCCGGGCTTGGCGCCGTACATGTCGAGGATGTGCCGCGGTTCGTTGGAAACGTCGGTGAGTTCCGGCACCGAGGCCTGCATGCGGAAGGCCATCTCGTAGGCCGCGATGCGGGTCCGGATCTCCGGGTCGTCGACGAGGGCATCGCGCCGGCGGTCCAGCTGCCGGATCGTCCGGACGAGGGCGTCCTGGTGCCGCCGGGAGACGCCCGGCGGATTGCCGACGTAATGCACCGGGTCGCCCGCGGAATTGAATTCGACCCCCTGGTGGCGGCTCGGGAGGAACCCCGCCGCCCACTGGCGCGCCGCGATCGGCTGCGGGTTGCGGCCCCCCACGCTGGTGAGCACCACGAAGCCGGGCAGATCCTCGCTCTCCGACCCGAGCCCGTAGTTGACCCACGCCCCCATCGACGGCCGCCCGCTGATGGCGGTCCCGGTGTTCATGAAGGTGTGGGCCGGGTCGTGGTTGATCTGCTCGGTGACCATCGACTTCACGACGCACAGGTCGTCGATCATCTTCGCGGTGTACGGCAGGAAGTCGGAGACCGGCTGCCCGCACGTCCCGTGGTTCCGGAACTTCGTGAGGGTCCCCTGCACCTTGAGCTTCTGCCCCTGGAGCTGCGCGATCGGCTGGCCCGCGGTGAACGACTTCGGCATCGGCTGGCCGTGGAGTTCATCGAGCTTCGGCTTGTGATCGAAGGTCTCGAGGTGCGACGGGCCGCCCGCCATGCACAGGAAGATGACGCGCTTCACCTTCGGGGTGTGATGCGGGATCCCCGGAAGCCCCTTGGGGGATGCCTCGATCCCCGCGCCGAGGGCCCGCCCTCCCAGCATGGAAAGAAGCGCCGCGGAACCAAAACCGATCCCGGCCTGCCCGAGGAAGGCGCGGCGGTTGATCTCGATCGAACTCTGAGATTTGAGCACGAATTCTGAACGGTGAATGGACATGTTTTGGGTGCCGGCTCCCGGCATGGTCATTTGGTGCCCTCGATGCGACGTTTCACGGTGGTCACCGAGGCATTGAAGATGCGCTCCAGCTGATCGGTTTCGTCGAGGAGAGGTTCCAAGATGGCGGGGTCGTCGACGAGAGGGACTCTCTTGATGAGTTTCAGCCAGCGATGAGATTCCCGCAACTCCTTCAGCCCGATCTTGAGCTTGTGCACAAAGTCCGCATCCGATTCGGCAGACTGCGCCTCCCCGTGGTGGGCGAGCGGAGATGTTCCTGAGCGCAGGAGCTGCCCTCCGACATATCGCTGGGCCCGCGAGTCCCCCAGGGATTCGGTAAGACGAATCACCTCCGCCGCATAGTCAAGCAAGCGCTCTTCGAGGTCGAATCGTCTCTCAGGTTCGGTGGTCATGGTGCCGTTGATGGTTCAATGTTCAAATTTCGTGATCAGATCTCAGTGTTCAGCAGAGTGTTCGGCAGCGTTCTCAATTCCGCGTAAACGTTTCCGCGAGGTTCAGGATGGCCCGGGCCGCGGTGGTCCAGGCGGCGTGCTCGACGGGGTCGAGGTCGGCGGGGACCGGCGCCTGCCCGGTGGAGACCAGGGCCTTCGCGGCCTCCGGCCTGGCTTGGAAATCCTTCCGCGCGAACGCGAGGAGCTCGCCCATGATGCGGCGCTCATCCCCGTCGGGTGGGCGGGACACCGCGTGGCGGTAGGCGAAGTCGAGGCGATCGCCCTCGCCGGCGGCCCCCTCGCGCATGATGCGCTCCGCAAAGACGCGGGCCGCCTCGAGGAAGGTCGGGTCGTTCAGGAGCACCATCGCGGCCACCGGGGTGTTGCTGCGCGGGCGCTCCGCGGTGCACTCCTCCCGCGTCGGGGCGTCGAAGGCCCGCAACATGGGATGCAGGAACTGGCGTTGCCAGTGGACGTAGACCCCGCGGCGCCACTGGCCGGCGCCGGTGTCGGCGGCGTACTTCCGCGGCGGGAAGTTCAGGTGCCGGTAGTAGCCCGCCGGTTGGTACGGCTTGACGCTCTTCCCGCCGTGTTCGTTCACCAGGAGGCCCGCAATGGCGAGGGCGTTGTCGCGCATCATCTCGGCCGGAAGCCGGAACCGCGACTGGCGCGCCACGAGCTGGTTGTGCGGGTCGCGTTCCCGCATCTCCGGCGGGGCGAGCGAACTTTGCCGGTAGGCGCGGCTCGTGACCATGAGCTTGACGAGATGCTTCACATCCCAGCCGGACTCGTGGAATTCGACGGCGAGATTGTCGAGCAGCCCCGGATGCACCGGGGCTTCGCCCTGGCCGCCGAAGTCGCCGAGGTCCCTCGCGATGCCCGTCCCGAAGAACAACGCCCAGAGGCGGTTCGCGAACACCCGCGCCGTGAGGCCGCCGGTCCCGTCCACCGGGTCGGTCAGCCAGTTGGCGAGGTCGAGGCGGGTCAGGCGCGACCCCTCGCCCGGCTCCCCGGAACCCGGATCGTCGCCGGCGAGGAAATGCGGGTAGGCGGGCTGCACGATCGCGCCGGTGTCGTCGAGCCAGTTGCCGCGCGGCAGGACGCGGACCTCGCGCGGTGGCTTGGCGACCGTGATCATCGTCCGGCGGCCGCGCTTCTCGACGGCCGCCACCTTGGCCTGGAGGCGCTTCTTCTCATCCTTGTCGCCGGCCGCGGCGAGTTCCTCCTTCAGGGCGGCCAGTTCGGCCTCATCCTCCGGGGCGAGGAGGAGCATCTCGGGCGGGCGCTTCGTCGGCAGGGTGTTGGAGCCGACCTTGAAGTGCTGGTCCTCGTCGATGTCCGCGAAGAAGGCCGCCAGCGAATAGAAATCCTTCGCCGTGTAGGGGTCGTACTTGTGGTCGTGGCATTGCGCGCACCCGACGGTGGCCCCCATCCAGACGGCCGAGACGTTGCGGACCCGGTCGGCCTGGTAGATGGCGAGGTACTCCTTCGGCTGGGCGCCCCCTTCGTGCGTCGTCTGCAGGAGGCGGTTGTATCCCGAGGCGACCTTCTGGCCGACGGTGGACCCCGGCAGGAGGTCCCCGGCCAGCTGCTCGCGGGAGAACTGGTCGAAGGGGAGGTTGGCGTTGAAGGCGTCGATCACGTAGTCGCGGTAGGGCGAAATGTTGTGATCCTGGTCGCCATGATAGCCGACCGTGTCGGCGTAGCGCACCAGGTCGAGCCAGTAGATCGCCATGCGCTCGCCGAAGTGCGGGGAGGCGAGGAGCCTCGCGACTTCCCGGTCGACGGCGGCCTGCGGGTTGTTCTCCGCGGCCTGCACGAAGGCGTCGGTTTCCCGCGGCGTGGGGGGAAGCCCGAGGAGATCGAAATGGAGCCGCCGCACGAGGGTGACCGCATCGGCGTCGGGGGACGGGGACAGCTTTTCGCGCTCCAGGTTGGCGAGGAGGAAGCGGTCGATCCAGTTCACCGGCCAATCCTTCACGGTGACCTCCGGAACCGGGTGGCGGGCCGGTGGAACGTAGGCCCACGGCGGGTCGTAGGCCGCGCCTTCCGCGATCCAGCGCTTGAGGAGGTCCTTTTCGCGCGCGGTGAGTTTCTTGTGCGACTCGGGCGGCGGCATGAGGTCGTCCGGGTCGGTGGCGTGGATGCGCGCCATCACCTCCGACTCGTCCGGCTTGCCGGGGACGATCGGAATGGCGAACTCGCCGCCCTCGGTGGCGCCCTCGTAGGTGTCGAGGCGCAGCTCGGCCTCGCGCGTCCGTTCATCCGGTCCGTGACAGGCGAAGCACTTGTCGGAAAGGATCGGGCGGATGTCGCGATTGAAGTCGACCTCGGCCGCCGGCAGCCACGCGGAGGTCAGCCACAGGAGGCACAGGGGCCACAAAGGGTGCGGGAAGGGCTTCTCCATCGATGGGAAGGTAACTTCCCGCAATACGGATGCAATGGGGGAATCTTGCGGCTTCCGGCCTATTGGAGCGGGACGCCGTGGCGTTGCCAGAAGGCGGCGAGGCTGGCGGGGGAACCCCGGAAGACATTGCGTTCGATGGGACGATCGAGGTCGCCGAAGAAGAGCGGAAACCGGTAGCGGCCGTGCGAGTAGACCTTGGGCCGGGCCGCGCCCCGTTCCCAGTCCACGCCGCCGTATTGCCACATGGTCCAGTCCGGCCAGAGGGCGTATTGCTGCACCAGCCCGCGGGGATTGCCGGGGGCGGGGAAGACCGGTCCGGCTCCGCTCTCGTGGGAGTAGAGCGCCAGCCAGTAGGGGGCGCGCCGCAGCCGGGCGCGGGTCTGGCGGTCCGCGGCCCGCGTCCGCAGCTTGAGCTCCTGGCTGTTCTCGAGATAGGCGACCGGGACGACGCCGGTGCGCGCCTCGACCCGGTCCATGAATTGCAGGATCGAGGAGAGCGGAAGGTCGCCGTCGTAGTCGCCGCAGAGGAGGAGCGCCGGCGCGTTCCACCGGCGCGACCGCGCGAGGGATTGGACCCGCGAGACGAACTGGTCCGCCTGCCTGATCGCACTGACGTGGCGTTGCACGCGGTAGTAGACGCCGGGCAGGAGGCCGGCGCGGTCCGCGGAAGCGAGGAAGGTCGCGCACTTCTCGTCAAGGTTGCCGCCCTTCCCGGCGCGCGCGATCAGGCCGCTGGCCCCGTTGATGCGGAGGGCGGAGAGATCGTGCTCGGAGTAGCTCCGGCCGCTTCGCAGCCGTCCCTTCGGGTCGTACGACGAGACGTTGATGATGTGCTGGAAGGATCCCGGGCGCCCGGCGGGCAGCGCCGCTCCGGCGGAGGGGCGGGCCGGCGGCGCGGGGGCGCACTGGCAGAGGACGGCGAGGAGGCAGGCGAGAAGCGGGAGTCTGGGCGGGATCACGGCGTGGCAGGTGAACCCACGATGCCACACGGGCCGGCCGCAGGGAAGGCCCGCGGCGATCAGAGGAGAATATCCTTCACCACCGGGGCCGATTCGACGCCGGTGAGCCGCTGGTCGAGCCCCTGGTGCTTGAAGGTGAACTGCCGGTGGTTGATCCCCAGGAGGTGCAGCAGGGTGGCGTTGAAGGAATGGATGTGCACCGGGTTCTCGGTGACGTTGTAGGAAAAGTCGTCGGTCTCCCCGTAGACGATGCCCGGCTTCACCCCGGCGCCCGCCATCCAGATCGTGAAGTTCCGCGGGTGGTGGTCGCGGCCGTAGTTCTCGCGGGTCAGCTTCCCCTGGCAGTAGATCGTGCGGCCGAACTCCCCGCCCCACACCACGAGGGTGTCCTCCAGCATGCCGCGCTCCCTGAGGTCCGTGATGAGGGCGTGGGCCGCCTGGTCGACGTCACGGCACTGCAGCGGCAGGTCGCCCGCGATGTTCCCGTGCTGGTCCCAGCCGCGATGGAAGATCTGGGTGAAGCGCACCCCGCGTTCCGCGAGGCGCCGCGCCATCAGGGCGCAGTTCGCGAAGGTCCCGGGCTTCCGCGAGTCCGGCCCGTAGGCCTCGAAGGTGCGTTCCGGCTCCTGCGAGAGATCGGTCAGTTCCGGCACCGAGGCCTGCATCCGGAAGGCCATCTCGTACTGCGCGATGCGCGCCTGCGTCTCCGGATCGCCGAAGGATTCAAGCGTCTTGCGGTTCAGCTTCTCGAGGGCGTCGAGCATGCGGCGGCGCGTGTTGCGCTCCACCCCCTCCGGGTTGGAGAGGAACAGGACCGGGTCGCCCTGCGAACGGAGGAGGACCCCCTGGTGCTTCGACGGCAGGAACCCCGACCCCCACAGGCGGTTGTAGATCGCCTGGGCGTCGCGCTTCGCCGACCAGGTGGCGTTCATCACCACGAAGGCCGGGAGATTCTCGTTCTCGCTGCCCAGGCCGTAGGAGAGCCACGCCCCGAGGGAGGCCTTCCCCGGCAGCTGGTCGCCGGTGCAGAAGTAGGTGATCGCCGGGTCGTGGTTGATGGCCTCGGTGTGCATCGACTTGATGATGCAGAGGTCCTTCGCCATCTTCTTCGTGTACGGGAGGAGTTCCGAGATCCACGCCCCGTCGGCGTTGTTGGCGACCTTCTCGAAGGCGTACATCGACGGCGCCACCGGGAAGCGCTTCTGCTTGGAGGTCATGGTGGTGAGCCGCTGCCCCTGCCGGATCGATTCGGGCAGATCCTCGTCGAAGAGATCCGCCATCTTCGGCTTGTAGTCGAACATGTCCAGTTGCGACGGCGCCCCGGACATGAACAGGTAGATGGCGCGCTTCGCCTTCGGCGCGAAGTGCGGGAGGTGCGGGAGGCCCGCGGCGGCCTTCATCCCGGGCGCCGCCGCCATGGCGTCCTGCCCGAGGAGATGGCCGAGGGCCGCCGCCCCGAGACCCATCCCGCCCTGCCTGAAAAAGTGGCGGCGGGTGAGGGCGAGGCGGTGTTCGTGGAGCGGGTTCATGGTGCGGGTGTCCGGTGGCGGAAGGCCTGCGCCTTCCGATTCGAGTGATGCAAGAGTATCGAGTCCTGCGGCCATGGCGTGAAGCGTCTGACGGAAAGGGAAGCCCTTCCGCTACTTGTTGAGAAACTCGTCGAGGTTCATGACGAGGCTGGCGAGCATCGTCCAGGTGGCGAGTTCCGCGGGGTCGAGGTCCTCCGGCGGCGGGAATTCGCCGACCGTGACGGTCTTCCGGGCGCGTTCCGGGTCGGCCGCGAACTCGCGGGCGTGGTCGAGGTAGGTTTCGTGCAGGATGGCGAGCTCATCGGCCTGCGGCGGGCGCGCCACCGCGCACTCGAAGAGAAAGCCGAGGCGTTCCCGGGCGTCGCCGGAGCCGTGCCCGAGGGCCCGCTCCGCAAGGTGCCGCGCGGTCTCGAAATACTGCGGGTCGTTCATGAACATGAGCGCCTGCAGCGGGGTGTTGGTGCGCTCGCGGCGCACCACGCAGCTCTCGCGCGGCGGGGCGTCGGCGATGCTCATCTGCGGCGGCGGGGCGGTGCGCTTCCAGAACGTGTAGATCGAGCGCCGGTGAACCTTCTCGGGACCGGTGTCGGCGGTGAACTTCACGGTGTTCGATCCCGAGTAGCCCACCGTCTTCCAGAGGCCGTCGGGCTGCGGCGGCTTCACGCCCGGCCCGCCGAGCTTCTCGACGAGGAGACCCGACACGGAGAGCGCCTGGTCGCGCAGGGTTTCGGCGTCGAGCCGGAAGCGCGGGCCTCGCGCCACGAGGCGGTTCCCGGGATCGCGGGCGAGCTTCTCCGCGGTGACGGTGGCGTCCTGCCGGTAGGTCGCGGAGGTCACCAGGAGCTTCATGAGTTCCTTCGTGTCCCAGCCGAGCTCGCGATAGCGCACCGCCAGCCAGTCGAGGAGCTCCGGGTGGCTCGGTTGCTCGCCCTGCAGGCCGAAGTCCTCGGCGGTCTTCACGATGCCGGTCCCGAAGACCTGCTGCCAGAAGCGGTTCACCGTGACCCGCGCAAAGAGCGGGTGGGCCGGGTCCAGGAGCCACTGCGCGAGCCCGAGCCGGTCGTTCGGCGCGCCGGCCGGAAGGGGCGGCAGGAATTCCGGGAGGGAGCGGCTCACTTCCTCCCCCTTGTGGTCGTATTCGCCGCGCTCCAGGATGTAGGCCGGCTTCGGCTCGGCCCGTTCCTTCCAGACGAGGGTCGTGGTGAGCTTCTTCCCGATCGCCGCAATCTGGCGCTCCAGCGAGGCCTTCTCCTCGTGCAGCTTCCGGAACTGCCCGCGGGTCCCCGCGAACACGTGCTCGATGAAGTGCTCGCGCAGCCGGCGCTCTTCCCCGTCGGTCCGCTTCCCGGGTTCCTTCCTGATGATCTCCAGGACCTTCGCGGGGGCCGTCGGCTTCTCGAGTTGCAGTTCGTGCGCAATCCACCCCGCGATCGAATCGAAGAGCGGCACCTTGTCGTTCGGCGAGACCTTCCCGGCCTTGTCCCACCGGACCGTGCCGCCAAACTGCGTGAAGGCCCACCCGCTGACTTTCGCGCCCGGCTTGAGCCCCACCTCGGAGGCCTTCACCTCCAGCCGCGTCCATTGCCCGGCCTCCGGAAGGTCCCCGATCCGCCGCCGCGACGGCGAACCGTCCTTCCCCCAGTCGATGTTGTTCTCCCCCCAGTAGGCCCGTTGGTCCCACGTGCGGGTGAACCACTGCATCATGATCTGCTTCGGCGGGTCGTCCGGGTCGAGCCACACGTAGGCAAACAGGACGTCGTCCGCCGCGATCTCCAGCGGCGGCTTGGCCTTGTCGAAAAAGTGCTGGTCGACGCCTTCCGCGCTCTGGCGATGCGCCACCTGTCCGGAATACACCGGGGCCCCGTCCCCCTCGAAGTTCCACGGACCCGTTTGGCGCGCCCCGTCCGGGAGGGCGTCGTCGATCCACACGACCTCCTCGGGATCCGCAAAGCGCGGCGGGGACGGCTCGTCCGGCTCGCGAAACTCGGCCCCGTCCACCGCCTCGCGGATGGCGGCCTCCGTCGCGGCGAGTTCGGCCCGCAGCCTCTCGAGGTCGGCCTCCTGGTCCGGATTCGGGAGCTTCACCACCGGCGCGTGGTCCTTCTTGTTCCCGTCCATCGGATCGGCGTCAAGGGAGTTGAAGTAGGCGAACATCGAGTAGTAGTCCTCCTGCGAAACCGGGTCGAACTTGTGGTTGTGGCACCCGGCGCAGGTCACGGTGAGCCCGAGGAAGAGCGTCCCGAAGGTGTCGATGCGGTCCTTCACGTTGCGCACGTAGACTTCCTCCTTGATCGACCCGCCCTCCGCGGTGGTGACGTGGGCGCGGTTGAAGCCGGTCGCGACGAGTTGCTCGCGGGTCGGTTCCGGGAGGAGATCGCCGGCGAGTTGCTCGGTGACGAAGAGATCCCACGGCTTGTTCTCGTTGAAGGCCTCGATGATCCAGTCGCGGTACGGGTAGAACTCGCGGTAGTTGTCGAGGTGCAGCCCGTGGGTGTCGCCGTAGCGCACCGCATCGAGCCAGTAGCGCGCCATGTGCTCGCCGAAGCGCGGCGAGGCGAGGAGGCGGTCGACGAGGCGCTCGTAGGCGTCGGGGCGGGAGTCGTTCACGAACTCCCGGACCTCCTCGACGGTCGGCGGGAGGCCGGTGAGGTCCAGGGTGACCCGCCGCGCGAGGGCCCGCCGGCCGGCTTCCGCGTTGGGGGCCAGCTTCGCGGCATCGAGTCCGGCGCGGATGAAGTGGTCGATCCCGTTGCGCGTCCACCCCGGGTCGGAGACCGGCGGCAACTCCGGCTTCGCGACCGGCTTGAACGACCAGTGCGGGTCGTAGGCTCCGCCGGCCGCGATCCACTTCTTCAGGAGGGCGATCTCGCCCGGCTCCAGCGGCTTCCCGGTTTCGGGCGGCGGCATGAGCTCGTCCTCGTCGTCGGTCTCGAGGCGGAAGAGGATCTCGCTGTCGGCCGGGTCGTGGGGATCGAGCGCGAAGTAGCCCCCGAGGTCGGCGGTGGCCCCCTCGTAGGTGTCGAGCCGCAGGTCCGCCTCCCGCGTCTCCTCGTCCGGCCCGTGGCAGGCAAAGCACTTGTCCGAGAGGATCGGGCGGATGTCGCGGTTGAAGGAGATCTCCCCGGCGGAACCGGCCCCCTCCGCGGGCGCGGTGACCGCGGCGGCAAGCAGGCCGGCAAGGCCGATGATTGTGGTTCGGATCACTGGTGGGCGGATGTGGGTAGCAGGATGCAAATATGACGCAGGAATCCTACGTCCGAAAGGGCGGAAAATTGCGCCCTCCTCGCGAGATCCCGTAAATGCGTGATCGGAGCCGAATTCGGCATTGAATCCCCCGGCATCCTGGCGCGGGATGCCGCTGTGAACTGGGACCAGAAGCGCCTCATCGGGGTGGTGCACCTGAAGCCCCTCCCCGGGTCGCCCCGTTGGGGCGGGTCCATGGAGGAGGTGTGCGCCGCCGCCGCGGCCGATGCCAAGGCCTACGAGTCCGGCGGGGCGGACGGGATCATGATCGAGAACTTCGGCGACCTCCCGTTCACGCGGGAGGCGGTGCCCCCGGAGACGGTGGCGGGCATGACCGCTGCGGCGCGGGCCGTCCGCGAGGCCGGGGTGTCCCTGCCGATCGGCTTCAACGTCCTGCGCAACGACGTCTCCTCGGCCCTGGGAATCGCGGCGGCGTGTGACGGGGCCTTCGTGCGGGTCAACGTCCACACCGGGGCGGTGGAAGCCGACCAGGGGATCATCCAGGGCGAGGCGTTCACGACGATGCGCAAGCGCGCCGCGCTTTGTCCGGACGTGCAGGTGTGGGCCGATGTCATGGTGAAGCATGCCGTCCCGATCGGGGACCTCGGGATCGCGGAAGCGGCGCGGGACACCTTCCATCGCGGCCTCGCGGATGCCCTCATCGTCTCGGGCGTGGCGACCGGGGCGGCGGCCGACACCGCCGACCTCCGGCGCGTGCGGGAAGCGTGCCCCCACGCCCCGCTCCTGGTGGGGAGCGGCGCGACCCTCGAGAATGCCGCGCCGATGCTGGAGTGCGCCGACGGCCTGATCGTGGCCTCCTCGTTGAAAGTCGACGGGATCCTGACGAACCCCGTCGACGTCGAGCGCGTGCAGGCGCTCCGCGAGGTGGTGAGTTCGTTGTAGGGCGGGCGCCCCGCCTGCCATGGCCGGATCGCATTGTTCCGCCGGCACGCCAATGACGATTTGTAGGGCGGGCGCCCCGCCTGCCATGGCCGGATCGCATTGTCCCGCCGGCACGCCAATGACGATCTGTAGGGCGTTCCGGTGGACCTTGGCGGTCGAGTTTCGGCAGGCGGTGCGCC
>JABDMC010000087.1 GCA_013001695.1 Akkermansiaceae bacterium
GTGCTCGATGCGAAGGCTGGTCTTCTGCGAACCCGTCCGTTCCGGGCCCCGCATCACACGATCTCGGATGCCGGCTTGCTCGGCGGGGGGAGCAACCCGGGACCAGGGGAGATGTCGCTAGCGCACAACGGAGTGCTGTTCCTGGACGAGTTGCCAGAATTCCGGCGTCAGACGCTGGAGGTGCTTCGGCAGCCCTTGGAAGACGGGCAGGTCACAATCTCGCGGGCGGCTGGAACGCTGACGTTCCCGAGCAAGGTGCTGCTGGTAGGCTCGCTCAATCCGTGTCCGTGCGGATTCTTTGGCGACCCCGTTCGGGAATGCCGGTGCTCCCCCCGTCAGGTAGAGCACTACCGGCAGAAGATCTCAGGCCCACTACTCGATCGGATAGACCTGCACGTGGAAGTGCCGCTGATTGACTACAAGCAGCTATCATCGAGGGAGCAGAGCGAGAACTCGGAATCGGTGCGGGAACGAGTGCATCGATGCCGTTGGCGGCAGGTGGAGCGGTTTCAGAAGGTTCCAGGAGTGCGCGTCAACAGCGACATGGGGCCGAAGCAGGTCCGAAAGCACTGCGAACTCGATCGGGAATCGTCCCATCTGCTGGAGCAGGCGATGGAGCAGCTCAATTTCTCGGCGAGGGCCTATGATCGGATCCTGAAGGTGGCACGGACGATCGCGGATCTTGAGGACTCGGATCAGATCGGCGTGGCCCATCTACTGGAAGCAATTCAGTATAGGAGTCTGGATCGGAAGCTAATGCTGTAGTTAGCGGGGAGTGAGGCGAAAGTGCCGCCAGTCGACTTCACCCGGAACGCATTCAAATGGACCACTGGAAGGTGTCGCCGCCGACCTCAATTTCGAAGCTCTCTGTCGCATCCCCGGGAATGGCGGTAGTTAGGACTTCGCATATTCGGGCCAAGAGTTCCCCTTTGAATCCGATTGGAGCTTCAAGGAGCCATTGCGCGAACTGAGGCTCTGGAAATTCACGCTTGCCCACCACGAAGTCTGGGTCTGGCTTGGACTCTCCGGTCAGTGGATTCGCAACACCACCGGGCACAAGAATGATCTTGGTGCCTTCTGCGCTACTATGTGCCACGAACTTGTGCCTCATGTCTATGAGTCGAGAATGACGCAAGGGCATTTCGGCATCACCGAAATCCGGGTAGTTCGGGAACTCGGTCCCGATATTTCCGACTCGGTGGTTGTCTGTGAAGGGACTGCCATACGCGATTACCATGGCTTCAAAAGCATGTGAGCGAAGCACATCGGGGGTCTCGGGGTCCGCGGCGATCCTTCCCGCGTCGATGGCCGCTTCCATATCTGCCACTGCGCTTACCAGGCGGACAATCTTCCTTCGATCTCGTTCGCTGATGGCTGGAGCTGTCATCACAAGATGAATGCACCAAGTGACATTCTTGGTCGAGCGCGATCCAATTTGGAGGCTGTTCGGAAGCCTTGTGCCAATGGAGATTTTCAACGCTCGGATGTTCCGTTGAGAACGCCGTTGCTGCAGAGGTGTTTGACGGACTTTCGTGAGGGGCGCTTAGATTCCCGCTCCCAACTTTGCCAAGTGGACTGATCTACCCCGATCTTGGCGGCGGCCTGCCGATGAGAGAGGCCGCGCTTCCAACGCCAGAGGCGCAGCTGTTCGCCGATCGATTCAGGTTCCCCGAAAGGACAGTAGCCGAGGAATTCGAGGATCCTGGCGCCGGCGGTGCAGGTCGGTTGGAAGTGGTTCTGCTCCCAGTTGACGAGGGTGTCGATATTCACATCGAGCTGCTCCGCGACGGTGCGGAGTTCGAGGCCACGGTCCATTCGGGCGGCGCGGATGTGATCTCCCAAGGTGTTGATCGTGAACGGGTAATCCTTTGGTTTGGGCCGTGGAACCCGGACCAAAAACTTGTAACAAATAGCTGAACCCCCAGGGATTCATGGCGGCCACCAGCATGAACTCGGCGGGGAAGGTGAGGGAACCGGCGGCGCGCGAGATGGTGACGCGCCCGTCTTCCAGCGGTTGGCGGAGGACTTCGAGGGTCGAGCGGCGGAACTCGGGGAGCTCGTCGAGGAAGAGGACCCCGTGATGCGCGAGGGAGACTTCGCCCGGCCCCGGGTTGCTGCCCCCGCCGAGGAGCCCCGCGTCCGAGATGGTGTGGTGCGGCGAGCGGAAGGGGCGGGTGGTGAGGAGCCCCTTCTTGGAATCGAGCAGGCCCGCGATGGAATGAATCTGGGTGGTCTCGATGGCTTCCTCCTCGCTCATGCCGGGCATGATGGTCGGGAGACGCTTGGCGAGCATCGATTTGCCGGTGCCCGGCGGGCCGACGAGCAGGACGTTGTGTCCGCCGGAGACGGCCACTTCGAGGGCGCGCTTCACGTGGGCCTGGCCCTTGACGTCCTCGAAGTCGACCGGGTAGCGGCGGTGCGCGTCGAAGTAGGCGGCGCGGTTCAGCTGGTACGGCGGGATGGGCTCCGCCCCGGTGAGGGCGTGCCACGCTTCGTGCAGGGTGCGGATCGGGAAGACGTCGATGCCGTCGATGACGGCCGCTTCGGGGGCATTGGCGGTGGGCACGAAGAGACGCTTGCGGCCCCGGCGCCGGGCCTCGAGGGCGATCGAGAGGGCGCCCTTCACGGGCCGCACCGTGCCGTCGAGGGCCAGCTCCCCGACGACGCAGTGTTCGGGGAGGTTCGGGATGGGCGTCTGCTCGCCGCAGGCCGTCATGGCGAGGGCGATGGGGAGGTCGAAGGACGGCCCCTCCTTGCGCAGGTCGGCCGGGGCGAGGTTGATGGTGTGGATCCCGATCTCGCGCCGCAGGGCGGAGGCCCCCACCGCGGAATGGACCCGCTCGCCCGATTCGCGGACGGCGGCATCGGGCAGCCCCACGATGATGGTCCGCGGGCTTTCGGAACGCCGGGCATTGACCTCCACCTCGACTTCCACGGCTTCCACCCCCTGGAGCGCCGCGCTGTAGAGCTTTGTGATCATTTGAACAGTATTACGCCATGCGGCCGCGACCCTGTCACGCGAAAAGTCCGGGGGAGATCGCGGGACATTTTCCGGGTTTTCGTCCCCGCCGCCCCTTGCGTTCTTCTCGCCCGGGATTACCGATCCTCCCGTTTCGGGCCGCCGCCCGCCGCGGTGGGCCGGAAGCGCACCCTTGACGAAATGTGCATAACCCTTTATTAACCTGTCGGGCCGACCTACCCGAAACCCCGGGGAATTTCGCCCCTGACCGCATCGACGGGCCAAATCGAAGTGACGCTGTGAAGCCCTCTGCCGCCAACGATTCCGCCAGTGACAACCGGCTGGCCATGTCCGCCGAAGGTACCATGGCTGCCGAAGCCACCGCCGCCCCTCCGGCGCCGGGCACGGCCGCTCCGCCCGCCGGGCCCCGGGACCCGGGGGTGCCATCCCCGGAGGATGCCCTGACCACCGTCCAGAAGGCGGCCGCCGGCCCGCCGCTCAAGGGCAGGAAGTCGGGATACATCATCGGTCCGATGACGGACTCGATCGCCCTGATTTATTCTCCGCTGATCGCGCTGGCGATCGGCATCTTCATTTCGCAGGCGCGCGTCATGCACGAGGAGGTGAGCTTCATGGGGCACCGGGACTCGCCGGTGAGCATGTTCATCGGGACCTTCATCATGGCCCACCTGTTCCTCGTCTTCTTCCGAAGCCACGGGAACAAGCAGATCTTCCAGCTGCACCCCATGCGTTTCACGCTGGTGCCCATCGCGCTGTTCGCCGCGATGATGTCCTCGGTCTGGGTGGCGGTGACGGTGTCGGTCATCGCGACGTGGTGGGACGTGTATCACTCCTCCATGCAGACCTTCGGGATCGGGCGGATCTACGACATGAAGGCCGGCAACAAGCCCATGACGGGTCGCCGGCTGGACCACATGCTGAACCTCCTGCTCTACACCGGCCCCATCCTCGCGGGCGCCTCCCTGATGGCCCACATCGAGGACTTCGACGAGTACGAGGCGGTGGGCTCGGTCTTCTTCACGTCCATTCCGGCCTACACCATGGACCGGCAGAGCGTCCTGACGTGGATCCTGCTGCTGGTGGGGGTCCCGTTCCTCCTGTACTACCTGTATTATTACTGGAGGCTGTCGAAGGCGGGGACCTACAAGGTGCCCTACCAGAAGGTCGCCCTGCTGGTGTCGACGGGCTTCTGCTCGATCTACACCTGGGGATTCAACACCTTCGGGGAGGCGTTCTTCATCATGAACTTCTTCCATGCCCTGCAGTACTTCGCGCTGGTCTGGTCGATCGAGAAGAAGAACATGCAGAGCACCTTCGGCTTCGGGAAAGTCAAACTGAACAAGACCGTGACGATGGTCATCTTCCTGGCGGTCGGCTTCAGTTACGGGTGGTGGGCGGAGTCCTCGGACGGCAGCAGTGACGTGACCTTCAGCCTCATCATGGTCGTCTCGATCATGCATTTCTGGTACGACGGGTTCATCTGGTCGGTGCGCAAGAAGCAGCTCTGAGGCCGGTGCGGGGTGGCGCCGCGGAGTCCCGGGACCGGGTTACTCCCCGAGTTCGGCCCGGAGCGCGGCGAGCTGCCGGCGGAGATCCGCCAGTTCGGACTCGATGCGGGCCCGCCAGGCCTCCTACTTCCCGGCCTCGCGTTCGGCGGACCGGTCCGGGGCGGGGGCGGGCGGGGCGGGCGCGCTTTCCGGGGATTCCGCGGACGGGCCGGCGGCGTGTTCGGAGAGGAGGTGCCGGAAGGTTTCGACACGGCGGCCGGCGCCCACCGGGATGCGCCGCACGAGGGGGCCGTGCGGATACTCGATGAAGGTCGTGAGGGTTTCCTCGACGTCCTCGAGCGAATCGAAATGGTGGAGGCGCTCGGTGCGTTGCTTGATCTCGCCCGCGGACTGCGCGCCGCGGAGGAGGAGAACGGTCAGCACGGCGCGCTCGGAATCCTGCAGGCTGAGAACGTGCGGCAGGCAGTGTTCGTACTTCGGGGCGCGGCCGCCGAGGACCTTCTCGACGAGGTATTTCTCGGAGAGGGCGCGCAGGGCGGCCTCGACCTCCTCTCCGCCGAGGCTCATGACCGGCTCGCGGCTCGAGGCCTGGTTGCAGGCCGTGACGAGGGAGTTCAGGGTGAGGGGATAGGAGCCCGGGGTGAGGGTTTCCTTCTCGAGGAGGCAGCCGAGGACGCGGGCCTCCTCATTGGTCAGCTGGATTTCGGGGAAGTGCTGCATGTTCGGTTCTCGGTTAGGGGTTGGAGTGACGGCTTCAGCCGTTCCGTGGGTGAGGTCCACGGCCGCTCCAGCCCGATCTTGAATCCCGGACCCCGCATATTCGATCCGGAACTTCCGGTTTTGCGGCGGGCAGGGCGTCGGAGCGCGGGGCTGCGGCGGCAGCGGATCACACAAGTTCGATCCGGGCGCGGTTCCCGGGAGCCTTGGCGAGGCGGCGGTCCCGCGTCAGAACGGGCGCGTTCATGGCCTCCGCCAGGGCAAGGTAGGTCGCGTCGTAGGCAGTGACGTTTCCGCGGAGTTGCCAGATGCGGGGAAGAAGAAAGTCATGCGGGTAGCGCCTGAGGGGGAAGTCGGCCAAGTCGCGGACCGCTTCGCCACCCCGTTGGGGGGTGACTTGTTTCGAAATCACGTAACGGCGCAGCACCTGCGCCACCTCGACGTCGAGCAGGTGGGGGGCGTGCAGCGAAACGTCCGCCCCGAGGAGGCGGTCCGCCAGCGACGCCCCGGCGGGGGACTGCAGCAGGATCTCCAACGCCACGGAGGCATCGATGATGAAATTCTCAGCGGGCATCACGTTCGGCGCGGACGGCGTCGGCGGGATCTTCGCACACCACCATCGCCTGGCGCTCCGCGAGGCGCTTCCGCAGTTCACCGATGGTTGGCCGCTCGGCCAGACGACGCAGTTCGGCCAGGAGATAGTCCGACAAGGACATGCCCTCCAGCGCGGCGCGGGACTTCAATTGCCGGTGCAGGCGCTCCGGGACGTTGCGCACCTGGATCATCTTGGACATGTGAAAATGATAGAAACATGTGGAGCACATGTCAACGGCATTTCGCTAGCCGGATTTGGTGCATGCAACTAAAGGAAGGGTGTGAGCATTGCGGAGCGGCAGGCGCGGAAGCGCTTGGGTCGTGAAATCGAGGGCCTCGCGGCGTGCCTGCTGCCATTCGAGGCGGACGGAGCCATCGCGGAAAACGCCTTCCGGGAGGCGGTGGGGCGGACGGACGGCGCCGGCCTGGGCTGCGCGGTGAACATGGACACGGGATACGCGAACTACCTCGACCCCGGGGAACGCACCGCGGTGCTGGAGTGGACCCGTGACAGCCTGGGGGCCGGAACGCGTTTCGTGGCCGGCGCCTTCGTGGAGGGGATGGAGGGCGAGTTGGTGGATCTCTACCGCAGGGAGATGGATGAGATCGTGTCCTTCGGCGGGGTCCCGGTCATCTTCCAGACGACGCGCTTCCATGGCTGGGAGCCGCAGCGGATCGTGGATCTCTACGCGAGCCTCTGCGAGCCCTATGACGCCGTGATCGGGTTCGAGTTGGGGAAGGTGTTCGCGCCGTTCGGCATGATCTACAACGAGGAGACGATCCGCGGATTGATGGGGATTGCGTCGTTGCGGGGGATCAAGCACAGCTCCCTGAGCCGCGGCGAGGAGTTGAAGCGGCTCGCCTTGCGGGACGAGTTGCGGCCCGACTTCAAGATCTACACCGGGAACGACCTCGGGATCGACATGATCGAATACGGGTCGGATTACCTCCTCGGGCTGGCGGCGTTTTGTCCGGAGAAGTTCGCGGAGCGCGACCGCTGGTGGGCGGACCAGGACGAGCGCTACGACGAGTTGGCGGATGCCCTGCAGTATCTCGGGAACGTGGGGTTTCGCGAACCGGTCCCCGCCTACAAGCACAGCTGTGCGGTGTTCCAGCACCTGCTGGGGCGCATCCCGGGAAGCGAGCCGCATCCCCGGTGCCCGCGGCGGCCGGAGTGGGAAGCGGAAATGATGCGCGATTGCGCGCGGCGGTTGGGGTACAAGATTTGACCGATGAGCTATCCCGAACTGGCGGTGCACACCATGACGACCAAGCCGTGGTCGATCACGGAGTGCATCGAGGGCTACGCGCGCCGCGGGATCGGCGGGATCTCGGTGTGGCGCGAGACGGTGGACGGCGAGGACCTCTGCACGGTGCGCCGCCAGATCGCGGATGCCGGCCTGGCGGGCGTCTCCTACGTGCGCGGCGGATTTTTCACGGGCCTGACCGCCGGGGATCGGGGGAAGGCGATCGAGGAGAACCGGCAGGTCCTGCGGGAGGCGGAGGCCCTGGGCCTGCCGATGGTCGTGCTGGTCTGCGGGGCGAGCGTGGGGCAGGGGCCACGCGAGAACATTTCCCAGATCCGGGACGGGATCGCGGCCATTGCGGACGAGGCGCAGGAGACGGGGATCCGGTTGGCGATCGAGCCCCTGCACCCGGTCTATGCCGGGGATCGCTCCGCGATTTGTTCCCTCGCCATGGCGAACGACCTCTGCGCCGACCTCGCGCATCCCAACGTGGGCATCGCGGTCGACGTCTACCACGTCTGGTGGGAAGCGGACCTCGAGGCGCAACTGCGGCGGTGCGCGGATCACGGATGGCTCGACGCCTACCACATCTGCGACTTCAAGCCGGACCAGGAGGATGTCCTCCTTGACCGGGGGATCATGGGGGAGGGGTGCGCGCAACTCGCCGCGATCGATGCGTGGGTGATGGAGAACGGTTTTGACGGGCGGCGCGAGGTGGAGATTTTCTCGCGGACATGGTGGGAGCGTGACCAGGGGGATTTCCTGGAGGCGATCCTCGAGGCGTATGAGGACATCTACCGGGGAGGGTTGGAGTGACGCCATGAGGCGTTTTTGGAGCACCGCTGATGGACGCTGATGAACGCTGATTCTTGGGAGTGATGGGGTGCCGGGGATTTTGATGAACCAGAATGGAAGAGCGAATGACACAATGGCGGATGCCTGATGCGGCGGGACGCCGCAGACACGGACCGCCGCGGGACGCGGGAGCTACGAAGAAATGAAGGAACAACGAATTGGAGTGATTCTGAACGGCGTCACGGGGCGGATGGGAACCAACCAGCACCTCGTGCGCTCCATCCTGGCCATCCGGGAGCAGGGCGGGGTGGAAGGCGCGGACGGGACCAGGATCGTGCCGGATCCCGTCCTGACGGGACGCAACGAGGAGAAGCTGCGGATCCTCGCCAGGGAACACGGCGTGGAAAAGTTCACCACCGACCTCGACCGGGTCCTGGCGGATGACGCTTACGAGGTCTTCTTCGACGCCTCCGGGACGCCGTTCCGGGTGCCGTTCCTGGAGCGGGCCATCGCGGCCGGAAAACACATCTACTGCGAGAAGCCGACGGCGGTCGACTACGGCGCCGCCCTCCGGATCGCGGAGACCGCGGAAGCCGCCGGCGTCAGGAACGGCACCGTGCAGGACAAGCTGTGGCTCCCGGGCATCCGGAAATTCCGGAAACTCCGCGACGACGGATTCTTCGGCGAGATTCTCTCGGTGCGTGGCGAGTTCGGCTATTGGGTCTTCACCGGGCACGACCCGGATCGCCCGCCGCAGCGCCCGAGCTGGAACTACCGCGACCAGGACGGCGGCGGGATCATCGTCGACATGCACTGCCACTGGCGGTACCTGATCGACAACCTCTTCGGAAAGGTGACGCGCGTCTTCGCGCACGCCGCGACGCACGTCCCGGAGCGCATCGACGAGGAGGGCCGTCCCTACAAGTGCACCGCCGACGACGCCGCCTACGCGGTTTTCCAAACGGACACGGGCGTGGTGTGCCAGTTCAATTCCTCGTGGTGCGTGCGGGTCCGGCGCGACGAGTTGTTCACCATGCAGATCGACGGGACGGAGGGAAGCGCCTCGGTCGGCCTGCGGAAGTGCTTTGTGCAGTCCGCGAAGGACACCCCGACGCCGGTGTGGAATCCGGACATCGACAGTCCCATCGACTTCTTCGACGACTGGGAGGAGGTGCGTCCCGGCGAGCAGTTCGAGAACGCCTTCAAGACCCAGTGGGAGATGTTCCTGAAGCACGTCGCCTGCGGGGATCCCTTCCCGTGGTCGCTCCGCGAGGGCGCCAAGGGGGTGCAGTTGGCCGAGTTGAGCTGGGAGTCGGTGCGCTCCGGCGGCTGGGTCGAGGTGCCGTAAGGTGCCGGCGGATCCCATCCTCCCGGCCCATGGTGGAACCAGGCGGCGAGGCTCCGTCATCCCGGGCCGGCTCCGGGCGGGACGCCCGCCGCCCGGTTGTTCGCAGGGCGCGCCGCCCCCATTCCCGGGTCTTGAAACGCACCCGCGGGCCGCTACCATCGTGCCGCGATGGCGAATGGCACCACCAAGTCGGCGGCCCGGCGGGCGAAAAGGAAGAAGCCCGCGGCGAAGACCGTTCCGAAGCGGAACACGCCGCAAAAGAAGGCCGCGGCGAAGCGCGGGACGTCGAAATGGGTGAAGGTCGGGCAGTCCGGGATTCACAACAACGGGCTCTTCGCGATCCGCGACATCCCGGAGGATACCAGGATCATCGAGTACGTCGGAGACAAGATCACCAAGGCGGAGAGCGAGCGGCGGGCGAACGCGCAGGATGAGAAGGGACGCGCCACCGGGGACGGGACGGTCTACATCTTCACCCTCAACAGCCGCTACGACATCGACGGGAACGTCCCCTGGAACTTCGCCAGGAACGCCAATCACAGTTGCGACCCGAATGCCCACACCGACATCGTGAAGGGCCGGGTGTGGCTGATCGCCTCCCGGGATATCAAGAAGGGCGAGGAGGTCGTTTACGACTACGGGTTCGACATGTCCCACTGGGAGGACCATCCCTGCCTGTGCGGAGCCAAGCGGTGCCTCGGTTACATCGTCGGCGAGGAGTTTCGCGCCAAGATGAAACGCAAGATCAAGGCCCGCAGGAAGAAGGAGAAAAAGGCCCGGAAGAAGGCCGGAAAATAGGCCGTGCGGGAGCGTGGCCCGGAGTGGCCCTGAGGCGTGGCGCAGATCGTGCAGGATCCGGCCGTATTACACGGATCCGGACCTTGGGCGGGAGGATAAGGAAAACGGACTCAAAGCGCCCGCCGGGAATCGCCCGTCGTTCCGTCTTCCGGAAATGACCGGTCGGCCGAAACCTCCCGGGCGCGGCGAAGGCCCGCCCCGTCCCGCGGGAAAATTTCTCGCCACGCAGCGGGGGCCATCCAGAGTCTGGGGTTGCATGGACGTCAACCGTGGCGAGGGGACCGCCCTCCCGCCGTGTTGGGGACCGTGCGCACCAACCAGAGAACAACAACAGGACGATGAGTGAACAAGTACTAGCGAAGCGCCGACGCTTCCTCCAGGGAATGTTCGCCGCCCTTGCGGCAGCGACAACCGGGGCGATCAGCGAAGCCGGCGAAACGACCACCAAGAAGAAGAAAAAGGCGACCAGGAAGAAGAAGAAGGCCGCGAAGAAAAAGACCACCAAGAAGAAGGCCGCCAAGCGGAGGCCCGCCAAGAAGAAGGCGACCAAGAGGAAAGCCGCGAAGCGGAAGACCAAGAAGAAAACCACCAAGAAAGCGGGCTGAAGGGGCGTCTGATTGAACCGTATCCGGGCGGGGCCTTGACCGGCCCCGCCGGGCCGGCCGCGGGATGAAAATCAAGCCGGGGAGGCCGCCGCGGCCTGCCCCGGGGGCTGCCGGCCGGTGGGTCCGGCCGACGGCCCTTGGCGGGGTCCCGGCGGTTGCTCGCGTCCGGGGCGGAAGCGGCCGCATTGGTATTGCGACCGGGAGTCATCCGGGGAATCCTCGGGCGGCAACCGACATGAAGAGGCAAGTCAGCAGCGAGCAACTCTCCGAAGCATTCCTGAAAGCCAAGCTGGGCACCGAGCATAGCTATCCGGTCTGGACGCCGCTCTGGGGCCTGCGGGCGAAAATCTGGCAGGACAAGAGCCTGCGAAAGGTGGCCCGGAACTCGCTGGGCGACATCGCCATCGAGGCCATCGACGACGGCGACCCCGGCCTCCTGCGGGATTTGGCCGCGGCGCTCGAGAAGATGCTCGAATTCGAACGGGATCCCGCCAATGCCCTTCGCGCCGACGTCTATTTCGCGATCGAGGAAATGAATGACACCGTCGGCAAGTTCACCCGCGGCAAACTGCTCAAGTGGCTCAACAGGGAGATGGAGGCGATCGTGACGAAGGAGGAGCTCGCCCGCACCCTCGAGGAGATGGGCCTGGATGAGGCCATTCCGGCCGGATAATCGCGCCGGGGGGCGGCCGGGCGCGGCGAACTCAGGCCGAGAATTGCCAGACGAGGAATCCGACCACGAGGATCGTGAGGACGGTGAGAAAGATCCGACCGGATTTCCTCCCCGCGCATTTGCTCAGGAGTCACAACATGGCCGGAATGATCGCCTATTTCGCCGCAAAAGCAACTGCTTCGGCGGCGGGACGGACGGGAGTCGGGATTTTCCGGGCCGCCGGGACGGCGCCGATAGGTTCGCGGATCCGGCGCGTATGTGGCCCCATGCAACGATTGATGGTGTCCGGATTGCTCGCGGGCCTCGCGCATGCAGGCGAAATTCCCTTCATCGACCTCGCCGGGGAAAAGGACCGGCAGGTGGTGGTGGACCGGGAAGAGGGGCAGTACCTCGGGCACGTCTCGACCTGCCTGCTGGACGACGGGAAGACGATCCTCGCGGTCTATCCGAAAGGACACGGGCGGGGGGCCATCGTTTACAAGCGGTCGAGCGACGGCGGGCGCGTGTGGAGCGAGCGGCTCGAGACGCCGGAATCGTGGGCGACCTCCAGGGAGGTGCCCACCCTGCATCGCATGACCGATGCCGACGGGAAGAAGCGCATCATCATGTGGTCCGGCCTTTACCCCGCCCGCTTCGCGGTGACGGAAGACGAGGGGCGGACGTGGAGCGAATTGAAGCCGGCCGGCGACTGGGGCGGCATCGTGGTGATGGGTGACCATGTGGAGTTGAAGACCGGAAAGGGGCACTACATGTGCCTCTTCCATGACGACGGCCGCTTCTTCAAGAAGGACGGGAAGCGGCGCAATCCGCAGGAGTTCCGTCTCTACAAGACGCTCACGAAGGATGGCGGACTGACCTGGTCATTCCCCGAAGTGATCCTGAAAGGCAGCGGCATCCACCTTTGCGAACCGGGGGCCGTGCGTTCCCCGGCCGGGGCGCAGCTCGCGGTCCTCCTGCGGGAGAACCTGCGGCGGGAAAACTCCCACGTCATTTTCTCGGAGGACGAGGGGGCCACCTGGACCAAGTCCCGGCAGGTGCCGGTGACGCTGACCGGCGACCGGCACACCTGCCGCTACACGCCCGACGGACGCCTCGTGATCGTGTTTCGCGGCCGCTACGCGAAGGGGAACGCCATCCCGCAGACCGACGGGGACTGCGTGATGTGGGTCGGCCGCTACGAGGACATCGTGCACGGCAAACCGGGCCAATACCTGGTGCGCCTGCTCGACAACCACAAGGGGCACGACACGACCTACCCCGGCGTCGAGGTTCTCCCCGACGGGACCATCGTGGTGACGACCTACGGCCACTGGGTGAAGGGCCGGCAACCGTTCATCATGAGCACCCGCCTCAAATTGGAGGAACTGGATGCGAAGGCCCCCGCGGCCCGGCCGATCCGCCTGTCGAGCGACGGACACAAGGTGCTTCCCTGAGCACGACCCCGCCCGCTCCGCCCCGGCAGCAAACCCCGCCGGCCGCGCTCCCCGGCACCTCCCTCCGCATCATCAATCCGGGCAATTGCTCGCATTTGTGAACCGGGGTCGGGGGCCGCCGGAGCAGGCGGGGGGCGGCGAGCGGGGCGAGGCGCGCGGGAGGCGGGGAGAGATGCGGGTTGTTGCGCGGGGGAGAGGCCCCTAGCCCGGAAATTTCATGAAATTTCCGCCCCCGCGAACGCGGGGGCCGACACGCTCTGACTGGTCAGAGCCGTCGGGGCTCGCCCCGACGCCGGAGGAAACACACTTTGGGTGTTTCCTCCAGAGTCGGTTTTGCGAATCGGATGATTGAGCTTCAGCCACATTCGCAAAACGCACGTTTCACTTCGTGAAATATGCGGGCTAGCGGCTCGCTTCTTGCTACCCGCGGCCCGCTCCCTCACCCTGCCGCCATGCACAGCATGACTGGATTCGGCCGCGGCCATCATGCCACCGACCAGGTGGCGGTCCGGGTGGAGGTCTCGTCCGTGAACCGCAAGCAATGTGAGGTCTCGACCTACACGCCCCGGAATCTCACCGAACTCGATCCGCAGTTGCGCAAGCATGTCCTGTCGCGCGTTTCGCGGGGACGCATCAACGTGCAGATCAAGCTCGAGCACCCGGAGGGACTCGCCGCCGGGGTGCAGGTCGACACGGCGCGGGCCCGGGCCCTCGAAGCGGCCTTCACCGAGCTATCGGACGCCATCAACCGCCCGCTGCATCCGACCTCCACCGATTTTCTCCGCGCCCCGGATGTCTTCAGCTTCGAGGAGGACGTCTCCGTGGAGGCCATCTGGGAAGCGATCCTGCCGGCCCTCGACCAGGCGCTCGACGCCCTGCTCGCGATGCGGGCCAAGGAAGGGGCCCACCTGCGGGTGGAACTCGACCGTCTCCTGACGCTCCTCGAGGTCCAGACGTCCGCGATCGAGAAGCACGCCCCCGAGGTGGTCACCGCCTACCGCGAGAATCTCCACCGCCGCCTGCGCGAAGCCGGGCTGGATCTCGACCTCGAGGACGAGCGGGTCCTGAAGGAACTCGCCCTCTTTGCGGACCGCTGCGATATCACCGAGGAGATCACCCGCCTGCGCTCCCATTTCCGCAAGTTCGCCAGTTACCTCGACTCCCCCGAACCGGTGGGACGGCCGCTGGATTTCCTTTGCCAGGAGATGAACCGCGAGTTCAACACCATCGGGTCCAAATCGAACGACGCCTCCCTCGCCCAGCACGTGGTGAACGCCAAGACGGAGCTCGAGAAGGCGCGCGAGCAGGTGCAGAACATCGAGTAGCCGCCTTTTTGCCGGGGGGGCAGTTCCCGGTTGCGGGCCGACGGGATTGCGCTATCAGTGGTTCCGGTCAGCCGATTGTTCTTTCCCCGATTTCCGATCACCACCCGGGATGCTCCGCTTCAGCCTGCTCTTCACCCTTTTCCTCGCGGCCTGCACCGTGCAACCGGTCGGCACCTACGGGGGCTACACTCCGGGCGGCACCCCGGTCAGCACCGCCGGCGCTCCGCCGCGTCCGGGCCTCGCCCCGCCGCGCATCACGAAGGCCTTGATTCCCGCCGGGCGGTACGGCCGCCACCGGATGCGGCGCATGGTGCCGCGCTACATCACGATCCACTCCACCCAGAATTATTCGCGACAAAGCGACGCCCGGGCCCACGCCGAGATGCTGCGCCGCGGCGCCCTGAAGGGACCCCGGAATTCCCTCGGCTACGTCACCTGGCACTTCACCGTCGACGAAAGCTCCATCTACCAGTCGCTCCCCGAAACCGAGCAGGGCCAGCACGCCGATTACGAGGGCCCGGGGAACCGCTACTCCATCGGGATCGAGATGTGCGAGAACCGCGGCAACAGCCGCGCCGCCACGATGGCCCGCACCGCCCGGCTCACCGCCCACCTGATGCGCAAGTACCGGATCCCGCTGAACCGGGTGGTGCCCCACCAGCACTGGCGCATGATCCGCTACGCCGACGGCCGGGACCTGGGGCACAAGAACTGCCCGCACTTCCTGCTGGACGGCGGCCGGCCGGGGTTGAAGTGGCGCAACTTTCTGCGGATGGTCCAGTCCCACTGACGGCGCGGGTGGTCTGCGGGCCCGGCCACCATTGACCGCTTGCTTCCGGAGCGGGGCGGGACTATTCCTCGGGCCGATCGCTTCATGCCAGTGCTCCAAGACGCTCCCGCCCTCGACCCCGGCTTCCAGCCGGCCATCCTCTGGAATCGTGAGTATCGCGCCGCGGTCGCGGCGGACCCCGGCGCGCACGACCTGCGCCTCGCCCTGGGACGCAAGGACGGCACCACCTACCATCACGAGCTCCGGATCCTGCCGCACGAGGGGGACAACATTCCGCGCAACCGGAAGTACGGGGAGCGCCTCGTGAAGTTTCTCCTGTGGATGAAGGGGGGCAGCCGTCTGCACGTGGCGGGGGACGATGCGGTGGCGGCCATGCTCGGCGAGATCTACTCGCGGGACGGCGCGCGCCGCTTCGATTGTGAGATCGTCGGCCGCGGGATTTTCGACGAGGACATCACCGTCACGGCCTGCGGGCCCGGCGACCTTCCACCCGTGAACGAGTCCTCGGTGGCGCTCGGCCGCAACCTCGACGGCTGCCGGATCGGGTTCGACCTTGGCGGGTCGGACCGCAAGGCCGCGGCCCTCATCGACGGGAAGGTCGTCTTTTCCGAGGAAATCCCCTGGGATCCCTACTTCCAGGACGACCCGCAGTATCATTACGACGGGATTCGCGAGACCCTGAACCGCGCCGCGGCCCACCTGCCGCGGGTCGATGCCATCGGCGGGTCGGCGGCCGGGGACTACATCAACAACGAGGTCCGGGTGGCCTCCCTCTTCCGCGGCATCAAGGACCCGGACGTCTTCGAGCGGGAAGTGCGCCCGATCTTTTACCGGCTCAGGGAGGAATGGGGCGGGATTCCCTTCGAGGTGATCAATGACGGCGAAGTCACCGCCCTCGCGGGATCGATGAGCATGAACGCCAACGCCGTCCTGGGCATCTCCATGGGCACTTCCCTGGCGGCCGGGTACTGCACCCCCGAGGGCCGCATCACGAGCTGGATCAACGAGCTCGCCTTTGCGCCGGTCGACTACCGCGACGACGCCCCCATCGACGAGTGGTCCGGTGACATCGGCTGCGGCGTGCAGTACTTTTCCCAGCAGGGCGTGGCCCGCCTCGCGCCCGCCGCGGGATTCGATCTCGGGGCGCTGCCCTTCCCGGAGCAGCTGGTGAAGGTCCAGGAGGCCATGGCCGCCGGGGACCCCCGCGCCGCGAAGATCTACGAGACCATCGGCGTCTGCTTCGGCTACAGCATCGCGCACTACGCCGAGTTCTACGAGATCGAGAACCTCCTCATCCTCGGGCGCGTCACGTCGGGGGAGGGTGGCAGGATCATCCTCGACCGGGCCGGGGAGATCCTCCGCACCGAGTTCCCGGACCTCGCCGAAACGATCACGATGTCGACCCCGGACGAACAGATGAAGCGCCATGGGCAGGCGGTCGCGGCGGCCTCCCTGCCGGTGATTCCGGCTTCGTGAGGAATCGACGCGCCGATCCCGAGGCTCCCCCGCCAAGCCCCTCCCCCATCCCCGCAAGCCGGCCCCCGGCCACTCCCATCCATGACCTTCCACAATCCCACGGCCTCCCTGTTCATTCCCGACGGCGAATCCCCGGACGCGGCCCTTTCGCGGGTCACGCATCTCGGCGTCGGCGCCCACCAGGACGACCTCGAGTTCATGGCCTACCACGGCATCGAGGCGTGCTACCGCCGGCCGGAGCGGTGGTTCGGCGGCGTCACCTGCACCAACGGGTCCGGCAGCGCCCGCACCGGCCTCTACGCCGATTATTCCGACGAGGAGATGTGCGCCGTGCGCCGGAAGGAACAGGACCAGGCCGCCGTCGTCGGGGAATACGCCGCCATGATCCAGCTCGACTACCCGAGCAGCGTCATCAAGGACCCGGCGAATCCCGCCCCCGTGGAGGACCTCGGGGCCGTCCTGCGGGCGACCGCGCCGGAGGTCGTCTACACGCACAATCTCGCCGACAAGCACGCCACCCACATCGCCGTGACCGCCAACCTGCTCAAGGCGGTCCGCTCCCTGCCGGCCGCCGAGCGCCCGGCGAAGGTCCTCGGGTGCGAGGTCTGGCGCGGTCTCGACTGGATGCTCGACGACGAGAAAACCGTCCTCGATGTCAGCCGGCGCCCGAACCTCTCCGCCGCGGTGGGGGGTCTCTTCGACTCCCAGATCGCGGGCGGGAAGCGATATGATCTCGCCGTCGAGGGCCGGCGGCTCGCCAACGCCACCTTCTTCGAGTCCCACGCCGTCGATGCCGCCGGGCAGGTGTGGTTCGCGATGGACCTCACCCCGCTCGTCGAGGACGACACCCTCGATCCCGCCGCCTACGCCGCGGGGTTCATCCAGCGCTTCGAGGAAAGCGTCCGCGCGGCGCTGAAGGGGTACTTTTGACCCGCGGCGCCCCGGCGGCGGGCGTCATCCGAGCCACTTGGCGACGTCCTTCGCGAAGTACGTCAG
>JABDMC010000177.1 GCA_013001695.1 Akkermansiaceae bacterium
GCTACATCCTGACCAACAACCACGTCGTCATCGACAAGCAGGGCGAGGACGCCGATGAAATCCTCGTGCGTCTCGGCGACGGCCGCGAACTCCCCGCGGAGATCGTGGGACGCGATCCCAAGACCGACGTGGCGGTCCTGAAGGTCGAGGCCACCGGCCTCCCCGCCGTCAAGATCGCCGACAGCGACCAGATCAAGGTCGGCGACGTGGTCTTCGCCATCGGCAACCCGATGGGCGTCGGGCTGACCGTCACCCAGGGGATCGTCTCGGCCCGCAACCGCGCCATCGGCATCTACGGGCGGGAGGGGTACGAGAACTTCATCCAGACCGACGCCGCCATCAACGTCGGCAATTCCGGCGGGGCCCTGGTCGACACGTCCGGCCGCCTCGTGGGGCTCAACTCCGCGATCCTCTCGCGGTCCGGGGGCAGCGTCGGCATCGGCTTCGCGATCCCCTCGAACCTCGCGGTCAGCGTCACCCGGCAGCTCAGCGCGTTCGGGGAGGTGAAACGCGGGTTCCTCGGCGTCAGCATTTCCAACATCACCCCCGACATCGCGGAGGCCTTCGGGCTGGAGAGCGTGCAGGGGGTGCTCATCGACGATGTCGAGGAGGGTCTCGCCGCCGCCGAGGCCGGCCTGCGGCGCGGCGATATCGTCACCTCCATCGACGGCAAACCGCTCCGCGACGTCAACCAACTCCGGGTGCGCGTCGGCCAGAAGCCGCCGGGGACCCGCCTCGAGCTCGGCATCGTGCGCGACGGCGGGGAGAAGAGCGTGCAGGTCATCGTCGGGGACCGCGCCCAGCGCATCGGCGGGGAGGGCGACGACCTCTTCGAGGGCATCACGGTGGCCATCCTCGACGACGGGAAACGCAAGCGCTTCGGCATCCCGGCCCGCATCGACGGCCTCGTCGTGACGGAGACCGACCCGTCCTCGCCGTACAACCGCTACCTCGACGCCGGGACCGTGATCCTCGAGATCAACGACCGGCGCGTGCGGGGAATCTCGGACGCCCGCTCGACGCTGCGCCGCGGCGTCAACAAGCTCTACGTCTACACCGGCGGGCGCACCGGCTACCTCGCCCTGCGGGTGCCCTGACCGGATGAGGCCCCGGGCCCGCCCGGAATCTTCTCGCCGAGATAGATCCGGTGGCGGGCGCGCTTCGCCTTCTCGTGGATCTTGGCCGGGAACTCCGAGGTCCGGAAGCCCGCCTTGGCGAGGTAACCGAGAAAGCGGGGCGTCGGCTCCGCCAGCCAGAAGGCCACCCGCCCGCCGGGCGTGAGGGCGTTGTGGATCATCCGCAGACCGTCGCGGCCGTAGAGCCGGTTGTTCTGCGGCAGGACGAGCGACCCCGGGGTGTCGTCCACGTCGAGCAGGATGGCGTCGTAGGCGCCCTTCCCCGCCCGCTTGATGCACTCGTGCACGTCCCCGACATAGAGGGTGGTGCGCTCGTCGTCGAGCAGCGGCCCGTTGTGCGCCGCAAGGAACGTCCGGTTCCAGTCGATCACTTCCGGCACGACCTCCGCGACCTGCACGGTGGCCGGCCGCCCGACAATCTCGAGGACCCGCTTCAGGCTGTAGCCCAGCCCCAGCCCGCCGATCAGGACCCGCGGATGCTTCCGGTCCTTCACCAGGTTGCACCCGATGTCGGAGAGCATCTGCTCGGAGTAGGTGAGCGCGGTGCTCATCAGGTCATGCCCGTCGTTCTTCAGGTAGAACTCGCCGTCGTGTTCGTGCAGCGAAAAGACGGTGCCGTCCGGGGTGCGGGCCTCGGCCAGTTGAACGTAGGGCTTCATGATGACGCTCGGAAACCCCGCTGATAGGCCCCCGCCCCTTCCTTGGCGAGCCCCGCCCGCCCCCGATCGCCGGAAAATCTGCCCCGCGACGACAATCGGTCCGTCCAGCCCGCCCCCGGTGTTTGCCATCTCGCAGAGCGCGCAGAGGCCCCCGCCCTCTGCGGTTGAGGCGGCTTCTGGGATGTAGCTGCCGCATCCTGCGGCAGTCCGTCCCAGCGGCGTCCCGCCGCTCTTCGGCTCAACAAGTATTGACCGCAGAGAGCGCAGAGGTGCGCGGAGTCTTTTTTCCTCCGCGTTATCTGTGTTCTCT
>JABDMC010000121.1 GCA_013001695.1 Akkermansiaceae bacterium
TCCGGGACGGATTCCAGGACGTCGAGACGGAAGTAGGTCTCGCCGGTGGTCCGGTCGAGCACCACGATGCACTTGTCCTCCGGGTGCCCGGGAGGCAGGTTGGCGAAGCTCAGGCACACGATGTCGCCGGTGCAGACCTGGATCTTGGTGCCCGCGGGCGGGTCCTTCAGGACGTAGGGCGGCTCGGGCGTGCACAGGCACAGGTCGATCACCCCCTGGACGGTGTGTCCCGGCGGCGCGCAGATCTTGAGCTGCGTGGTGTTCGGATCCGTGTCGCCGAGGTTGTCGCACTTCACGATGACCCGCGTGATCTGCGCCATCTGCTGGAGCTCGCAGCGCCAGATGTCGATGAGGTTGTCGCAGCACTCCTCGGGCGTTCCCGCCCCCACCGTGGTGGTGATGGGATTCTTGATGTCGATGGCGTCCACCACCTCGCCGGCGTCGTTGAAGACGCGGATGTGACCGGTGATCTTGACCTCGGTGCAGTCCACCCAGTTGGTTCCGGCGAGGTCGACGCAGATCGCATCGGCGGCCGCGTTCGGGAGGCCCGTGATGCAGGTCTCGTTCGGTTTCGGGGCATCACCGGGCACCGGCTTGAGCACCGTGTTGGGGCTGCTGTAGACCGGCTCGTTGCCGACGCTCTGCCAGACCCACCCGTCGCGGGTGGGGGTGGTGAGGCCGCCCACGCCGGGCTGCCAGATGCCGCAGTTCCCCTCGCCGAGCTCGAGGCAGAGCCGCCCGGGCTGGGCGCCCGCGGGAATCCGGCCGACCTGGATGACGAGCTTGTCGACGCCGGGGCCGCCGGCATCCTTGATGATCTCCACGACGCGCATGGGGATGTTCACCCCCGCGGGCTGGTCGGAGATCATGGCGCAGATGTCCTTCGGGTCGCAGCCGAAGTTGCACACCTCGACGCAGATGATGTCGCAGTCATTCAGGCAGATCGGGAAGACCCCGGTGGGGCTGTCGATCCGCACGATCTTCTGCGGGTCCTTCTCCGGGTTGCGCACGCAGAGGGTCATGCTGCTGCCCGGCTTGAAGAAGCCCACCCCGGTGGCGGGGTCGGCGAAGGGGCAACGGACCACCAGCTTGACGCGGTCGATGCCGGGGATCCCGTCGATATCCTCCGGGAAGCACTCCCAGATGAGCGCCTGGCGGGCGTTGGAGCCCTGCTCGAAGGCGCAGGCCGGCTGGTCCTTGATGAGGTGGACGCATTCCACGAGGTCCGGGGCCGGGCCGCCGTCGGGGCGGTCGAGGCGGACGTCGGGGATGTTCCAGTCGAAGCCGGTGCAGGTGCCGTCGGCTTCCTGCTTGGCGACGTGGCCCTCGAACTGGACCTTGGCGCCGGGGCACCACTCGCCGTCGATGTACATGCAGAGTTCACCGTTCGGGCCGACCGGTTCGGACACGTAGTAGATGACGTTCTCATCGGGGAATCCCGGCAGTTCCGGCAAGGCGCCGGGAACGGGGGTGAGACCCACGCCGTCACCGACGAGGACTTCGGGCGGTTCAATGGAAGCGCCGCCTTCCACGATGGGGATCGGGAAGCGCCGCACCTCGCGGCCGGGTTCGATCTGCACGAGGCCGAGCGGCACGCCCGGGGCCCGGAGGCCCACGAGACCGATGAGGCTTCCATCGGGATCCTTGCCGACGATGTGCAGCGCGACCCGGCCGACGACGGCGCAATTGTTGTCGGGATCGGGGTCAAAGCCCCCGGTTCCGCCGATCCGCAAGAGGCTCCCCTGGTCGATGGGGCCCGGGGTCAGGTTCGTGACCACCGTCGGCACCACCGGCGGCAGGGGCCGGTAGAGGCAGAGCTGCATCTTCCCTTCACAGACGTCGTAGCCCGGAACGGAGAGATAGATGGTCGGCGGGCCGCCCACCGGAAATTCCACCGTGACCTCCCAGAAACCGTCGAGGCCGCAGCGGAAGATGTCCGCGATGCGCTCCGCACATTCCTGGGCGCTGGCGGGACCGCCGCCGATGCCCTGGCCCTCGAGCCGGGTGCGGGCGGTCCGCAAGGATCCCACGAGGCCGGGGTCGCCGGCCGCGGCGCCTTCGCGCTTGATCTTGAAGAATCCGTTGAAGGCGATGAGGGGACGCGGTCCCCAGTCGCTGGTGAGCGGGATGCAGAAGCGGCCCTGGCCGTCGATGGTCGCACCAAAGTACTCCACGCCCGGCTCGTTCGACGGGCCGGAGGGGATCAGCTGCGGCGGGTTCGGCCCGGCAAAGGGATCATACACCAGCGGCGGCCAACTCGGGACGCAGGGCGACACGGTGAGCTGACCGGGCGACTGCGGGAAGACGTCCTGGAACATCGAGATCCACGGGCTGGTCGATCCCCGGCCACAGAAGATCTTGATCGGGGCCGGAGCGAGACCGGGGGCCACCGGACCGACCTTCAGGACCACGCAGGAGCGGTTCGAGAAGATCACCTCCAGCGGAACCGGGCACGGCTGGGTGCACATCTGGGCCACGAGGCTCGTCTCCCCGTCCTCCGGGAACCCGTTCCCGGTGATCTTGATGAGGCTGCCTTCCCGGATGACGCCGCGGGGGCGCAGGATGCAGCCCGTCACGGTCGGCGGCGGCTTGGCATCGGTCACGCACAGCCGGAAGCCCCCGCCGCACAGGAGCGCCGGTTGCTGGGTTTGCGGATCGATGATCCGGATCTGGATCTTGATGACGCCGGCCACGGGGCCTTGGATGCAGTCCACCTGCACGAAGCCGGGCGGCAACTGCGGGAGGCGCTGGGTGATGATGCAGCGGATGAGGTCCTTGACGCGCTCCGCACAGGCCGCGAGGGGATCCGCGGGCGGCGGCGGCGGCGGCGGGAAGGCGTTGCCCCGGGAACGCAGTTCCACGGTGCGCACCTCGCCGCTGGCGAGCTTCACGGTGATGTCACCGGCGACATCGACCGTCGGGCAATTTCCCCAGGATCCGTCGATGAAGAGGCAGAGCGCGTTGGCGCCCTGGTCGATCGACGAGAAGAACCAACGCGTGCTCGGAGGCGGCGTGGGCGCCGGCGGAAGGGTGCGGAGGTCGAGGGGAACCTGCGACTGCACGGGCTCGCTCCGGCCGTCGAAGGCGTTCGGCGGTTCGGTCATGATCACGTCCGGAAAGGCGAGGTCGACCGGACCCCGGTTCCCCTGGCCGAGGACGAGGCTCAGCGGGGCCGGTGGCAGCCCGCCGGGCAAGGGCGGAATTTCCAGCACCATGCGATCGGGAGACGGAACGTTGAGCACCGTCAGCGGAAAGGTGGGCACTGGTCCCCCCGTTCCCCCGGGTGCCCGCACGACCACGCACATGTTGTCGGGGTCGGGGTCGAAGCCGCTCCCCGTGACGAGGACGCGCTGCGTTCCCAGGGAGTTGCCGTCGGCATCCGGGAGGGTCGGCAGGGGTTGGATGTCGGTCATGGTCGGCGGAGGCCGGAGGCCGGCGTTCGCCGCCAGGGTGGCGGCCAACAGGGCGGCGACCGTCGGAAGGCCGCAATGAAGCGATCGTCGGATTGCGCTAAGTATGGTTGTTTTCATTTGTGTTGCTCTCGATTGTGGACCAGGGCATCGGCCACGATTCCGCCTTCCCACGGGAAGGCGGAATCATGGCGAGCCATGGATCCGGGTTTGCGATTGGAAACGCGTTCTCCCCTGAAGGGCACCAAGTGGATCCAGCGACCCGGAAATCCCCAAGAGCGGGACGAGTCCTCGCCGGTGGGTGGGCCGAACATCCCGCCCCGGCAAAGTGGGGTGGTGGCACGGATGGAATGTCTGCCGAAGCAGTTCTCCATCGCGATCTGGTTCCAACTAATCATCGTTCCCCCCTCTTCTTGCGAAAAGGTCACACGCCACCCGGAACCAGTAGGTTTTGTGCGACTCCATTCGTAAGACAGGGCACCGCGATCGTGCAATCACTTTCTGGAATAAATTCGCGCGCGCTCCCGGAGCTCCAATTTTCCAAGGGGCGCGCGGGAATCACTTTGGATGCGGGGAACTTCCCCGACACTTATCGAACTCGCGTTGCCTCCTCCGCGTGGCGGTCGCCGGGGAGTTCCACGCGTCCGCATCATCCCGTTCCGTTCTGCGCGGCGCGGGCTTCGAAATCGCGGGCCGCGCCCGGTCCCGGCGCGGATCCACCGCGCGCCTCCTCCTCCCGCCGACCCTTCCCGGAAGCGGGACTCACCCCCCCGCCCCCGACTTCTCCCCCAGGGCCCCACTTTCCCCGATCGCGCGCGCAGCCCCCCTCGCCCACGTCCCTGTGAATCAGGGGCCTAAAATACTCGGCTTAGCTTAAATTTTGCAAAAATTAAGGATATGTCTTGCGGTGCGGCCGGATTTTTAAATAATCGATCTCCCCTGCGCGAATCCTCCAATTGTCTGTCCCGTCATGAAGTCCTTCGCGATCACCACCCTCCTGGCGGCCTTCGTCGCCTACGCGGGGTCCTTTCTGCAGGTGTGGGTTCTTCCCCACCAGAAAGACCCCTACACCATCCAAAACATGAAGCCGGGCCTGCGGAAGGTCTTCGACTTCACCGATGAGGCCCGCAGCGCCCGCATCAGGACCTTGTACTCCCACGATGCGCGCTACCCGGATCGCGGGACAAGCTTCGGGAAACGCCCCTAGCCCGCGGGCCCCTCACTCCTTTCCGTCGAGGAGCATGACCTCCACTTTCCGGTACTGCACCGGGTGACTCTCCGATTGCAGGGAGATGGTTCCCTTCCCGATCGGCGTCCCGTCGTTCAGTTGCGGTTGGTCGTACTCCATGACGAGCTCGCCGTTGATGAAGTGCTTCACCGGCCCGCTCCCCCGGAACTCGACCTCGCAGGTCACCCACTGCTCGCCGTGGAAGGTCTTTGATTCCGAGCTGATGCAGTGGCGCTTGTCGAGCTTGCCCTTGTAGACCACCTGCGTGCCGGGCGTGCAGAGGTTGGCGGTGGTGCGCTTCTTCTTGCCGTCGCCGCCAAGGAGCTGCACCTCGATGGAATCGGGAAAATCCTGGTCGAGCGCCATCTCCTCCGGCTTCTGGCCGTGGGCCATGATACCGCTGTTGCGCAGCGCCCAGCCCGGCCCCCCGGCAAGTTGCTCGCCGATGAACCGGTATTCGACCCGCAGCCGGTAATGCGAGAACTCGTCCTTCCAGAAGAGGTGCCCGAACTGCTCGTCGAACTTCTCGTACTGGTCGTAATTCACGGTGAGCAGGCCGTCGACCACCCGGAAGGTGTTCTTGTAGTTTTCGCCCGCCTTCCGGCCCCGGATCTTCGGCGTCCACCCGGTGAGGTCCTTCCCGTTGAAGAGGCTCACCCACTTCCCGGCCTCCGGTTTGGCGTGGTGGTCGGCCCCTGCCGGAAGGGCCAGGACGAGGGAGAGAACCGCGGCGGGAATCCATTCCAATCTCATGATGACAAGGCCCTATCCCATGCGCCCCGCCCCCGCAACGCCAATTCGCCCGCCCGGCCCCTCCCCCGATCCCACTGCGTCCTTTGCACGCCCCCCCGGCTTTGCTACGAATCCCCTTCACGACCATGCAAACCTGGCACTACCTCGACCAACAGAACCAACCCAAGCAGATCCTCGAGGAGGAAATGCACTCCCTCGTCAACAGCGGGGAGATCGACCAAAACACCCTCGTCTGGAAGGACGGCATGGGAGATTGGAAACCGGCCGCAGGCCTCATTCCGCAGCTCTTCGCCGATACCGGGAGCGCCTCCCCGCCGCCGATTCCGGCCGGCGTCCAGACCGGCGTCGCTCCCGGGCAACGATGCCACGAGGTCGACTACGAGATCTTCGGCGACGACATGCAGATCGTGGAGGTCGAACTCGATCCCGGCGAGACCGTCATCGCGGAGGCCGGCGCCATGAACTACGTCGAATCCGACGTCACCTTCGAAGCCAAGATGGGCGACGGCTCCAACCCGAACGAAGGCATGATGGGCAAGCTCCTCGCGGTCGGGAAACGCGCCCTCACCGGGGAGTCGATCTTCATGACCCACTTCAGCCACGGCGGGTCGTCCGGCAAGCGCCGCGCCGCCTTCGCCGCGCCCTACCCGGGGAAGATCATCCCGCTCAACATGGCGGAGGTCGACGGGCAGATCACCTGCCAGAAGGACGCCTTCCTCTGCGCCGCCTTCGGCACCAAGGTGAGCATCGCCTTCAACCGGCGCCTTGGCGCGGGCTTTTTCGGCGGAGAGGGCTTCATCCTGCAGAAGCTCGAGGGCGACGGGATGGCCTTCATCCACGCCGGGGGCACCGTGATCAAGCGCGTCCTGAAAGGGGAGACGCTCCGTGTCGACACCGGCTGCCTGGTGGCCTTCACCACCGGCATCGACTACAACATCGAACGGGCCGGCAACCTCAAGAGCATGTTCTTCGGCGGCGAGGGGCTGTTCCTCGCCACCCTCCGCGGCACCGGAACGGTCTGGCTGCAGAGCCTCCCGTTTTCCCGCATGGCGGACCGGATCCTCTCCCACGCCCCCAGCAGCGGCGGCTCCCGGCGGGGCGAGGGATCCGTCCTCGGCGGCATCGGCGACCTCATCGGCGGCGATTGATTTCCGGCGCGGGCCCCGTATTCCGAAATACCAGGGAACGGGATCACCCCGGGGTCCCGGCCCGCGGGTCCGCCCTCCTGGCAACCCGGAAAACCATGACATGAACGCCACCCCGCTGCTCCTCATCCCGCTGCTGCTGGCGTCCGGCCTGCAGGCCCGCACGTGGACATCCGCGGACGGCAAGACGCTCCAGGCCGGGTTCGTCTCCGCCACCGCCACGGAGGTCACCCTCAAGCGCGACCGCGACGGCCGCGAGTTCACCCTCGCCCTCACCAAGCTCTCCGAGGATGACCGCGCCTTCGTCGCGGAGACCCTCGCCGAGATGGCGGACAATCCCCCCGCCCCCGCCATCGAGGGCGAGTACGCCGGCCTCGTCACCGGCGATTGGGAACTCGCCGAACACGGCAAGCTGCCCTACGCCTTCTACGGGGGGGCGTCGCTCGACGGCTCGCGGAAGTACCCGCTCGTCGTCTCCCTCCACGGCAAGAGCGACAACAACGAGAACGGGAAACAGATCGGGCAGGCGCGGAGCTTCGCGAAACCCGGCAACTACAAGGAGCGCCCGTGCCTCATCCTCGCGCCGCTGTGCTACCAGCCCCACGGCGGCACCGGCGGCGGCTGGGACGACGATCCCGGCGAGGAGACCCTCGACCTCGTCAAGGACCTCGTGAAGAAGCTGCCCCTCGTCGATCCGGCCCGCGTCTACGTCGTCGGTTACTCGATGGGCGGCTTCGGAACCTGGCACTTCCTGAAGGAGGAACCGCGGCTCTTCGCGGCCGGGGTGCCCATCGCGGGCGGCGCCAGCGGCGTCGGCAGCCTCCGCTCCATGCCCATCTGGTCCTTCCACGGCGCCAAGGACCAGGTCGTGACCCCGGCCTCGGCCCGCGCCGCTGCGGAGGAACTGAAGCGCTCCAAGGTCTTCAAGTACACCGAATTCCCCGACGCCGGCCACGGGATCGTCGGCCAGGTCATGGGCGACCCCCTCGTCCATGAGTGGCTCTTCGCGCAGAAGCGCGGGTGAGCGCCGCACTCGCTCACAATTTTAAAAAGTTCATTGCGGTGCGCAGCCTCTTTTCGCTGTGACCACCGCGCCCGGAATCCTAAACTGTTAGGCAACATCACCGGGGCGTCGCGCCCCTTTCCCCCATGATTGCCTTCTCCGTTTCCCTGCCGTTGGCAGCCCTCACCGGTTCCGTGGTGCAAGAGTGGTTCGACGCCCTCGGACCCCTTGGCCGTTACCTCGCCGCGCTCCTCATCTTTTTCGTCGGCCGCTTCCTGGCCAAGGCCGCCGGCAGGATCGCCGGGAAGTCCGCCGCCAGGGCGGGCCTCGATGCGCGCCTCTCGAAGTACGTCGGGACCGAGGGCAATTCCTTCTCGGCCCTCGTCGCGAAGCTCTTCTATTACCTCCTGCTCCTCTTTGTCCTCATTTTCGCCCTCGACTTTGCGGGGCTCAACCAGGTCACCCAGCCGCTCAGCAACGTCTTCTCGAAGGTCTTCGGCTTCCTCCCCAACCTCCTCGGCGCCGGGATCATCTTCTTCCTCGGTTACGTCCTCGCCAAGGTGGTGCGCTCCATCGTGCAGAACGTCCTCGCCGCCGCCAAGCTCGAGCAGCGCATCGGCATGGCGAGCGGCTCCAATTCCCTCACCAACGCCATCGCCACGGTGGCCTTCTGCCTGATCCTGCTCGTCATCACCCCGGCCGCCCTCGCGGTCCTTGGCATCGATGAGATCTCGGCCCCCATCCTCGGCATCGTCAATTCCATCACGGAGGCGATCCCCCGCATCCTCCTCGCCGCGGCCCTCATCGCGGTGGGAGTCTTCATCGCGCGGATCGTCCGCAACCTCGTGGTGAACCTCCTCAAGGGCCTCGGCGCCGACACCTTCCCCTCCCGCGTGGGCGTCAGCATCCCGGCCACCGGCAGCCGCTCGGTCTCCGAAATTTCCGGGCTGGTCGTCTTCATCAGCATCATCGTCCTCATCTCCGCGTCCGCCATCGACGTCCTCAACATCGAGATCCTCGACCAGGCGTCGAGCGGCATCGTGGGCGGCTACTTCAACGTCCTCCTCGCCATCCTCATCCTCGGGGCGGGCCTCCTCGGCGCCCGCTACGCCCACCAGGCCATCGCCGACAAGAATGCCGCCCTCGCCCGCGTGACGCGCATCGCCATCATCGTCCTCTCGGTGGTGGTGGCCCTCGACCGCAGCGGCATCGCCCCGCACCTCACCGGCAAGCCCTACGAGTTCGGCATCTACGCCCTGGCCCTCGCCCTCGGACTCGGCGGCGCCATCGCCATCGGCCTCGGCGGCAAGGAATACGTCCACCGCTGGCTCGAAAAACGCGGCTGAACCGCCCCCGTCCCCCGGTTTCCAGGGATCCGTCTCACCGCGGGTCCCTTTCCCTTTCTCCCCGAATCCCCAAGACACCATGGCCGAAAACATCACCGACCTCCTCCTCCTCATCCTCCTCCAGGCCGTCCTCGGCTTCGACAACCTCCTCTACATCTCCCTCGAATCGAAGCGCGCCCCGAAGGACAAGCAGGCCACGGTGCGCCGCCTCGGGATCGGCCTTGCCATCTTCCTGCGGATCATCCTGCTCTTCGTTGTCCTGAAACTCGTGAGCGCCTTCACCAAGCCGTGGATCGAGTTCGACTTCGGGTGGACCGCGGGCTCGTTCAACCTCCGGGCCATCACGGTGCTCCTCGGCGGGGTCTTCATCCTCTACACCGCCATCAAGGAGATCTTCCACCTCATCAAGGTCGAGCACCTCGGGGCGGACGAACGCAAGCCGCGTTCGGTGGCGGTCATCGTGACATGGATCGTCCTGATGAATCTCGTCTTCTCGTTCGATTCCATCCTGTCGGCGATGGCACTCACGGAAGTCTTCTGGGTGATGGCCGTCTCGATTGTCTCCTGCGGCCTCCTCATGATCTGGCTCGCGGATCGTGTCGCGGCGTTCCTCGAGAAGAACCGCATGTACGAGGTCCTCGGCCTCTTCATCCTCTTCGTGGTGGGCATCATGCTCATCACCGAGGGCGGCCACCTCGCGCACCTCGAGTTCTTCGGCAACGAGATCCACGCCATGACCAAGACGACCTTCTACTTCGTCCTCGCGGTGCTGGTCATCAGCGACATCGTGCAGTCCCGCTACCAGAAGAAGATCCTCGCGAGGCGGGCCCACGCCGCCAAGGCGGCCGGCCCGGCCTGACGGCACCCGCCGCCGCGGGATCCTCACTCCTTCCAGACCAAGAGGGCCGAGGTCAGTCCGACGCCGAGGACCCAGAACAGCCAGCCGCTGGGAACGAAATAGGGAAAGCCGCCGAGCGCCACCCCCAGCACCGCCGGGCGCCAATCGTCCTTCAGCTTGGCCCACCCCAGGGCGACCATGGCGATCCCCCCGAAGATCACCCAGCCGAGGATCGTGGCGGCGTCGATGCTCACTCCCATCTCCGCATCCTACCGGAATCGGAGGATATGACCATCCTTCTCTTTGGAACCGGGGGCACCCCGGGTACCTAACTTCGATAACGTTATCGAAGTTAGGTAACGGAAATTTCGGCCCGGCCCGGGGCGTATGAGATTATATGCCTCAATCACGACGATCCTTCCTGCGGAAAGCGGCCGCGCTTTCCACTCCCCTGGTGGTTCCGGGCCTCGCGGGGGCCGCGGAGAAAAAGCCGGTCTCCGAGACGCTCGTCAAGACGCTCTACGAGAGCCTCAGCCCGGAGCAGCGCAAGCAACTGTGCTTCCCGTTCGATCACCCGCTGCGCCGGAAGGTCGACAACAACTGGCACATCACGAAATCGACCCTTGAAGATCTCACCGGGGACCAGCAGGCCATGGTGAAGGAGATCTTCATGGGGCTGCACTCCAGGAAGTACGCCCGGAAGGTCTTCGAGCAGGTCGAGTGGGACAGCGGGATCGACGGGTTCGAGAGTTCCTCCATCGCCCTCTTCGGGTCACCGGGCACCGGCAAGTTCGAGTTTGTCCTGACCGGGCGCCACTGCACGCGGCGCTGCGACGGCGATTCGGTGGAAGGCACCGCCTTCGGGGGACCGATCTTCTACGGTCACGCCGCGAAGAGCTTCAACGAGGGGCCGGCGCACGAGGGGAATGTCTACTGGTTCCAGGCGGTGCGCGCCAACGAGGTCTTCCAGATGCTGGACGGCAAGCAGCGCCGGCAGGCGCTCTGCAAGAAGGGCCGCCGCGAGCAGGGCACGCGCACCGTGGCTCTCACCGGCAAGAAGGAGGGCCTCGACGGGATTCGCGTCGCGGACCTGAGCCCCGACCAGAAAGGGCACGTCCGCAAGGTCATGGCCGACCTCCTCGCCCCCTTCCGCGAAGTGGACCGGCGCGAGTCGATGAAACTCGTCGAGGCCGCGGGCTTCGATCACCTCCACCTCGCCTTCTACCAGAACCAGGACATCGGCAACGACAGGGTCTGGGACGTCTGGCAGATTGAGGGACCGTCCATGCTCTGGTACTTCCGCGGCAGCCCCCACGTGCACACCTGGGTGCATATCAAGGACCAGGCCTGAGGTCGGAGGGCAGTGGGCAGTGCGCAGTGCGCAGGGGTCGGGCTCTAACAGAAACGCCCGAACATCGAACATCGAACATCGAACATCGAACATCAACCCCTTCGGCAGGCTCGGGGCCTGGGGTATCGATGTTGGGGGCTGGGGGGCGGCGCCTAGAGGCCGCTGGCCTTCCACTCGGCGTATCCGCCCTTGTAGACCGCGCTCGAGTAGCCCTTTTTCGCGAGGATCTTCGCGGCGTTGTAGCCGTCCGGGCAATCGTCGTTCGCGCAGTAGAAGACGATCACCTTGCCGTCCTTCACGGCGGCGTCGAACTCGCCCCGGCGCGCGGGGAACTGCTCTTCAAAGGTCCGCTTCTGCATGCCGATGGCGCCGGGGATGTGGCCGAGGTTGTAATGGAAGGTGGGCCGCACGTCGACGAGCAGCATCTGCCCGGTCCCCTGCAATTCGAAGACGCGCTGCAAATCGACCTCGGTGATCTCGCCTTTCGCCGGCTTGGGCACCGAGGGCGGCGGGATGGTGGCCCGTTCCGAGTCCCGGATCACCCCGGGGTCGTCGATCTTCCTGACCTTCACGGTTTGCATCTCCGGGATGTTCGCCACCGGCGGTTCGGTGCCGCACGCCGCCAATCCCATCGCCAACGCGCCGCCTGCCAGGTGGATCAACCGATTCATCTCGGGCGCAGCCATACACCACATCCCGCGGGGGATCCAGTCTTCACATCGGGGAATCGGCCGCCGGCCGCGAGCGGTTCCCGGCCCGCGCCGCACCCCGCTCAGGACTCGCCGAAGCAGTAGAGGTGCTCCCGCCCGCGGATCAGGAGCTTTCCGTCGACCACCGCCGGCGAGGAGATCACGGTCTCCCCGAGCTTGTTCTCCCGGATCTCCTCCAGCCCGTCGTTCGTGATGCGGGCCGTCATGATCGATCCGTCCTCGCGCGGGCAGTAGAGCGCGTCGCCCGCCACCAGCGGCGACCCGTAGTAGGTCGCCACGCCCTTCGGCAGGTTCTCCTCCCAGATCGTCTTGCCGGTCACGGCATCGAGGCATTCCATGCGCCCGCGTTTCTTCCCGCGGTCGACGAGGAGGTAGACCTTTCCGTCGCGCGCCGCGGGGCTGGCGGCGTCGGTGCCCGCGAGTTCGCGCTTCCAGAGCCATGCCGATTTCGTGATGTCGCCGGAGCCGCCCATGCGGATGCCCGCCATGAACCCGGCGCGGCCGTAGGGGACCACGCAGATGCCGTTGGCCACCGTCGACGAGGCGATCACCCGCCAGTACTTTTCCTGGTTCGGGTTGAAGCCGCCGCAGATCCAGAGCTGCTCGCCGGTCCCGGCGTCATGGCCGGTGAGGTGGTCGGCCCCCCAGGTGACGACCGTCTCCTTCCCGTCGATGTCGAGGACGTGGGGCGTCGTGTAGGCGTCGCCGGTTTCCATCGTCAGCTTGAACTGCCGGGTCGTCTTCCACGCCACGTCGCCGCTCTCCTTCTCGAAGGCGACGAGGAACGACGAGTCGGGCCGCGCTTCCGGTGATTCCTTCTCGGCGTGCCCGTTCTGCATCACCGCGATGACGAGATGCCCGTCGGTCAGCACCGGGGAGGTCCCCTGGTCCCACCACAGGGTGTCCGGTCCGTATTTCTTGATGAGATTCGTCTGCCAGACCTTCTTGCCGTCGAGGGTGAGCGCCGCCACCGTGCCGGACTTGAAGTAGACGAAGACGTGCTTGCCGTCCGTCACCGGCGAGGAGTTGGCGCCGCTTCCGACCCGCTGGCCGCGCCCCGGGCGCTTCGCGCCGAGCGTCTTGCGCCAGAGTTCCTTTCCCTTCCAGTCGTAGGCCACCACGCAATCCTGGTCGCCGTCTTCCGACGTCAGGATGATCCGGTCTTCCCACACCACGGGGGTCGAGCAGCCGACCCCGGGGAGCTTCGTCTTCCACAGGAGGTTCTTTTCGGCGGAGAACTCGCGCGGGGCGCCGCCCTTGCCGAGACCCCCGCTCCCCGCGGCATCGCCCCGCCACGAAGTCCAGTTGTCCGCCCCGGCGCTCGCCACGGCGCCCGCCAGCATCCCCGAAATCAGTGCAATTCTCATCATGGTCGTCATTTTACAGGCCCAAACCCTGCCCTCTCTCACCGACTTGTCAATCGCGGCGGGGGGTGGAGGCCCCCGCCCCGCGCGCGGCTCCCTGCAAGCCGGCGGCCGGAGGGCCGTATTCTTCCCCCATGACCCGCCTCCTGATGCCCCTCGCCGCCGCCTGGTTGCTCCTTCCCGCCGCCGCCGAGGAGAAGCCGCCCGCGGCGGGCGCCCCGCGCAAGCCGAACGTGGTCTTCATCCTGGCCGACGACCTCGGGGTGAAGGACCTCTCCGTCGAGGGGTCGACCTACTACGAGACGCCGCACATCGACCGCATCGCGAAGGAAGGCATGCGCTTCACCCACGGGTACGCCACCTGCCAGGTCTGCTCGCCGTCCCGCGCCTCGATCCTGACCGGCACCTATCCGGCGCGCCACGGCATCACCGACTGGATCGGCGCGCAGACGGGCCTCGCGTGGAAGCGGAACGACCGCGTGCTCCCCCCCGAGTACCGGCCCCATCTGCCGCATGCCGACACGACGCTCGCGGAAGCGCTGAAGGCCGCGGGCTACAGGACCTTCTTCGCCGGCAAGTGGCACCTTGGCGACGAGGGCTCCTTCCCGGAGGACCACGGATTCGAGATCAACATCGGCGGCCACCACCGCGGCTCGCCTCCCGGCGGCTTCTTCGCGCCGTTCAAGAATCCGAAGATGAAGGACGGGCCGCGCGGTGAGAGCCTTCCGATCCGCCTCGCCAATGACACCGCGCAGTTCATCCGGGACAACCGGGACCGGCCGTTCCTCGCCTACCTCTCGTTCTACTCGGTGCACGGACCGATCCAGACGACCGAGGCCCTCTGGAACAAGTACCGCCGGAAGGCGGCGCAGGACCCGCACGACGGCCCGCGGTTCAAGATCGACCGCACCCTGCCGGTCCGGCAGGTCCAGGACTGCCCGATCTACGCCGGGATGATGGAGTCCATGGACGACGCGGTGGGCATCGTCCTCGGGACCCTCGACGACCTCGGCCTCGCGGGGAACACCGTGGTGATCTTCACATCCGACAACGGCGGGGTGTCCTCCGGCGACGCCTTCGCGACCTGCAACCTCCCCTACCGCGGCGGAAAGGGGCGCCAGTGGGAGGGCGGCATCCGGGAACCGTACTACATCAAGGCTCCCGGCGTGGCGAAGCCCGGCGGCACCAGCGCCATCCCGGTGACCGGCACCGACTTCTTCCCGACGATCCTCGATCTCGCCGGCCTCGACCTGCTGCCGAAGCAACACCGCGACGGGGTCTCGCTGGTTCCGGTCCTGAAGGGCGGCGGCATTCCGGACCGTCCGCTCTTCTGGCACTACCCGCACTACGGCAACCAGGGCGGGGAACCGTCCGCCATCATCCGCCGGGGCGACTGGAAGCTCATCTTCTACTTCGAAGACCGCCGCGTGGAGCTCTACAACCTCATCGAGGATCCCGGTGAACAATCGGATCTCGCCGCGCGGCACCCCGATCGCGTGGAATCGATGCGGCGCGAACTCCAGCTCTGGCTGAAGAACACCGGCGCGAAGATCCCCCGGCCGGACGACCGTTTCGACCCGGAGAAGCACAAGCGGCAGGAGATCGACATCAGGACGAAGCGCCTCCCCCGGCTCGAGAAGCAACACGCCCGCTTCCTCGACCCCGGATTCGTCCCGAACAAGACGTGGTGGGACAGCCAGCCCGCGGACTGACCGGCCGGGGATAAAATCGGGCGGGAGCCTAGCCGCCGCGGCCGTTCTTGCCGCGTCCGGCCGCGGCGCCGCGGCCGTTCTGCTTGCGCTTCGCCTTCTCCTTTTCCGCGGCTTCCCTGGCAGCCTCTTCGGCCTGTTTCGCGGCTTCCTTGGCGGCTTCCCGGGCGGCCTTTTCGGCTTCCCTGGCCTTGCGGGCCTCCTCCGCGGCGGCCTGTTTCGCGGCCTCCTCGCGGGCCTTCTGCATCTCCTTGGCGGCCTGTTTCGCGGCGGCCTCCTCGCGGGCCTTCTGCATTTCCGCGGCGGCCTTCTTCGCGGCCGCTTCGGCCTCGGCCTTGGCCTTCGCGGCGGCCTGCCTGGCCATCTCTTCGGCCCGCTTGCGCGCGGCTTCCTCGTCCTTCTGCCGCATCTTCTCGCGCAGGGCCGCCCGGCGTTCTTCGGCGCGCCGCTTCAGTTCCGCCAGGCCTGATCCGCGGGCCTCCTTTTCCCTGGCCTGTTCGGCCATTTCCTTCTGCCGCTTCAGTTCTTCCGCCTGCTTGCGCTGCATCTCTTCCGCGGCCTTGCGGCGCACCTCGTCGGCGTGACGCTTGGCCTTCATGGCTTCTTCCTGCTTCCTGCGTTCCGCCTCGGCCTGCAGCTTCATCTCCTCCGCCTTCCGGCGCTCGAGTTCCCCGGCCTTCGCGCGCTCCATCTCGGCGCGCTTGCGGGCCTCCGCCTGCGCCTTCATGGCTTCTTCCTGCTTCCTGCGCTCCGCCTCGGCCTGCAGCTTCATCTCCTCCGCCTTCCGGCGCTTCAGTTCCTCGGCCTTCGCGCGTTCCATTTCGGCGCGCTTGCGGGCCTCCATCTGCGCCTTCATGGCCTCTTCCTGCTTCCTGCGTTCCGCCTCGACCTGCAGCTTCATCTCCTCCGCCTTCCGGCGCTTCAGTTCCCCGGCCTTCGCGCGCTCCATCTCGGCGCGCTTGCGGGCCTCCGCCTGCGCCTTCATGGCTTCTTCCTGCTTCCTGCGTTCCGCCTCGGCCTGCAGCTTCATCTCCTCCGCCTTCCGGCGCTCGAGTTCCTCGGCCTTCACGCGTTCCGCCTCGGCCTGCCGACGGAATTCCATCTGCGCCTTGAGAGCCTCTTCCTGCCGCTGGCGGGCCGCTTTTTCGGCCGCCTTGGCGGCCAGGGCCTCCCGCGCCATCATTTCGGCCCGCTGCTTCTCGTCCGCAAGGCGCTGCAGTTCCGCCTGCCGCTCCGCTTCCATCTTCGTCATGCGGGCCTGCCGCTCGCGTTCCTCCCTCAGCTTCCGCTCCGCGGCGCGGCGCTCGTCCTCGGCGCGGCGCCGGGCTTCCTCCACCTCGCGCGCCTTCGCGAGGGCCTCTTGCCTGGCGCGTTCCTGCGCTTCCCGCGCACACTGCTCGTGATACCGTTGCGCCTCCGCCCGGGTCAGTTCCTCGGCGCGCTTGATCGCGATCTGGCGGCGCATGAGTTCGCGCCGTCCCTGCTCGGTGGCGGCCACCCGCCGGGCCAGCTCCCGGCGTTCCAGGGTTTCGTGGTAGTAGTGCTCGAGGGCCCTCCGGTCCACGGCCCCGCCGGTGCGCACCACCGTCACCCGACCGAGGTTCCTCGTCACCGCCGCCGGTCGCACCGCCGCATTCCACGCCGCGTTCACCTTCGGCGCGCACACCTCGTAACGGTTCCCGGCGACGCGATTCCGCATCGGCCGCGGCCCGAAGGTGCGGTGATCGACCGCCGCCAGCTTGCACGTCGGGGCCGCCGATCCGCGCCGGCTGCTGACCCACTTGTAGTCGGGTCCGGCCACATATACCCGTTCGCTCTTCTTGTAGATCCGCGTCACGTTCCGCGTCGTGATCGCGATGCGGATGCCCTGCTCGGCGGGCACGCACACCGGGCGCACCGGCTGGCCGAACGACCGCACCGGGACAAAGGTATACCACGACGGGGCCACCGAGTAGATCTGGTCGACCCGCGTATCGTAGGCGCAATCGCGATTGTGGAGGGTTTCCGGGGGAAGCGGCGCCCATCCGATGTAGTCGTCGTTGCGGCGCCACGTCACCCACGCCGGGGCCCACTGTTCGCCGGGAATCCACACCCAGCCGACGCCTTCCAGCAGGGCCCACCGGCCGTAGTGGTAGGCCGCCCAGCCGAACGGCTCGTCCGAGGCCCACGTCCACCCCTGGTCGGAGTGGAGCCAATGGCCGCGGGTGTACGGGCGCCACTGCGGATCGGTCCGCACCACCGCCGGTTGCCAGGCGTAACCGTAGTCGGTCGTCTGGAACCACGACCCGTAGTTCTGCAGGTTGGCGTAAAAGATTCCGAAATCATCGTCTCCCACCGGCTCGGCCCGGAGGACCTCCGCCACCGCCGGCCGTGCCGGGGCGTTCTTCCTGGCCTTCTTTTCGGCCACCTTCTCGACCACCTCGCCGAGGACCTGGGCCGCGATCCGGGCCAGACCCTCATGCGACTGGTGGGACAACTCGCCGGCCGGAACGTCCGTCACCTCCACGGCGAGCTTCGCGGCCTCCGGGTCCTCCTCGACCACAATCGCCTTCGGGGCGCTGGCTTCGAGGGCAGCCTGCAGGGCGGCCCGTTCCACTTCCATGGCGGCCCGCTCGGCGGCGAGGGCCTCGCGCTCTTCGGCGAGGGCGGCCTCGGCAGCCGCCTGCGCCATCTCGGCCTTCTCGCGCTCCAGTTCGGCGACCCGCTTCTCCAAGGCGGCCTTTTCGGCGGCATTCTCCGGCGGCTCGCAGGCCGTCAGGGCGAACAGGGTCACCAGCGGCACAATCAGGATCTTCACGGTGGTCGATTTCATGGCATTGGGGAGGGTTTGGCAGGCTCCATGGTGTTGGACAGCCTGGCATCCCCAAAATTCACATAAATCGCCCCGGCCTACCCCATCCGGGGCATTCCACCCCGCACCATCCCTCCATTTTCGTCGATATTCACAACGGCTTCCGTTATGATCAGCGGATGATGAGCATGACCGCGGTATTGAAAGATCTCTCGGCCTTCGCCTTCTTCGGGGGGATTGAACCGGAGGCCCTCGCCTCGGTGGCGGACCTCTTCGAGGAGGGATCGTATCCGGCCGGAACCCGCGTCATCGAGGAAGGGTCGCGCGGGAACCGTCTCTATATCATCACCGCCGGCCAGGCCGAGGTGCGGATCCGCCGCGACGCGCCGGACGACGCCGGGCTCGAGAACGTCCTCACCACCCTCGGGCGGGGCGAGACCTTCGGCGAAATGGAACTCCTCGACACCCAGGAACGGTCCGCCTCCGTGGTCGCCGTCGAGGCCGCCACCACCCTCGAGCTCACCAACCGCGGGCTCTACGAAATCTTCCGCCGCCGGCCGGACATCTTCCGCATGATCATGATGAACCTCGCGCGCGATCTCAGCCGCCGCCTGCGGCACGCCGACCGGCAACTCGCCTCGGCCCGCCTCGGCCAATAGGAGGTGGCTGCCGCGTCCCGCGGCAGTCCGTTCTTGAGGCATCTTGCCGCAGTCGAGGGCCATACCTGTCCAATCCGGGCCACTTGCGCACCCCGCCTTACTCCGCGGCGCCGATGCAGAAGAGGTGCTCGCTCCCCCGCAGCAGCCACTGTCCGTGCGTGATGACCGGCGAGGCGAAGGTGTCCTCGCCCAGGACGTTCACCGCCACCTCCTCGTAGTTCTTTCCCGGCTTGATGACCGTCAGGACGCCCCGTTCCGAGAGGAAGCAGGCGTGCCCGCGCACCACCACCGCGGAAGCGCTGTGCTCGCGGCCGATCTTCTCGACCCAATGGCGCCGGCCGCGTTTCGCATCCCAACAACTCGCCTTTCCGCTGTCGCTGACCACCATGAAGAACGGTCCCGCCACCACCGGGCTCGGGACGTAGGCCGGATCCTTCAGGCTGCGCCACAGGACGTGGGATTCCGTGACGTTCCCGTTGCCGGTCGGGTCGATCGCCATGAGGTGCTTCTCCGGGAACCCGCAGGTCATGAAGAGCCGTTCGCCGTCGTAGACGAGGGACGCCACGAACTGGTCGGTCGGCCCGTCGATGATCCACTGCTGTTTCCCGGTGTCCGGATCGTAGCTCGCCACGCAGATGCTCCCCGACAGCATGAGCTGGTTCCGGCCGTTGATGGTGCGGATGATCGGCGTGCAATAGCTGCGCTTCCGGTTCGGGCGGGCCGTCTTCCAGACCGTCTTTCCCGTGGTCTTGTCGAGGGCCACGAGGTAGGCCTCCCCGTCGTGGTCGCCGTTGATGATCACCTTGTCCTTCCACAGCACCGGGCTCGAGCAATAGCCGTGGACGCTCGAGAAGATTCCGGGCCGCGCCTCCCATAACTTCCCGCCGTCGAAGCCGTAGGCCGCCACGAACATCTTCTCGCCGTCGAGGAAGCTCACGTAGACGCGCTCCCCGTCGGTCGCCGGGGTGCTCGAAGCGAAGCTGTTCTTCCGGTGCTTCCCCTCGAGCGGGGCCTCCAGCACCGTCTCGGCCCAATCGATCTTCCCGGTGCGCCGGTCGAGGCGCAGCAGGACCCGCTCCTCGTCCCGCGCCGCCACCAGGAACACGGCATCTTCCCACACAACGGGCGTGGCATGCCCGGATCCCGGCAACCTCGTCTTCCAGGCGAGATCCTCCGCGACGTCCCACTTCAACGGCACCGCCTCGTCGAGGCTCGTCCCGTCGCCCCGCGGCCCCCGCCATCCCGGCCAGGCGGTCTCCGCGCCCGCCGCGCCCGCCAGGATGCTCCCCAGCAGCAACCAAACGGGGATCGCGCCGTTCTGCATGCGCCTCCTACGCGTCACGTCCCACCATCGCTTTCACGGGAAATCCGGAACGGCAATTTGTGGTTGTCAAACCGCCAGTTCCTAGCAGCATCGCCGCATATACTGGAACGCGATGAATGCCCCCAACGTCCGCCATCTGAAATTCGCAAGCCTTGCGGCCGCCCTGGCCGCCGTCATTCTCTCCGGCTGTGCCGTGATCAGCGAACCGGTGACGATTCCGAAGGAAGACAAGAAGGCTCCCAGGGTGAGCCTTTCGCTTTCGGGTCCGGGGCTCGATATCGAGCGAATGAGCAATCCCCCGTCCGAGACCTGGACCGGCGAGGACGGCGGCCCGCTATTCGATCTGGAAGCGGACTCGGAATACAAATTCCGGATGACGGTGCGTGACTCCGGTGGCGCGGGAAGTGCCTGGCTGTACCTTCCCCGCGTTTTCGAAGTGGTCGGTTACTCGCCCTCCACCGTCAAGATGACCACCAGCGGCGCGACGCACCGACTCGTCGTGGACGGCGACCGGAAGGAACCGCGCCTGAGCATCTACATCACCGGAAAGTTCCGGACGCCGAAGCTCGGGTCGAGTGAGACCGTGAAGTTCACGCTGGCCGCCTTTGGCTACGATTTTGGCGGCGAGAAGAACCTCCGGAACGGCCGCGAGATGCGCGCCAGCGCCTCGGTGAACGTGGCAGGCGCCGCCGAGGCGAAAAAGGCGAAGGCGAAAGACGTCGCGAAAAAGAAAACGGCGGCGGCGGAGAAGCCCGCCCCCCGGAGGCCGCGGGTGAAGAAACCCGCCGTCAAGAAACCCGCCGTCAAGACGCCCGCCGTCACGACGCCCGAGGTCAAGAAGCCGGAGGTGGAGGAGGCCACGGCGCCGAAGGTCCGTTCAAACCCCGGATACAAGTCGCCGGTCCCCGGGACAAACGGGACGCCCGGCGTCGACGCTGGCAAGAGCGGCGAAACAAAGGGCGAGTGACTTGAGGTTGCCGCGGGCCCCGTGGAGCGGCTCGCGATCCTCCTCGATGGCGCAGAGCAATTCCCCCATGGCCCCCTCGAATCCTTCCTCGAACCAGCAGCCGTCGAGCGGGACCCGCGCCTCGCCGTCCTCGAGGGAGATTTCCATCTGCGGCTGGTCGTTGAGCCCCGGGCCGCGGCTGCGCAGGGTCCCCGTGGTTCCCACCACCGTGGTGACGTCCTCCTCGCCGCGGGTGGTGTGCGCATTGAAGCCCATCCGGACCTGCGCGCCGGGGTAGTCGATGACGACCGCCGCGAGGGCCGCCGGCCCGAAGACCTGCTCCGCGAACTTCCGCTCCGATGCGTAGAGGCGCTCCGCTTCGCGGTCCGCCATCAGGCCGGCCGCGAAATCGAACCAGTGGATCGCGAAGTCGAAGAGGACGAGATGACGGATCTTCTCGAATCCCGGGTTGCCCGCGATCCACGTCTGGTCCCATTGCATGGTGACATCGATGCTGGTGATGGGCCCGAGGAGCCCGGCCGCCACGGCGTTCCGCATGTAGCTGAAGTGCGGCGCCCAGCGCCCGTTCTGGTTGACGGCGAGCTTCAGGCCCTTCGCCTCGGCGAGATCCGCGAGGGCCTCGCCGTCGTCCAGCGAGAGGACGAAGGGTTTCTGGCTGAGGACGTGCTTCCCGGCCTCGAGGGCCTCGCGAATCATCGGGAGGCGGTCGTCCGCGTGGGGGGTAAGGTCCACCACCTCGATGTCGTCGCGCGCCAGGAGCGCCCGGTAGTCGTCGCAGGCGTCGGCCTCCGGGAAGAACTCGTCGCGCCGCGCCTCGGCCTTGGCGAGGGTCCGGTCCGCGATGGCGGCCACCCCGTAGCCGGCGCGGCGGTAGGCCTTGAGGTGGAATTCGCTGATCCCCCCCGCCCCGACGAGGCCGATGCGGGGGGAGTAGGACCGGGGACGCGGCGGCGCGTAGTCGACGGCGGGCGGCGCGATGGCGGGCCGGTCTTTACCGGGAACAAATCCGTAATCGTCAGATCCAGCCACGCGTCCTTCATCGCGAGTTCACTCCGGATCCGCGCTTCCTGCAACAGTTTTGGGGCGCCCGGGAGCGGCGCCACCCCAGAGCCCCGGGAAGAGCGACACACCATCGCCCCGGGAAGAGCGGCACACCATCGCCCCGGGAAGAGCGACACACCATCGCCCGGGAAGAGCGACACACCCTAGCCCCGGAAGGGGCGACACATCCTAGCCGCTGGCGAAAGCCAGCGGAATCGACGGGCCACGAACGCCCGAACCCCGGGAGGGGTGACACAACGGGTGGCTCGCGAGCGACGGCCTGTGTCGCCCCTGCCGGGGCTCGCCCCTCACCGCCACCACCCTACCGCGGGTTGTCACCCGCGGCTGTTCATGTGCCGCCCCTGCCGGGGCGGAAGGCGCCACCGGAATTCGCGACACCCCATCGCCACCGGAATTCGCGACACCCCATCGCCTCGGAATTCGCGACACCCC
>JABDMC010000125.1 GCA_013001695.1 Akkermansiaceae bacterium
GCCTTGTCCTGGCTGATTGGGGTGACCTGGAAACCTTTCTGCTCGCCGTGATGAATGACCTGGGACCCGAAATTCCGGCCCGAGTTGGATGTGAAATTCGCGTCGAGCAGGTTCCCCAGCGGCGGGACGGCCGCCGGGGTGGATGCGTCCCCGGCTGCGGCGGCCATGGTTGGAACGGCCGCCCCTGCTCCCGCTCCGAGCAGAGATGTGATCTTGAGGAACTCGCGCTTGTTCAATTTATCCATAGACACCTCTCTTCATGCCGATCCGTTCTACACAGCGCTGGCATCCAACGAAACCCCCATTTCGCCACCGTCTCAAGCACTTCGTCACGCTTCAACCAGTTCGACTCCACCGCGGTGCTCCCTCGAACCACGCTAACGGGGCCTGAGGGAATCCACCAAGGTGTTGAGCTCGTTCGAGGTCTCCTGGCTGGAGGACACGGTGGGGGAAACCTGAGCCTTGAGTCGCTTGCGAAAGGCGCGACGGAGACGGTGAAGCTGGGAGCGCAGGGTGTTTTCATTCTGCCCGGTTCGCTCCGCGAGGCTGGTCAGATCGCCGTGCGAGGCGTTGCCGTCGAGGAAGGGACGGAGGTTCAGGAACTCCTGCTCCTTGCCCGCCTCGGTCCACTCGGTCTTGAGTTCGCCGAGGGCCTGCCGGATCAGGTGGAGGGCCCATTGACGGTCGAACTCCCGGTCAGGCGGAACGCCAAGGGGATCGGCAGGGTCGAGGCCGGGGCTGGTGTCGGTCGCGGACTGGATGTTCAAATGCGTGACCTGGCTTCCCCGCTTCTGAGCCGACGCTTTCTCACGCTGGTTCGTGATGAAGTGTTTCAGGGCCCCAAGGAGATAGGAGCGGAAGCGGGAGCGATCCTCTTCCAGGGAGGAAAGGGCATCGCGAGAGAGGAGCCATGCAAAGAACCCGTGGGCAAGTTCGCGGGCGTCGTCCTCGCTGCGGCCCTCCTTTCGGAGGAAGCCGACCACCGGGTCGTAGTAGGCCTCGCAGAGTTCACTGAGGGCGAGGCGGGCATCCTCAGTTTCGCCCTTGGCGGCGATCACCCGGGTCCATTGGGTCGTGAAAAAGTGATCGCTCATGACCGGCGGGTGCGGAATCTTCTGAAGGAGAGAAGGACAAAGGCGCCGAGCAGGGCAAGGGGAGACCAGATCAGAAACTCGAAGAGTCCAGGTCCTTTCGGCATCATCAACTTGATGGGCCTGGCAGTGAGAAGTTTGGAGGCTTGGGACATCTTGGCGTAAGCCTCGCATTGGCTTCGAGCCTCCTTGAGTTTCTCCTCTCCAGGCGTCTTCCGATCGCTGGCCATCCGATGGAGGATATATTCTTGATGCGACCTTTCGAGCTCAATGCTTTGAGAGACAAGTTCCCGACTGGAAGTGCGGTAGCTTTGCCTTGCCGCCGTGAAAGGAATGGCGATGGCCAGTGCGATCAGCACGATGGCGGCGATCCCGGCCACGCTGAACGAAGGAGCGCTTCGTCGGTTACGGGTCCATGCCAGGAGTCGGCGCACGGTCCAAATCGAAATGATGATGGCCGCAGCGAGGGCCAAGGCAGGAAGGCCAAAGTGGTAGTGCCAATTCACCGAGGGACTCATCTTGAAATTCGCCTTCAGGATGAAGATCCACATCAGGAACAAGGGGAACAGTGAGGCGCCGCTCGTGCCTGCCACCAGGGCGGGCAGCGGCTCTTGCTGACCGCGAAGCCAGGAAAGATGCCTGAGCCCGAGAATCAGGGCCACGCCTCCGAGAATCCCGCTGATCCAGTTCGCCAAGGTATGGACTTCATAGTAATTGAAAGTGGGAGGCCCGACTACGCCCTTGAGCGCGCCGAAGAGCTCTAGCCCGTCCCAACCTTTTTGATCATCGGTCGCTTGATCCCAGAGCGTTTCCCTCAACTCCCGATCCGCCGGGGTCTTCGCTTGCTTGGCATCGAGTTCCTTGATGCGTGTCTGAAGGTCCGCATTTTCCACCAGGTGCTCGAACCATTGGTTGATCGCCACCTCGTGCTCGGCCTCCGAGACCGGCACGACGTGGTGACGGACAAAGAAGGAGGCCACGAGAATGGCGATGGATGCCACCGCGAGAACACAGGCGACCCATGCCCGCTTCGGGGTGCTGTGGGGGAGCTTCGCCGGTGGCGTGATCTTGGGCTCTCCCAACTGCTCGGTGAGAATGGTCTGCAACTCGCTGTTGAGTTCATTGGCGGACTGCCAGCGGAAGTCGGGATTGGCGTCCAGCGCCCTTAGCACGACCTCGTCCAAGCGGACATCCAGGGAGGGGTTCTTCCCGGAGGGCGGGGTGAGATCGTGGTTCGGCCGTTCTCCGGTAAGCATCTCGTAGAAGACGACCCCGAGGGAGTAGATGTCGGCCCGGGTGTCGATGGCGTGCGGGCTGTCCAGTTGCTCGGGGGCCATGTAGGCGGGAGTGCCGGCGGCCTTTTCCGACTCATGGTCCGTGCCGGCTTGATCGAGGATCCTGGCGATGCCGAAGTCGGCAATCTTGACCTGACCGTCGGTATTGAGGAGCAGGTTCTCAGGTTTGATGTCGCGGTGGACGATGTTGCGTTTGTGGGCAAATTCGAGGGCCTCGCAGAGCGGCGGGACGATGGTGAGGGCTTCGTCGGGACTGAGGCGGTGGTCGGTGAGCAAACTGCGGAGATTGGGCCCGTCGACATACTCCATGAGGAGGAAATAGAAACCGCCCTGCTGCCCGAACTCATGGACGGTCACAATGTTCGGGTGGTTGAGGGTGGCGAGCGCCTTGGCTTCGGCCTCGAAACGCTTGGCGAATTCCAGGTCGGCGGCCAGCGACTGGGGCAGGAGCTTGAGGGCCACGAGGCGATCGAGGGATTTCTGGCGAGCTTTGTAAACCGCCCCCATGCCGCCCCGGCCGATCAGTTCGATGATCTCGAGGTCCGGGAAGGCCGCGGAGACCTCTTCAAGTGGAGGGGGTGACGATGCGCCCGGATGTCCGAGAATCGTGGTGTGAAGGGACCCGGCGAGCAGACAGCGGGGGCACAGGCCGTCGGCGAGGCTGTCGGCATTCTGATCGAGAAGCGTGCCGCAGGACGGGCAATTCCGGGAAGGTTTCGTTTCCATATGGGCTTCCTGACGGCAGTGTCGGGAATCGTTGCGCCCAAATCAGCAAAAAGCGAAGATTTTGGAGAATCGCCATTTTCACACCAAGTGGACATGCCGGGGGCATTTCCCCGTCATCCTCGTCCCCGCCTCCTCCGGTTCACTTGCCGAACCGGACTACTTCACCACCGCCTCGAACACCCCGCCGAGCTCCATCCAGTCGCCGATCTCCACCGCGGTGCTCTTGCCCTTGATGCCTTCCGGCCGGGTGATCTTCGGGGCCAGAGACTTGCCCGGCACGGTGTAGATGAGGGGGATGTCCACGTTGTCGCTCCAGAGACTGAAGCGGCTTTTGAAACTATCCGCCAGGACGGTCATCTCGGGGCCGAAGTTGGCGCCCTGGTCGTCGGCCACCATGGCCTCCCCGGTGAGGAACACGATGCCGCTGAGCGCCGCCGGCGTGAAGCAGTGCATGTAGACGTTGTATTCGAAGGTCGCGGTCGAATCGCCGAGCTCCGGCTTCGGTGAGGGCAGCTGTCCCCACGAACTGCCGTCCGGCACCGCCTGGCTCTTCATCATGGCGGGGATGTTTTCCCCCCAGTAGCTCTTCCAATCCGCAATGTAGCGCCGCACGTTGGCGAGGTAGTAGGGGTTGTCGAAGTACTTGCTGCCGATGGTCTTGTAGTCCGGCATCAGGCTCGAGGCGTCCTTGAGGAAGCTCGGGGCGATCCAGTTCTTGAGCGGAATGTCCTTCTTGGCCTTCAGGTAGATGATGCCCACCGGGCGGCCGTTCTTGGCGGAAATGCGGTTGCCGATGGCGGCGGCCAACCCTTCCGCATCCTTCCAGTAGGCCGCGAGGCGATTGCTCGGCTTGCCGTTCGCATCCAGGACCCTCGGAGTCCGCGAGGTGCAGATGCTGAAGCGGCTGGGATCGGGTCTTCCGTCGCGGTTCGACTGGTTCTGGATCATGCGCACGATCCGGCCGGACGGCTGGACCGCCGGCACCTGGAACTTGCCGACCGGCGCGACGACGCACCAGACGTCGCCGAAGACGATGCCGGGGATGACCCGCTTGTGCACCATCTCGCCGTCGATGGTGAAATGCACCTTCAACGTGTGGGGCTCGGGCCCCGCCTTCATCGGCGGCAGGGTCACCTTCCACTCCGCCATCTCGGGCGTCACGTCGATGACCTCCTTGATGGCGGCGGGGCCGGATTCCGGGCCGAACTCGAAGTGCACCTTGCAGTCGCCCTTCTCCGGCGTGCTCTGCCATTCCCCGTGTTGACGGGTCGATCCCCAGATGGTGACCGGCTGGCCGGCCTGGAACACGGCGTTGTCGCGGAACTGCACGCTCAGCAGCGGCATCTTGCGGTATTCATAGATCTTCCCGACGGTGGCGGGGTCGATGGTCTCCCCGGCGACCACCAGCTTCTCATCCGGCCAGGTCTTGCTGGTGACCATTTCGTTGTCGAAATAGATGAAGGGAGTCATCGGCAGCAGTGCCTTGTTGTAGAGGTTCGGCTGCCAACCGATCTCGCCGGTGCCGTAGGAGACCCCGCGGGGCTTCTTCACTCCGGGCGAGGTGACGATCACTTTCTCGCCGTCGATCTTCATGCCGGCCGGGTGCCAGACGCGGTCCTCGCCGGCCAGGAAGAAGAGCTTCACCTGGTCGTCGCCGTTCGGGATGACCCTGGGGTCGGCGTAGCCGGTCGAATCCTCGTGGCGCTCGATCGCATTGTAGGCCGTCCCGGCCACCACCAGGCCGCCCTCGGCATGGTCGAACTCGATGATCACCTTGTCGTCCTGGACCGTGTAGGACCTGAACATCGGGCCGTCGGTGACGAGCTCCGCCGCCTTGCCACCTGCCCTGCCGGCGCTGAGCTGTGTCGAAGTGAGCTTCGTCGAAGGGTATTGGTTCTTGAGCGCGTGCAGGGCGAGCCGCTGGCCGGGCACCGCCTTGCACTGGTAGTGGATCGCTCCGCTGACATCGATCTGCGAGGCCATGCCGGTGTGGGGGATGTCGCGGGCCAGCCAGGTCCCGAGACGCATCTCGGCGGTCGGGTTGATGCTCGGCTTGTTGACCTCGTTGCCGGGGGATTTCATCCCGGCGCTGTAGAACTGGTGGAAGTAGACCGGCAGTTCGGGCTTGTCCCAGACGGTGCGCCAACCGCGCACGAGGCTGTGCAGGTTGTTGTAGTAGGGCAGCCCCTCGCCCATGTTGGCGTAGCCCTGGTTCCAGATGGCGCCGCGGATGGCGTAGGGCACCACCGGGCTCAGGCGGCCATTGAAGAGCCAGCTGGCATCGCGGTTGCTTTTCAGGTTCCCGGGGACCGGGGCGCTGATTTCCCGCGCCTCCTCGCCCTTCCTGATCGCCGCTTCGCTGGCGGCAATCTGGTCTTCGAGCGACTTGTAGAAGGCGCCCCACGCCTCCTTGTGCTCCGGCGTCGTCGGGTCGGTCTGCAGGCAGGTCAGGTTGATCGCCTTGCTGTAGTCATCCTCCGCGGTGGCGAACCCCTCCCGCGGGACCCAGGCCTGGATGGCGGTCTGGCTGAACGAGCAGTTGAGGATGCCGATCGGCACCTTCAGCTCCTGGTGGAGCTTGTGGGCGAAGGCAAAGGCGATGGCGCTGTAACTGTTGTAGTCGCCGTTCTTCCAGGCACCGGTCGCCTTCTTGATCGGGTGCAGCTGGGAGGTCACCGAGGTGACTTGGAACTCGCGGATCGGCGCCACCTTTCCCTCGTGCTCCGCCGCGAATTCGGCCGCCAGCTTGGAAACCCGGCTCTTCCCCACGATCCACTGCATGTTCGACTGGCCGGAAGCCATCCACACCTCGCCGACCAGGATGCCGGTGAGGGTCTCCTTCTTCCCTAACTCCTGACCTCCGATTCCTGACTCCTCGATCACGAGCTCGGCCGGCTCGAAGCTGGCCTCCAGGTCCTTCAGCTCCGCCGTCCATTTCCCGTCCTTGCCGGCGGTGGCCGTCTTCGATTGCCCTCCGAAACTCACCGTCACCTTCGTCCCGGGCTTGCTCCATCCCCAGACCGGCACGGTCATCCCGCGCTGCAGGACGGCGTGGTCGTGGAACGGGGCGCCAAGCTCGATCGCCAAGGCCCGGGGCCCCTCGGCCTCGGGTGCCGCCGCGCGGGATGAGAGGGGCGAAAAGACCAGGGCGGCCGCCGTGGCGACGCCAATCGTGATGTGCTTCATGCTTGGTTCTTTGGCGGCTTCCGGCCGCAGGTTGGAAGGCAGGGGCCGGGAACGGAGCAGGCGGGGTGCGCTCCGGTCCCCCGCCCCCTCATGTTCCGCCGCCGAGTCCCATCGCTGCTCCCGGCTCGTCTGTCCCCGGCGGCTCGTCGCCGGCTAACGCACCGGCTTCAACGTGAACGACTTGATGGCCAGTCCGTACTGCGGCGGCTGGTTGCGCGAGAACCGCAGGGTGTTCTCGCCCTCCCGGAGGGTGATGGTGACCGGCTCCGATTCCCGCCACTTCCCGACCGTGAAGGGCATCGTCATGGTGGTCTCGGACCCGCTGTCATTCGCCGAGACGTTCAGCCGCTGACCGTAGTTCGCCGTGACCACCTGCGCCGTCAGCGCGTAATCGCCCGACCGCGGGACGGTGATCTCGTACTCGAAGCGCGACTTCGTCCCCTGGCTCGGCCCGGTCGGGTCGACCTTCGGGCTGATCGCGTAGTAGTTCCGGGCGTACTTGTCCGAGATGCGCTCGCAGACGTTGCCGTAGATGTCGTAGAGGCCCCACGGGTTGGGCTTCTTCTGACCGACCGGATGCGACTTGCCACCCGAGTTGTCCTTGAACCAGGCATAGTCCCCGAACCGCGCGGGATCGTCGCCGAAGAACCACTTCGTGTCGCGGCCGGCGCGGCTGGCGTATTCCCACTCGGCCTCGGTCGGAAGCCGGACTTCGAATCCGGTCTTTTCGGCGGCCTTCTCGCAGAACTTCACCGCGTCCGCCTCGGCGACGTTGTCCACCGGGCAGTCCGGGGCCTTCGTCGACCTGCTGGGATTCGAGCCCATCATGGCTTCATACTGCGCCTGCGTCACCTCGTACTTGCCGAGGTAGAATCCCTTGGTGATCTGGACCTCGTGCTTGGGCACCTCGACGCACTCGAACCTGCCGTCAGTCGTGCTTTCGCCTCCCATCACGAACGTTCCGGGCTTGATGTAGACCATCTCCAGGGTCACCCCGTCACCGAGGTCGAGCGTCACTTCGGGAGGCGTCTTCTCCCGGTCGCTGGGAGGAGTCATGGCCGCCCGGAGACCCCAGTTGTGGTAGCGGCCATAGCCGCCGCTGAGGAGGCGCGACCCGGATGTGCAGACGCCGGTGTCGCACTTCCACGTGCCGCCGCGCAGGACCGTCTGGCCCTGGGGGAAGAAGCGCGGGAGAAAGACCTGCAGACCACCGCCGAAGCTCTTCATCGCGACGACCTCCCGGGTGTTGCCGGTCGGCTTGGTGTAGGCCGCGGCCGGGATCGTGATGACGCCGTCCTGGCTGTAGCTGATCGTCTTGTCCTCGGGGGTGACCGGGGAGGCGAGAACCGCCTCCGCCACCGTGGGCTCGTTGGCTTCGCCGAGGTCCTCGCCGAGGGCCTCGAGCGTCACGGCCTTGGCCTCCTCGATGATGGCCCGCTGCGTGCGGAGCGCCACGTCGTGCCAGTAGGCGGGGGCCCCGTCGTGTTCCCCGTAGGTCCGCTGTTCCCCCAGGACATCGCCGGCCCACTGGGCCCGCTTGACCTTCAGGAAGGCCTCCTGGTTGGTGCGGGCCTGGGTGGTGGCGAGGAAGTCGACGTCCTTCTTGTAGCGCGTCTTGGTCCAGCCGGCACCCCAGCCTCCGCCCAGGTTGACGACCCAGCCCTTGGGCGTCCAGTGTGCCAGGGCGGCGTGCCCGCGGCTGGGCCGCGCGGTGGTCGGGATCCCGAAGGCGCGCAGGATGAAGCGGCCGAAGAACGCGCGCCGGCCGCACACCCCGCCGTTCATGAGGATGTTCTGATATCTCTGCAGCTCGGGCCGGTCGTATTTGACGTCCCCCGACCCGTACTTGACGTCGGTGCCGACGATATTCACGTAGCGCCAGCCGTAGTTCGTGTTGAAGATGTGGTCGGGCCGGTAGTTCCGGAGCATCTCGCGCCCCCAGGCGAGGGTCTCGTCGGGCTCTTCCCCGTCAACCACCATGCGGAGGTCCCAGGCACTGAGGCGGTCAAACGCGGGGTCCAGTTCCCCGTCCAGGTGCGCCTTCTCGTAGTGCAGGTAGCGCTTCACCGGGTCAACCGTCTCGGGGCCGTCGGTCCGGTCCGCAGGGTTCGCCTGCTTGATCGGGACGGCATGTTCCAGGCTGATGGCGAGCGCCAGCCGCTGAAACACACCCGTCGCGGCCTTGCCGCTCGCCTTCTGGATGGCGGTGTAGATTTCCATCGCCCGGCCGTACTTGCCGCCCGCGGCGCCGTCCGCCACCAGCATCTGCTTCATGAGATCGGCGTCCGCCAGCAGCTTGTCGACCAGGGCCGCCTGCTCCCGCCCCTGCTGGGCGAATTCCGCCAGGCCGCGGGGCGTGGCCTCGTGCAGGACGACGAATTGCGCGAGCTTGGCGTCCAGGGCGTCGCTGGCGAGGAACTTGTTCAGCGCCTCGGCCTTGGCCTTGTCGTTCTGCGGCACCCTGGCGGTGAGTTCGGCACGCAGTTTCTCGAGATCACCGGCATAGCGCGTCTCAAGTTTCTGCCCAGGCCCGGTGAGCGGCGTTTCCGGCGCCGCCTTCTTGGCCGCCGATGCGATCGACGCCCCCATTGCCATGGCGATCATTGCCATGCACATCCCTGTCATCGTCTTCATTCTCATCGTTTCGTGTCTTTTTGTTCTGTTGCTCAATTTCCAGAGGTTCCCTGCCGGCGGTGGCCGATGCAACTCCCGAAGACCGGCATGCTCATGGCGGCGGTGATGGCGGGGGTCATCGCAGCGATGAGACCGGAAACCTTGATTGCGTCCTTCGGTATCATGCTTCGTGGCCAGGGGCCGCCGGGCCAAGGCGGGACCATGGTCCCACCTCCGCGGCATGGTTGATACGCAGGCGGGAGACCGCCTTTTCGCCAAAATTCCCGGAGGAGCCTAACCGACCGCGGGCAGGTGAATGAGCCCCCCCGCGGGCCGGGAATCCCGCCCCTCGGGGCTTGTTCACATGAACAAACCGGGTAAACCCCGAGCGGTCAGGGCTCGAGGCGGATGGAGATCGAGTCGAAGACGGCGTCGGCGCCGGTGCGGCCGCTGCGCTCGAGCCCGATGCGGTCGAAATCGCCGAGTTGCTCGGGGGTGACCTGGAACTCCTTCCGGTGCGGTTTTCCGCCCTTGCCGTCGTTGACGGTGACGTCGAAGTCGGCCCCGGCGCCGGTGCGCTTCACCTTGATGATCATCTCGTGCATCACGCCATTGGCCGGCACGAAGCTCATGTCCTCGTTCGGGAGGATATAATCGTGGCCGTCGGTGGTCTCGGCGCGGAAGTAGCCCCGGGCCATTCCGGGATGGAAGAGCGTTTTGACACGGCCCACCGAGACTCCCAGGTGCCAGCCGAAGTTGTTTCCCTCCTCGCCGCCGAGCTTGACGCGCACCTCGAGCCGGTCGGGCCACCGGTCCCGGCCGATCATGCGTTGCGAGGTGATGGCGAGGCGCTGGTCGCCCTCGGGATTGTCGCCGTCGAGGCGCAACTGGCCGTCGGCGACCCTGGCCGGGCCGTCGTTGTCGGCTTCGTAAAGGAAGCGGCCGTATCCCGCAGCCAAAGTATCGGCGCCGCGGGCGAAGGTTTCCACGAGGACGCCGCGCCCGGCGCCGAGGTCGTGGCGCTTCGCGCCGAGCCGGGTGTCGAGCTTCGCGGCGGCAAATTCCTTCTCGAACCACTTCTTCCATCCCCCGCCGATGGTTCCCGCCCCGTCGAGGGCCAGCTTGTGCCCGGTCTTCATTTGCAGGAGGGCATCCGCCTGCCAGGCCGGTTCCCCGTCGTTTTCCCCCGCCAGCGCGACCAGGACCTCCACCGCCCGCTTCGGCTTGCGGTCGATGAGGGCCCGCGCCGCAGCCAGCCGGATCACGGCCTCCCGGTCGTCCAGGAGCGGCGTAATGCGTGCCACGGCATCGGCGCCCGCGGCCGCTTCGAGCGCCACGATGGCGGCGGCGCGCACCCGCTGGTCCTCATGATCGAGGGCGCCGGCGAACAGGTCGAGGTGGACCGGAGCGGCACTCGCCCACAGGGCCTCGGTGGCCAACCCGCCGGTGTGATTGTCGCAGGGGGACGCCAGGGTGGCGAGAATGGCCGGGGCCGCCCCGGCGTCGCCACGGGCGCGCAGGATCTTCAAGGCCGCCAGCAGCAACGACTGCCGCAGCTGCGATCCCGATTCGAGCTGCGAGAGGATCTTCCGGGCCCGCGCCTGCACCTCCGGGTCATCGGAGCGCGCGGCCTCGGTCAGCAGCGGGCGGGCCGCCTCGCCGACGACGGAAAGCGCCTTGGAGGCGGCCTCGCGGTCCGCGAAGGCCGGCGCGGCGAGCTGCTCGACGAGCCGCGCCATTTCCGCCTGCCGTCGGGGATCGGGTTGGAGGCGATCCAGGTAAGCCACCACGCCTCCGGTTTCGGTCGCGATGCCGTTCTGACGAAGCAGTTCGAGGTCCTCCTCCGCCGGCTCGGCCGCACCGATCGCCCCCGCGAGGCAGGAACAGATCCCGATCGTCCAGATGGCGGTTCGCCGGAGCTTCATGTCTTTCTTGGGTGCCATATGACTGCGGGAAATCTCCTCGTGCGCCGGCCTTCACGGCCTTCACGGCCTTCCCGACCCTCATTCCGCCGTCACGGGACCACGATGGGCAAGCCGGGCCGGGAAGGGGGATTGTCGGGGAGAGCGGGGGTCCGGGGAAGCGGAAACGGCGGAAACCGTGGCGCCCGAGCGCAGGGCGCAGGCCTACTTGATCTCGCGCAGCTTCAGCTTGCGCCAGCGGACCTCGAAGGGGCCCTTCTTCTTGCCGATCCCGTGAACCTGCAGGCCGATGAACCCCTTCGGGTGCGACTTGAACTTCTCCTCGTCGACGAGGTCCGAGATCATCTCACCGTTGATCCACGTCTGGATGCGCGGGCCCTTCGCGACGATGCGGTATGTGTTCCACTCGCCGTCCTTGAAGTGCTTGTGCCGCTTGAGCTTGTCCTTCGGGGTCATCCAGCCGCCGCAGGCTTCGCCGTAGATGTATCCGGCCTCCGCGCCCTTCGCGCCGCTGGCCTCGATCTCGACCTGCGGGCCGTTGACGCGTCCCTCGCCGCCCTTCTGGGCGCCCTTGTCGGTGGAACGGATCTGGACGCCGGAGTTCAGCTCGTCATCGACCTTCACCTCGAAGGTCAGCTCGAAGTCGCCGTAGTGCTTGTCGGTGCAAAGGAAGGTGTTCGGGCTGCCCTCCGCGGTCTTGCCGACGATGGCCCCGTCCTCGATCCGGTAAGTGGCCGTGCCGTTCTTGATGGTCCACCCGGTGAGATCCTTGCCGTTGAAGAGGTCCACCTCCCCCTTTCCCTTCTTGTGATGGTCGGCGAGGGCGGACCCGGCGCCCAGGGCAGCCGCGGCGAGAATGACGGTGACGATTCGGTTCATGGTTCTGGATATCGATGAAGTGCGGGAGTTCTACGCCGCCCCCGGCCGCCACTTATCCGATTTCAGGCGAATTCGCCCCGGCGCCCCCCGCCCCCCGGGGGCCGGCCCGCCCGGTCCGGCGCTCACTTCGCGAGATCCACCCGCACCAGTTCCTTGTCGTTGCGGAGGAAGGCCGATTTCATGGCGAAGGCGGGCATGCTCCACACCACCTTCCGGCCGAAGGCCTCGTTGGTCGGCTCGAGGACGTGCTGCCGCGCGATCTCGGTGTACTTCTCCGGGGACAGCTCGGCGAGGATCAGGTCGCCGGTCTCGCTGAAGATCCAGAACTGCTTGTTGCCCTTGTGATACACGAGGAAGGCGGTCCCATGGCCGGCGCGCTCCGGGCCGTCCTCGCCGACGGTCGGGACCCGCGTGCTCCACAGACGTTCGCCGTCCTTCATGCGCACCGCCACGAGGCTGCTGCTGCGGATGTCCGATCCGTAGATCGCGTCGCCGAGGATGTAGGGCGTGCTGTTCGCGCAGTACACCGCGGTCTTCGGTGTCCCGCGCCAGATGATCGTCGCCGACGGCTCGGAGTCCTCGAGCTTCATGAGGGCGCCGACGCTCCCGATCCCGCTCGCGAACAGCTTGTCGCCCGACCGGCGCGGCGCCATGATCGCCATGCCGTAACTCGGCTTCAACGGGATCGACCAGTAGAGCGCCCCGGTCTCCGGGTTGAGGGAGTTCAGGCTCTCCGGGTGCCAGATCATGAGCTGCGTGGTCTTCGCGTAGTTGATGATGGTCGGCGGGCAGTAGCCCTGCTCGGCGGCGCTCAGGGCCTTCCACTTCTCCTCCCCGGTCTCCTTGTCGAAGGCCACCGCCACGCTCCCCGGGCCGCCCGCAATGCAGTAGACGGTGTCCCCGTCCACGAGGGGGTGCGCCGAGAATCCCCAAATGGGGACCGTCGCGTTGTAGTCCTTCACGAAGTCCCGCTTCCAGACCACCGCCCCCGACCCGGCATCGTGACAGGCGAGGTGCCCCATGGCCCCGAGCACGTAGACCTTGCCGTCCGCGATGGTCGGCACGGCCCGCGGCCCGCCCGGGTAGGACAGGTCGTAGTCGCGGTCCTCGGCGTGCGCCCAGAGCTCCTTCCCGGTGGCGGCATCGAAGCAGCGCACCCGCTCGCTGCCCGTCAGCTTCACCCGCGCACTCGGCTTGTTCATCACCTCCCCGGTGGTGATCACGTAATCGGTCAGGTAGACCTTGCCGTCCGCCACCGCCGGCCCGGAGTAGCCCCAGCCGGTCTTCGCCCGCCACGCCACCTTCCAGCCGTCCTCGGGGCGGCCGGTCGCGACGCCCTCCTCCCGCCAGGTCAAGGCGTGCTCCGGTCCGAGGCCGTGCGGCCAGTCATCCGCAACCGCGGTGGCCGCGATGCCCGCCAGGACTCCCAGAAAAATGATCCCCCTTGTCTTCATCACCACCCTACCTATCACCTGCTCACATGCCCTCAAGACCGAATCCGGCCACCGGGGAAGCGGTCCCGTCCCGGCGGCTGCGGATCCATGCCGGCGGGAAGGCGCGCGGCGTTTTTTCTCACCGCGGGACGCCGGCATGTGATAGGCTGCACGCAGCCGCTCGATGGATCATCTCGCTAAAGCCGCCGCTGTCATTCGCACCGAGATTGAGGGGATCGAAGCCATGCTGGGGCGCCTCGACGGATCCTTCACGGCCGCGGTGGACATCCTCCGGGAAGCCGTCGAGTCGCGGGGCAAGATCGTGGTGGTGGGTGTCGGGAAGTCGGGGAACATCGGCAAGAAGATCGCCGCGACCCTGAACTCCACCGGCGCCACCGCGGTGGCCCTCAATTCCCAGAACGCCCTGCACGGCGATCTCGGGATCGTTTCGGACGGCGACACCGTCCTCGCCCTCTCCTACTCCGGCGAGACCAAGGAACTCGTCGACCTCCTCCCTTTCCTCAAGCGCTTCGACATCAAGATCATCGCCCTCACCGGCAACCGCTCCTCCACCCTCGGCAAGCACAGCGACGTCGTGATCGACACCTCCGTGGGGAGCGAGGCCTGCCCGCTCAAGCTGGCCCCGACCTCGTCCTCCACCGCGATGCTCGTCATGGGCGACGCCCTCGCCATGGTTCTCCTCGAGACCCGCGGGTTCACCGAAGAGGATTTCGCGAAGTTCCATCCCGGTGGTTCCCTCGGACGGGCCCTCCTCACCAAGGTCTCCGACATCATGCGCAGCGGCGAGCACCTCGCCACCGTTCCTCCCGAGGCCTCCGTGCACGCCGCCATCGCCGCCATGTCCAAGGCCCGCTCCGGGGCCGCCGTCGTCGTGAATCCCGACGGCACCCTCGCCGGCATCTTCACCCACGGCGACTTCGCCCGCGCCTTCCAGAAAGAACCCGCCATCGGCGAACGCCCCGTGGCCGACTTCATGACCACCGGCCCGGTCTCCATAGAAGCCGACCACCTCGCCGCCGAAGCCATCAAGGTCATCGGCGACAAGCGCATCGACGACATCGTCGTCATCGCCAACGGCAAACCCGTCGGCCTCGTCGACTCCCAGGACCTCGCCCGCCTGAACATCGTCTAGCCCACCGAGCGGTGCCGCCTGCCGGAGACCTTTCCAAAAGCGTCAACCGCAACCCGTGGGGTATTGCAGGGCGGGCGCCCCGCCTGCCGAAGGCTTTCCCACAGGCGTCGACCGCAACCCGTGGGGTGTTGCAGGGCGGGCGCCCCGCCTGCCGAGGCCTTACCGGACGCCTCAACGGCACCTCCGGCATTGACCCCGGCCCCATCCTCCCCTATCTCCTCCGCCCTCCGGAGGCGCTCCCGATTCGCAGATCTCGAATCTCAGATCTCAAATTTCACATCTCAAATCCCTACCACCATGGCCATCGTCGCAACCAAACTGAACCGGGGACAATGCATTCGTTACGAAGGTGACATGGGCGTCGTCCTGAACATCGAGCACCGCACCCCCGGCAAGGGCAACGCCCTCATCGCCGCCACGATCCGGTCCTTCAACTCCGGAAAGACGAAGACGATCCGCTTCGCCTCGGGGGAGAAGGTCGACATCGTGGAGACCGACCGGAAGAGCCTCGAGTTCTCCTACTCCGACCCGTCCGGTTACCACTTCATGGATCTCGAGACCTATGAGACCACGACCCTCGAGGACGATATCGTGGCGGGGTCCAAGGACTTCCTGAAGGAAGGGATGCCGGTCGAGGTTCTCTTCATCGAGGGGACCGCGGTGTCCATCAGCCTGCCAGGCACGGTGGAACTGGAAGTCACGGAGTCCTCGGAAGGGATCAAGGGCGACACCGCCAACAACCCGACCAAGGCCGTGAAGCTCGAAACCGGCATCACGGTGCAGGTCCCCCTCTTCGTCAAGCAGGGGGATGTCCTCAAGATCAACAGCAGCGACGGGTCCTACGTGGGACGCGCCTGAAGAGGCGTCGCGCCCCGGACCGGCATCGCGGCCGGCGGGCCGGGGCCTCGCGCGGAGGACTTGACGGAAAGGTCCGCGAGGAATGGCGCTCGTGGCGGGCGGCGGATCGCCGCCTCTCCCGTCACGGGATCACGATGCGAACTTCATCGCCGTCCGGCGACGCCTCGCAGGCGTGGACTTCCGCATCCTGGTCGGGAAGAGCCGGAAGACCTCTCCCGCCGGCGGGAGCGACCGTGGGGTCCAGGAAGCATTCCGAGGGCGGCCCCATGAAGGGGACCAGCTTGGCTTGTTGTTGTTGGGTGACGGGTGCAGTCATGGAACCTCACGATATAATGGAAGGTCTTTGATCATCAATAACTTTTTACTGTAAAATCAATTGAATTTTCCCCGGCGCCCGCCCCGCACCAGGGGGCGGGCCGCGCCAGGGCCCCCGATTTCCGGGCGGGGGGCATTTTTCTGTAACGCCTTGAGGCTTGGTGCGTCAGCATTCCCGGGAGATCCCCGCCTCGATGGATGACGGCCAGAAGCAGATCACCCCGGAAATCCTCGATGCGGTGAGGAACGGCGACGACGCCGTCTCCCGCCAGCTTGTCGACATGCTCTATCCCCTCGTCATCTCCATCGTGCGCAACCACCTCCCGCGGAGCGAGGCGGAGGAGGATCTCACCCAGGAGGTCTTCATGAAGATTTTCAGCCGCATGGACCAGTATTCCGCCCGCCAGCCCTTCGAGCACTGGGTGTCGCGCATCACGCTGAACACCTGCTACGACCGGCTCCGCCGGCAGAAGTCGCGGCGGGTCATGTCCTACGGCGAGATGGGCGCCGAGGAGTCCGACTTCCTCGAGCGCGCCCTCACGGGCGATCCACGGCCCCGGCGCGAAGGCGGCCGGGAACTCGCCTTCGACCTCCTCGAACGCCTCTTCGCGGCGCTCAAGCCGCGCGAGCAAATGGTGGTGCGCCTCCTCGACCTCGAGGAAAAGTCGGTCGCGGAAGTATGCGAGCTCACCGGTTGGGGCGCCTCGCGGGTGCGGGTCACCGCGATGCGGGGCCGCCGCAAGCTCGCCGCCACCCTCCAGCACCTCGAGCGCACCCCCAAGACCCCGCGACCTCCTGAATCATGAACGAACCGCATTCCCACTGGACGAAGGTCTCCGCCGCCCTGCGCGACGCGGGGGTCAACGATCCGCTCCCGCCGGAAGACCTTACCCCGCCCCCCGGCTTTGCGACCCGCGTGGTGGCGCGGTCCCGCCGCGCCGATCCCGGCCTCGTCATCTGGAGGCGGCTTTCGCTCCTCGGCGCCGGCACCGCCGCGGCCGTCCTGATGCTGGCGCTCCTCGCCTTCCCGGCCCCCGACCGCGGGGCGCAGTTCCTTCCGGTGCCCACCCTCGAATTTCCCGCCGATCCCACCGAGTGAGTGCCGCCCTGAAAGATTACGTGCTCATCACGGTGGCCATGGTGGTCATCCTCGGGTGCGGGTTCGGCCTCGGCCACCTCGTGGCCTCCCGGCAGGCCCCGGCCGCATCCCCGCCGCCCACCGTGGAGGTCATGACCTTCGAGGAGGAAACCCTCGCCTCCCTCCGCACCGCCCTCGGGCTCTCGCCCGAGCAGGAACGCCTGATTCGCGACGACCTGCGGGCCACCGCCAAGGAAGTCTTTGACACCAAGGAGCGCGCCATGTTTGAGTACCACTTGCTATTGCTTCAGTTCCAGGACCGGATCGCACCGAAACTGGATCCCGGCCAGCGCAAGCTCCTCCGGAAAAACGGGGAGCGGCTGCAGTTGGTGATCCAACAACGCTTCTCGGACCTCAACACGGAAGCCGGCCCCGCCCAAGGGAACGAGACCAACGACGAACCGCCCCCCCGATGAAACACGCCCACTATATCCTCGGGCTCACCACCTTCTGCGTGGCGGGGACCGTGGCGGCGTTCATCATCAGCCAGCCGCCCGCTTCCCCGCCGGGCCGGGCGGCCTCCGGGGCGCGGGCCGCGACCGCCGTCCCGGGCCAGGAGGCTCCCGGGGACTCGTCCCCGTCGTCGAAATCCGAACGGGTGCGCATGGCGGTCCTGCTCGGCGCCGTCGAGGCCCCCGGTGGCGACCCCCTCCTGGTGGAACGCGCCGCCCTGGTCGAGGCCGCCGCCCACAAGCGGCTCGCCGACCTCACCGAGCAGCTGCACCTCAATCGCAAACAGCAGGCCCTCGCCTTCCCCCTCCTGGCCCGCTCCTCCCCGCACTACGACGAAGGACTCCGGATCACCGGACGCAGCGGCCTCGGGCTCGTCACTCCCATCAGCCGGCGGGAAGCGGAACGCGAGATCTACGATCTCCTCGACGCCGGCCAGCAGGCCGACCTCGACCTCGCCGAGGCCGCGAAGGACGTCTGGTGGACGGCCGTCATTTCACGGCTCGAACGCGACCTCCACAATTCCACCCAGGGCGGCGAAGGGCCCGAATCCTCTTCCGAGCCACCCGCCGCCTCGCCCCCCGAGGCCGATCCGCCCCCACCCGCCGGGGGCCCCCCGCCCCGCCGGGGAAGATCCCCATTTTGAACGGTAAAAATTTCTGGAATATGATACATTACTGTAACAAATCCGTTCGGGGAGCGTCTGATTCATTGAAGTCGCAAGGATTGACGCGACGTTTCCGGCGGTTCCATTTCCGTTTTCTCATGCCCAGAGCATCCATCACCACCATGGCGGCCGGCGCCCTCCTGGCGCTCGGTTCCCCGGTGGCGTGGGCGCAAGGGGACGGCACGCCAGAGCCGACCCCGCCCGCCCCGCCGGCGGCGCCGCACCGCGTCATGGGCGACGGGCTCCTGCCCCCGAGCGTCGCCATCTACGACGCCGACGGCAGCGGGAACTTGTCGGTGGAAGAACGGCAGGCCATGGCCGCCGATCGCCGCAACCGCCACGAGACGTTTCGCCAGCGGTGGGACACCAACCGCGACGGACGGGTTTCCCCCGAGGAGGAAGCGGCGGCCCGCGCCAAGATTCGCGACCTGATCCGCCAGCGCCGCCTCCAGCGGTTCGCGGAAGTGGATGTCTCCAGCGCGATCGACCACGATGACGATGGGAACCTCGATGAACCGGATGGGTTCCTCTCCAGCGAGGAGTTCAACGCCATCAACGCCGTGGCCTTGAGCAACACCGCGACTCCCGGCATCGCCACCTCCCTCTTCCAGTACATCGATGAAAACGGGGATGGCTTGATCAGCCGCGCCGAGTTCCTGAAGAGCCTCGAACCACAGCGGGTCGAGGATACCGGCGTCGATCCGCAAGCGGCGCCACCCCCCAAAAGCCGCACGCGAATCCCGCGGAATTAGGGCAGGAACGGGTTGATTCCCGCGGAAATCGCGGATAGCCTCGGGCCATGCTCGGAACATCGCCCGGCTCCGGCAGTCCCTCCCATGTTGCAGCGGCGTGCCTCGTCATCCTGATCGCCTGCACCGGCCTGCCCCCGGCCGCGGGAGGCGAACTCTTTGATACGAACTTCGACGAATTCCCGGTGGGCGCCGACCAGTGGGCCGGGGTGCCCGCCACCCTGCCTCCCTGCAACGCCCCCTTCTGCGGGCCGGACCCGTGGAACTGGTGCGCCAACAATGCCGGGCGCATGGTCCACGGGATCGACCCGGACCAGCTGAACGGGCTTGGTCAAACCGCCTACCTCGGGCCGGACACCCCCTGCACCACGGACGTCCTCGTCTACCGGCGATTTGACCACGACCCCTTCACGGAGGGGACGGCCCGCATCCAGGTCGACACCCAGATCGCCATCGCGCCATCCCGCAACGGCTACGACGACAGCTTTTTCATCAGCTTCTTCAACATCGCCAACGAATACCTCGGCGGCCTCCGCTTCGTGAACGAACCGGGCCCTTACTATGGGATTTGGCGCCTCGACGGCGTGAATGAATTCCAGACGGTGAGCCAGCACGTCCCCGGGTCGCCGGGAGTCATCTTCATCGACATCGACATGGAGAACAACCGGTGGTCGGCGTTCTACCTCGGGACCACCATCTTCGCGAACAGGACCTTCACCAGCACCGGCTACGACCTCGACCTCGGCTCGGTGGCGTTTGAATGGCAGATTCACGACCCCATGGCGGCCAACCACGGCGACAACTGGATGCAGATCGCCGACTTCTGCGTCTTCGCGGTGCCGGTGGGTGAACCGACGCCCACCGTGGAATCGGTGACCCTCGATCCCAACGGATACCCCGTCCTGACCTTTACCGGCGAGCCCGGCTGGGACTACCAGATCCAGTACTCCAACAGCCTCGTGGGCATCTGGCGGACCGACCTTCCCGGCTCCTTTTTCACCGGCATCGATCCGAAACAGACGCTGACCTACACCGATACCACCACCCGGCAGCCCGCCGGCCGCTACTACCGGATCGAGCGCACCGCCACTCCCTGAGTGCCGTAGCAATCCCGGCCCTCCGGCATCAGCGCCCCCGCCGCGTTTCCCGTTCATGCGAACGGCACGCCGCGCCAGGCAACCGCCGCCACGGCGCGCCGCCGGCAACGTGAACCGGTTCAAAATCGCGCCGTGTTCTCATTATCCGTAACGCAGTCGCGGCTCGCCCGTCTGTCTTGGAGTGTAGGCGGAACCCGGCCCTGCCGGGTCGGAATTCCGCCGCCGTAACAGGTTACAGGCAATGAGCCAACCAGTGAAATTCCGTCGCGCTCCCCGAGCACCGGCTGGGTCTCGGGCGACCCCCCGTGATGCTGATCGCGGGATGGCGCGGCGGAGTTTCCAGCCTGCAACGAACCGCTCTCTTCCGGCCCCACCAACTCCAACCATCGTCTGAATTCATGAAATCCAAGTTGCTTCCCTTCGGGGGTCTTCCCGTGATCGCCGCCGTCCTCGCGCTCTTCCTTCCCGCCGCGTCGCCCGCCGAGGACGGGCCAAACATGTTCATCCAGGAACGATTCGAGCTGGAACGCATCCCCATTCCGGAGCCTCCCGATCCCGCACCATGCCCGGTTCTCCGGGCCGGCGACATCCGCCAGCAGAAGCCCCACCACGACGTGAAGCTCTATTTTCCGTGGGCCCTGGGGGTCGATGAGAGCACCATCGGCGACGGCGACATCGTGGCGTCCGGACCGGACGGATACCGGCAGGGCGGCACCTTCGTGTCCCTCGAGCGGCTTCCGGTGCCCTTCCCCCTCCCGCTGTCCACCGTGCCGGAAGGGACCAATGACGTCTTCCCCGTCCCGCAGCCCCATCCCATCCTGGTCGCCACCTACCGCTTCTTCCCGCCGCCCGGCACGGGGACCGACCCCGCGAACTGGACCAACGATGACAACGGGACCTACACCGTGCGCCTCGCCCCCGGTGAAATCGCCAATGACGAGGGGCGCTTCCTGCCCGCCAAGTTCCTCGGCGCCTTCCGCTGCGCGATCCGCACGGATCCCGGAACCCCGGTCCAGCCCGTGGACGTCCGCATCGACATCCGCCGCGTCCCCGCTCCCTCCCTCGCCCCGGACAACACCGCCCCCACGCCCGTCCCCCACTACCAGGCGGTCGTCCGGATGTTCTTCGACACCCCCCACGTGGAGGTCGACTGGGGGACCGTGACGCGCACCAACAACCGCTTCGTGGCCGGAATCACGGCCCTCAAGCTTCCCCTTCCCGACCCGGACCCGTGGCCGGTCCCGCTGCCCCTCGCCGGTGAACCCGCGCCCGCCGAATCCGGCGGCGAGGCTCCCGCGAACTACCCCGTGATCCGCCCGGTGTTCACCCACATCTACGACCTCGGGCCGCTCGGCGCGGGGACCTACGCCTTCATCGCCCGCGTCAACGGCATCAACGAGGGTGCGAAGTCCTTTACCATCCCGCCCGACCCGCCGGTCGACGACGATCCGCCCGCCGCGGAACTCTCGGTGCGCAACATCACCCGTCCCTTCAACGGACCGCAGCGCCTCGCGGTGGTCTACAAGGACCGCTCCGGGGTCGACGTCCGGACCCTCGGGGACGGCGACATCGTGGTCCTCAACCCCTGCCTCTTCATCGACGCGGTCACGCCCATCCCGTGCAGCTGGCAAGCCCAGCGCGCCCGCCTCGTGGAGGTCATTCCCCTTTCCGACAACCGCACCAAGGTCAAGGCGATCTACGAGATCGATCCGCCCGACGGCGGGTGGACCGCGGCCCACAACGGCTTCTACCCGGTCGTCCAGCCGGCCGATGCGGTTTGTGACCGCCTTGGCAACTGCAACCCGCGGCGGCGCCTCGGGGGCTTCGAGGTGGCCATCGACCCCGACGACCCGCCCATCCCGGCGAAGGCCGAGATCCGCGTCGATGCCAGCAATCCGGACCGCGTGCAGGCCAAGGTGCATGTGAAGTTCGACGGCTACTTCCGGATCGTGAGCCAGGACATCCGGCGGGTCGGCAACCGCATTCTCCTGCTGGCCACCGCCGAACCGGTCGCGGTGCCGGCCATCTTCCCGCCGCCGCCGTTCCCGGAAGAAGACCTCCTCTACGAGATCGGGCCGCTGCGCCCCGGGGAGTATCTCGCGGCCTTCCTCATGAACCGCCACCTCTACGACACGGAACCGTTCCGCGTCCGGCGGCAGCCGCCCATCCCGGCGGACGTCCAGCTCACCATCGACCCCTCCGATCCCTCCAACGTCACCGCCACGGTGGTGATCCAGTTCGAGACTCCCCACCGCGTCGAGCCGGGCAACGTGGAGCGCGACGGCGAGCGCATCGTGCTGCCTGCCAAGGCCCGGCCCCTGCCGATCCTCTCGACCGATCCGAGCAACGCCCCGCCCCCCAGGCCCGCCCCGGTCACGCTCACCTACCAGGTCGGCGCCCTCCCGTCCGGCGGGTACCTCGGGGTCTTCGTGATGAACGATTTCCCCTACGCGGCCGAGCACTTCATCATCGACCGCTGCCACCCGCCGATCGCGGAGGCGGGCATCCGCATCGACCAGGATGACCCCGCCAACACGAAAGCGGTCGTCAAGATCGCCTTCTTCACGCCGCACGCCATCGTCGGCCGGGACATCCACCGCCGCGGCAACTTCTTCCTCCTCGAGGCCAAGGCCGTGCCGGTCCACACCCTCGGGCCGGCCGCGGAGTTCGCCCCGGTGCCCGTCCCGCAGATCGTCACCATCGAGTATCCCCTCGGCGATCTTGATCCCGGACAATACGGCGCGAAGTTCGTCCTGAACGGCTGCCCGCTGGCCGACGCCACCTGGGTGGAGCGCGGCGACACCTTCGAGGCCGACGTCAGCATCGTCACCAGCGAAACGAGCTCCGGAAACTGGAATGCGGAGGTCACCATCCTCTTCCGCAACCCGCACGTGCGGATCACCGACCCCGGCGAGGTCGTCATCGACGGGCACATCATCAAGATCGACGCCACCGCGGAACTGCCCTCCATCCTCCCGCAGAACGCCCCGCCGCCGTCCCCCATCGTCCTGAACTACGACCTCGGCGCCCTCGCCCCGGGCGGCTGGTGGCTGAAGTACTTCATCAACGGCAATTTCGAGAAGCAGCACGACTTCTTCGTGCGCCCCGACCCGCCGATCCCGGCCGACGTCGAGTTGCGCGTCGATGTTTCGAGCCAGCCGGTCATCGCCCACAAGCGCATCCAGTTCCGCGACCACTACCGCATCGTGGACCAAAGCGTCGAGCGCATCGGGAACGTCTTCTTCCTCGACGCCGAGGCCGACGGCCCCCTCCCGATCCTCGCGCCCCTGCCGCCCCCGCCGATCGACCTCGACTACGACCTCGGCGTCCTGCCGCGCGGGTTCTACCTCGCCGCCTGCCGCATCAACGGCTTCGTCTACGACGTCCAGCCCTTCTGGGTCCCCGACCAGGGATTCGAGGCGGAAGTCGACCTCCGCGTCGACGTCGGCGATACCGTGAAGCTCACGGCGGTGGTGGACATCGACGATCCCTACGTCATCGTCACCGACTGGGGAACCCCGGTCATCAGCGCCTCCGGTGAAATCAAGATCGACGCCACCGCCGAGCGGGTCGTCTTCATCCAGGAGCCGAGCGGCGATCCCATGGAGAACTGCTACGACCTCGGCGCCCTGCCGCCGGGGATCTATCACGTGACCTTCTGCCTCAACGGCGAACCCGAGGCGCGGCTGCGCTTCCGGGTGCCGGAGCGGTGCGATCCGCTGCCGCACGTCACCAACATCAACATCGCGCAGGGCAACGTCTCGTGGTTCTCGGAGGTCGTGATCGCCCTCCTCCCCGGGCAGGTCCTCACCGACTGCGGGGTGGTGCGCCGCAGCAACAACGAATTCCACGTCAACATCACGGTGGAGTGCCTCCAGTTCCCGGAGCCCCCCGTGCCGCTCCCGGCCCCCCTGCCCGGTGACCCCAACCTGCCGGAAGGCATCGTCTTCGACATCGAGGAGATCCCCCACATCAGCGGGGTCCCGATCCGCCTCGTGAAGTGCGAGTATGTCCTCGGACCGCTCGACCAGGGGCATTACAAGTTCTTCGTGCATTCCCGCGGGCAGACCGTGGCGTGCCAGCGGTTCGAGGTCCCGGGGATGCCGCCGAGCGTGAACCTCCTCGCCGGCAACATCACCGCGCCGACCAACCGCCAGCCCTTCGGCCTCGAGTTCCAGGATCCCACCGGGCTCAACCACGAGTGCATCATGAATGCCCCGGTGTGGGTCGTGGGCCCCAACGGCTACCGCGAGCTGGCCACGCAGAACACCTACACCAGCACCGATGACGACCCCAGCACCTACGCCAACGCCCGCTACGAGATCAGCGGCCCGGGGGGGGACTTCGACCACACCGACAACGGCCGCTACTGCGTCTACGTCAATCCCGGGGACATCAAGGACCTCGACGGCAACCACATCGAGAGCGGCCGCCTCGGCTGCTTCCAGGTGCGGATCGCCCCGCCACCGACTCCCGGGGTGAACGTCTCGGTCGCGATGAACAGCCAGGGCGAATGGGAAGCCACCGTGGAGATCATTTCGGAACCCGGTGCGCAGGTGGTCATCGATGACTGGGATGCGGTGGCCCTCAACTTCGGGGTGGTCTTCCTGCGTCTCGCCGACGCCCGCATCGAGTCGACCGGCGGACCGGTCGAGCCGCTGGCCCACGTTTACAACCTCGGAACCCTGACGCCCGGCAGCTACATCTTCGTCTTCAAGACGGACATCGGCCATTGCGGATCCGCGACGTTCGAGGTCCCGGGCCTCGAAGGCGACCCGCTCGACGCCTGGCGATTCCGCAACGGCTTCGGCGATGCCAGCGAGGGCGAGGCCCTCAAGTCCTACTTCTTCGCCACCACCCCCGACCGGGCCGAGGCCGCCAATGTCACGCCCCTCATCGTGACTGACGACGATGGCAGCCGGCACTTCGGGATCGAATACCGCGGCCTCGTGGGCGCCGATGGCGTGATCTCCACGGTGGAAGCCTCCGACAATGTCGGGGCCTGGGTCGATGCCGCCGACCTCGTCGAAATCCGCGAACGGACCGTCGATGCCGACGGCACCGAGCGCGTCATCATCTGCCTCCGCGATCCCGTGGGGGTCAGCCGCCACGAATTCCTTCGCATTCGCCTCGAGCGCGATCAGCCCTGATCGGCTTCCGGCCCGACCACTTCCTCGCGGCATTAGCGCCCGCCTTCCCCCCGGGGGAGGCGGGCTTTTTCGGCCCTTCCCGCCGGGTCCCGCCGGCTCCCGCCAAAATTTCTTTAAGTTTTCCTGATTATAAAGTATCTCCCTTGGACGTGTCACGAGGGCGGAGGCGACTGAACCTGGAGTTGGGGGGCCGCGGAAACCACCGCGTGAAGAGGCCGTCGCTGGGGAGCGCCTTCCGGGAAGCGTCGCGGCGGGCGCGGCTGCGGACCAACCAGCGGCTCTGGCGGCGGCGGGGGTTGACCTCGATGCAGTCCACGATTGCGGGCACCGGCTACGCCCCGCCCGGGACGATCGGCCTCCTGGGCCGCCTCGGGCGGATTCTCGTCGGGGTGCTCCTGCTGCTCCCCTGCGCCATCACCACCATCACGCTGTTCCAGCGGGTGACCGACCCCCACTTCGCGGGGCATTTCTGGAAGACCACCGCCTTCATCTACTTCGCCATCGGCTTCGTCATCAACGCCGGCTGGTTCCTGACCCGTCTTTTCCAGCCGATGTTTCTCTACCTCTACGTCCTCGGTCACGAACTGACGCACGCCGTGTTCGTCTACCTGTGCTTCGGGCGCGTCAGCGGGTTCCGGGTCGGTCTCGACGGCGGGCACATCGTGACCAACAAGTCCAACCTCCTCATTGCGCTCTCCCCGTACTTCGTCCCCTTCTGGTCGGTGGTGGCCCTCGGCATCATGGCGGGCCTGTCGTTCGTGGTCGCCATTCCCTACCAGGACCGCCTCCTGTTCGCCCTCATCGGCGGAACATGGTCGTTCCACATCTTCTGGACGCTCTGGATCATTCCCCGCGACCAGCCCGATTTGAAGGAGAACGGCACCTTCCTGTCCCTCGCGATCATCTACCTCGCCAACGTCGTCCTTCTCTCGGGGCTCATCTGCCTGGCCTCCCCCGACCTGTCATGGCGCGACTTCGTCTACAACTGGGCGAACAACGGCCTCGATCTCGGCGGGCATCTCCTCCAGGGCCTGGAATCCCTCCCGGCTCGCCCGTGGTAAGGCGGCGCTCACCGGGCGATCCTCCCTCCGGGGCCGTTTACCAGTCCGCCGGATTCTTGGGCTCGTGATTGGCGTTCACCGCCAGCGAGCACGTCATGTAGAGCTCCCCCAACGGGGGCACCACGTTTCCGGTCCGGGTGTAGATCCCGTTCCCCGGGCATTCCGGGTAGTTCTCAAAGTAGCCGTTCGCGATCAGCGCGGTCTCGAGATTGACCGGCGAGATATCCTCTCCGAATGCGATGGCGTGCATGTTCGCGTAGGAACGCACCGCGCTCTGGACGTGCCGTTGGTTGATGATGCACCCGGCGCGGTCCGAGCCGCTCTTCCACGAATTGGCGCCCACGAAGAGGGCCGCGATCAGGGCCAGCAGCACGAGGATGACCACCGTCAGTTCCAGCAAGGTCATGCCGCTCCGGCAATTCGCCCAGCGACGGCACGAGGGGGAATGGGGAGCCTTCATGGATGATCTGCGGGATGGATGTCCCGAATCCGACGAACCGGGGGCCGGAATATGCAAATTTCGCGGGGGTGACGCCTCTCCGCTGGACATGGCGCCCGGCCACCGGGAGCGGCCGGCCCCTTGGCCGGACCCGTCTACCATCCCTTGATTTCCCGGGGTTCATGCCCCTTGGAGGCCGCCAGGGAGCAGGTCATGTAGAGCTGCCCGAGAGGGGGCATGATGTTGCCATTGCGCGTGTAGACGCCATCGCTGGGACAGGAAGGGTAGAACTCCACGAAGCCTTCCGCCACCACCGCCGTCTCCAGGTCGATCGGGGGGGTCAGCGCCGAGGTGTCGTCCCCCATGGCGATATTGTTGACGTTCGCAAACGAGCGCACCCCCTCCTGCACCTTGTACTGGTTCATGATGCAGGCCGAGCGATCCGCTCCGTTTTTCCAGCCATTCGCCCCGACAAACAAAACCCCGACCAGGATGAGGAAGACGAGGATGACCACCGTCAATTCGATGAGGGTCATCCCGCGGCGCAGGGCGCCGCCGGCGGTCAGGCGCGTATCGGGAAAATTCTTCACGGGCGGTCGGGGTGAACGTACAACCTGCCTCCCAGTGAAACAAAGGATTCTCTGAATACCAGCAAAAAATGACAATTTGTATATCCATTGTATTATACCTGGCCCCCTTCCCCCCGGCCGGAAGGG